>JBGQHJ010000090.1:0-20218 GCA_041497895.1 Methylomirabilia bacterium
AGCTCCTCGAGCACCCGCTCCTTCATCTTGTCGTGCGTGCTGTCCTCCCCCTCGGGCAGGAAGCCGGGCGAGACCCGTTTGCCGATGAAGCTGGTGCCGAGGTTGGAGGTCATGATCAGGATCGTGTTCTTGAAGTCGACCACGTGGCCGACCGAGTCGGTGAGGCGGCCGTCGTCCAGCACCTGCAGCAGCATGTTGAAGACGTCCGGATGGGCCTTCTCGATCTCGTCGAAGAGCACCACCGAGTACGGCCGGCGGCGGACCTTCTCGGTGAGGAACCCGCCCTCTTCGTACCCCACGTAGCCGGGAGGGGCGCCGAGGAGGCGGGAGACCGAGAACTTCTCCATGTACTCGGACATGTCGACCCGGATCAGCGCGTTCTCGTCGCCGAACAGGTACTCGGCCAGGGTGCGGGCCAGCTCGGTCTTGCCCACGCCGGTGGGACCCAGGAAGATGAACGAGCCCACCGGGCGACGGCTGTCCTTGAGCCCGGCCCGGGAGCGGCGGATGGCCCGCGAGACCGCGGCCACCGCGTCACCCTGGCCGACGATCCGGCCGTGGAGGGCCTCCTCCATGCGGGCGAGCTTGGCCGACTCCTTTTCCTCGAGCTTGGACAGCGGGATGCCGGTCCAGCGGGAGACGATGTACTCGATGTCCTCCTCGCTCACCGTCTGCGGCCCCTTGCCCTTGCGCTTGTCCCATTCCCGCTTCATGTCCTCGTCGCGGCCGCGCAGCAGCTTCTCCTTCTCTCGAAGAGAGGCGGCCTTCTCGAACTCCTGGGCCTCGAGGTACATGTCCTTCTCGCGGACCACGCGCTCGACTTCCTTGCCCAGCTCCTTGATCTCGGGCGGCGGGGTCAGGGCCATGAGCCGGGTGCGGGACGAGGCCTCGTCGATGACGTCGATCGCCTTGTCGGGGAGCTGCCGGTCGGTGATGTAGCGGTCGGCCAGCTTCACCGCCGCGTCGATCGCCCCGTCGGTGATCTTCACCCGGTGGTGCGCCTCGTACTTGTGGCGCAGCCCCTTGATGATCTCGACCGCCTCGGAAACGGAGGGCGCCCGCACGATGACCGGCTGGAAGCGCCGCTCGAGCGCGCCGTCCTTCTCGATGTACTTGCGGTACTCGTCGAGGGTGGTGGCTCCGATGGTCTGGATCTCCCCGCGGGACAGGGCCGGCTTCAGCATGTTGGAGGCGTCGATGGCCCCCTCGGCGGCGCCGGCCCCGATCAGGGTGTGGAGCTCGTCGAGGAACAGGACCACGTTCTCGGACTGGCGGATCTCCTTCATCACCGCCTTGAGGCGCTCCTCGAACTGCCCGCGGTACTTGGTGCCGGCCACCAGCGCGCCCAGGTCCAGCTGCAGGAGGCGTTTCTGGGCCAGCACGTCCGGGACCTCGTGGCCCACGATTCGCTGGGCGAGCCCTTCCACGATGGCGGTCTTGCCCACGCCGGGCTCGCCGATCAGGACCGGGTTGTTCTTGGTGCGGCGGGCGAGGATCTGGATCACCCGCTCGATCTCGGTCTCGCGCCCGATGACCGGGTCGAGCTTGCTCTCGCGGGCGAGCTGGGTGAGGTCGCGGGCGAACTCGTCGAGTACCGGGGTCTGCGACCGCTTCTTCGGGCGCGGGTAGTACTGATCCCCCAGTAGCGCCAGCGTCTCCTGCCGAACCTCGTCCAGCCGGGCGCCCAGCGACTCCAGGATCTTCGCCGCGATGGACTGCCCTTCCTTCATCAGGCCCAGGAGCAGATGCTCGGTCCCGATGTAGTTGTGTCCGAGCTGGCGCGCTTCCTCGATCGACAGCTCGAGGACGCGCTTGGCCTGCGGGGTGAACGGCACCTCACCGAAGGTCAAGGTCTTGGGGAACCCGGCCAGTGCCCGCTCGACTTCCGCCTTGACCGTCTCTAGGCGGAGCCCGAGACGCTGAAGCACCGCGGTCGCGATGCCCTCGCCGTCCCGGATGAGTCCGAGGAGGATGTGCTCGGTCCCGACGAAGTCATGACGGAACCGCCCTGCCTCTTCCCTGGCCAGGATGATGACCCGACGCGCCCGCTCCGTGAATCGCTCGAACACTGTGGGTGACCTCGCGCCTTTCTCGAGTTCGGGTTGTCGTTCGCCCCGGGGGCACTATCTGCCCCGATGCTTCCTAAACCTGCGATCAGTATATGCCTTCCGCCGCCGCGGCACTAGGGATTTCTTGGCCGGCTTCCCGTCACCCCGCTGTAACCCATTGAAACTGGTGACCTCAGGGCCACGACACGGCTCGACCATCCACCAACCGGTAGCCCCGGTCGGCCTTCCGCGCCAGCTCGTGGTTGTGGGTCGCGATCACGAACGCGAGGTGATGCTCGGCCTGCAGCCGCAGGAACAGGTCCCAGATCACCTCGCTGGTCTTCGGATCGAGGTTGCCGGTGGGCTCGTCGGCCAGGATGACCCGCGGCCGCCCGACGAGGGCGCGGGCGATCGCGACGCGCTGCTGCTCGCCCCCCGACAGCTCGCCCGGGCGGTGTGCCTGCCGGTCGGCGAGCCCGACCTCCTGCAGCGCGGTGGCCGCGCGCTCCCGAGCCTCCGGCACGCTCGCCCGCTGGATGAGCGCCGGCAGCATCGCGTTCTCGAGCGCGGTCATCTCGCCGAGGAGGTTGTAGAACTGGAAGATGAATCCCACCTCGCTGCGGCGCAGCCGCGCGAGCGCCGCGTCGCTCCAGCCGGAGACGTCGGCGCCGTCCCACAGCACCCGGCCGCCGGTCGGCCGGTCGAGCGTGCCGAGCAGGTGGAGCAGGGTGGACTTCCCCACCCCGGAGGCCCCGATGATGGCCACGCTCTCGCCCGCGTTGACGGTCAGGCTCACCCCGCGCAGGACGCGGACCGCCTCCGGCCCCATGCGGTACTCGCGCTCCAGCTCCTGGGCGACGAGGAGCGGCTCACTCATAGCGCAGCACGTCCACCGGGTCCATGCGGGCGGCCCGCCGGGCCGGCGAGATGGTCGCGAGGAAGGAGATCACCAGGGTCGAGCCCACGATCATCGCGAAGTCGGAGCCGGTGAGCTTCATCGGCAGGTAGCTGATCTGGTAGACGTCGCCGGCGAGGCGGATGATCTTGTAGGTGTTCTGCACCCAGATCAGCAGGAGCCCGAACGCGCTGCCCGCCACGGTGCCCACCAGCCCGATCAGCATGCCGGCCACCAGGAACACCGCCCCGATGCTGCCGGCGCCCGCGCCCATCGCCTTGAGGATCCCGATCTCCTTGCGCTTCTCGGCCACCAGCAGCACCAAGTGGCCGATGATCGCGAAGGCGGCGACCAGCACGATGATCGTGACGATCACGAAGAGGGCGAGCTTCTCGAGCTGGAGCGCGGCGAACAGGTTGCGATTCATGTCCATCCAGTCCCGGATCCAGAAAGCCCCGTTCAGGCGCCCGGCGATGGCTAGCCCCACGTCCTTGGCGTCGAACGGATTGGCGAGCTTGACCTCGACCCCGGTGACGCGGTCCCCGAGCCCCGCGAACTCCTGGGCCGCGGCGAGCGTGGTGTAGGCCAGCGATACGTCGTACTCGTACATCCCGATCTCGACGTAGCCCGCCACCAGGAAGCGCCGCATCTTGGGTACGAGCCCCACCGCGGTCATCGCCCCCTGCGGGGAGATCACCGTGATGTGGTCGCCCGCGACCACTCCCAGGCTCCGGGCCAGCTCGCGGCCGAGCAAAAGGGCAGGCTCCGGCCCGTCGAGCAGCGGCTTGACGCTGCCGAAGCGCACCTGCGCGGTGAGGGCGTCGCGCACCGCCGGCGTGGCCAGGTCGACCCCGCGCAGCAGGCCGCCGGTGGCTCCCCCGCCGGGCGAGGTGAACAGGGCCTGCTGCAGCACGAACGGGGTCGCGGAGATCACGCCGGGGACCGGGGCCACCCGCTCGGCGAGCGCTCCGCCGTTGGTCACCCCGCGGCCGCCCGCCTCCATGATCAGGACGTGGGGGTTGGCCGCGATGATCTTGTCGCGGATGCCGTCCTGGAAGCCGGTCATCACCGCCAGGACCACGATCAGGGCGCTGACCCCGAGGAACACGCCCCCGATGCCGATCCATACGAAGAGGGAAAGGTTCGTCCGGTGGCCGCGCGCGCGGAGGTAGCGCAGGCCGAGGAAGACCTCGAAGGGCAGGCTCGCGGGCCACATCAGGGAGCGGGCTCCGTCTCGTCGTCGCCCGCGTCGGCGCCGCCCCGCTCCGGCCGGAGGTGCGGGAACAGGATCACGTCGCGGATCGACGCGGCGTCGGTGAACAGCATCGCGAGCCGGTCGATGCCGATCCCCTCTCCCGCGGTCGGCGGCAGCCCGTACTCGAGGGCGCGCACGAAGTCCTCGTCCATCCAGTGCGCCTCCTCGTCCCCCCGCTCGCGCTCCGCGGCCTGCTCCTCGAAGCGGCGCCGCTGGTCGATGGGGTCGTTGAGCTCGGAGTAGGCGTTGGCGATCTCGCGCCGGGAGACGTAGAGCTCGAAGCGGTCGACGAGGCGCGGCTGGCCCGCCTTCTGCTTGGACAGGGGGGACAGCTCGATCGGGAAGTCCACCACGAAGGTGGGCTGCACCAGGGACGGCTCCACCAGCGTGTCGAAGATCTCCTTCCACAGCGTCACCGCGCCCTCGTCGCCCCGGAGGATCGCCTGGGTCTTGCGATCGCCCGCGAAGCCCCCTCGGCGGGTCGCGGCTTCCCCGAGCGCGCGCGCGTCGGTGTCGGGGGTGACCGGGCTGCCCAAGGCCTCGCTCAGGCCCTCGAAGAACGGCAGGCGGCGCCAGGGCGGAGCCAGGCGTACCGTCTCGCCCTGGTACGTCAGGGTGGCGCCGCCGAGGAGGGTCTGGCCGAGATGCAGGAACAGCTCCTCGGTGAGCTCCATCAGGTCCTGGTAGTCGGCGTAGGCCTGGTAGAACTCGAGCATCGTGAACTCGGGATTGTGCTGGGTGGAGATGCCCTCGTTCCGGAAGCTGCGATTGATCTCGTACACCCGGTCGAGCCCGCCCACCACCAGGCGTTTGAGGTACAGCTCGGGGGCGACGCGCAGGTAGAGCGGCATGTCGAGCGCGTTGTGGTGCGTCACGAATGGCTTGGCCGCCGCGCCCCCCGGGATCGGCTGCATCATCGGAGTCTCCACCTCGAGGAAGCCCCGCGCGTCGAAGAAGGCGCGCAGGGTCGTGATGAGGCGGCTCTTCATGACGAATGCCTCACGGACCTGGGGATTCACGATCAGGTCGACGTAGCGCCGGCGATAGCGGGTCTCCACGTCCTTCAGGCCGTGCCACTTCTCGGGCAGGGGGCGAAGGGCCTTGGTCAGGAACTCGAACTGCTTGACCGCCACCGTCAGCTCGTTGGTCCGCGTGCGGAACAGCTCGCCGGTGACCCCGATGAAGTCGCCGACGTCCAGGTCCACGAAGGCCGCGTACGCGGGGCCGAGCACGTCGGCCCGCGCGTAGAGCTGGATCGGGCCGGAGTGGTCCCGCAGCACCGCGAAGCAGCTCTTGCCGTGGTGCCGCATCGCCATCACGCGCCCGGCCAGCGAGACCGGGCCCGCGCTCTGCAGCACCGCCTCGTCGGCGTCCTTGAAGCGCACCTGGAGCGTGCCGCCCCAGTGGGTGACCGGGAAGCGCGCTCCGAACGGGCTCACGCCGCGCGCCCGCCAGGCCTCGAGCTTTTCGCGGCGGCGGCGCATCTGCTCGTTGGCGTCGGAGGGCAGGCCGGGGGAGGTCGTCATGGGGGCCGCGATCAGGGCTGGGGGGCGGGGCGCGCGGCGGTGAGGTAGGCGCGGATGAACGGGTCGAGCCCACCGTCCATCACCGCCTCCACGTTGCCGACCTCCACGCCGGTTCGATGGTCCTTGATGATCTGGTACGGCGCGAAGGTGTAGGTGCGGATCTGGCTCCCGAACGCGATCTCTTTCTTCTCGCCGGTCAGATCGGCCAGCTCCTGCTTCTGCTTCTGCTCGTAGATCTGGAAGAGGCGCGACTTGAGGATGCGCATCGCGGTGTCCCGGTTGCGCAGCTGCGAGCGCTCGTTCTGGCAGGCCACCACGATCCCGCTCGGCAGGTGGGTGATGCGCACCGCGGAGTCCGCGGTGTTGACCCCCTGCCCACCCGGTCCGGAGGAGCGGTACACGTCCACCCGGAGGTCCTCGTCGCGAACCACGACCTCGACGTCCTCGACCTCGGGGATCACCGCGACCGAGGCGAACGAGGTGTGCCGCCGCCGCGAGGCGTCGAAGGGAGAGATGCGGATCAGGCGGTGCACGCCGGTCTCGCCCTTGAGATGGCCGTAGGCGTACTCTCCGGTCATCTCGATGGTCACCGACTTGATCCCCGCTTCCTCGCCCGCGAGCAGATCGACCACCTCGGCCTTGAAGCCGGCCCGCTCCGCCCAGCGCAGGTACATGCGCATGAGCATCTGGGCCCAGTCCTGCGACTCGGTGCCGCCCGCCCCCGGGTGGATGGAGAGGATCGCGTTCTTGCGGTCCTGCGGCCGGGACAGGATCACCTTGAGCTCGAAGGCCTCGAGGTCCTCGCCCAGGCGCTTCAGGCCCTCCTGGATCTCGGCGGTCATGCTCTCGTCGCCGGCCTCGGTGGCCATCTCCCAGAGGAGTCGGTTCTCCTCGGCGCGGCCCGCGAGCTCCTTGAAGGTGCCGACGATGCGGGCCAGCTCGGCCCGCTCCTGCACGAGGGCCTGGGCCTTGCGGCTGTCCTCCCAGAACGACGGGGCGGACATCTCGGCGTCGATCAGGCCGAGGCGGGTCTCCTTGGCCGGCAGGTCAAAGATGCCCCCGGAGGTCGTCCAGACGCTTGTCCAGCTCCGCCACGTCGCGCTTCAGCTCGCCTAGCACGTCGCGGGTGACCTCCGAAAGAAGGCAATGCCGGCTCCCGCGAGCCCGACCGCGGCGCAGGCATAGACGAGCCAGTCGCCGAGGCGCGCGTAGAGCGTGAGAGGACCCCGCAGAGGGATCCGGTGATGGAGCACGCCGCGCGCCAGCAGGGGCAGCGTGGGACCGATCCGTCCGGCGGGATCGACGAAGGCGGAGACGCCGGTGTTGGCGGCGCGCGCGATGGCCACCCGCTCCTCGACCGCGCGCAGCGGCAGCGTCCCCAGGTGCTGCCAGGGGCCGCTCGTCTCGCCGAACCACGCGTCGTTGGTGATGTTGGCCATGAAGCTCGCTCCGCCGATCACGAAACCCCGAAACAGCTCGGGGAAGATGACCTCGTAGCAGATCACGGTCCCGAACGGCGCGCCCGGCAGCGGAAAGACGGTCTGGGTGTCCCCTTCCCCGAATTCCGAGATGAACTCCGCCCAGCCCTTGACGAAGCCGAGCAGACCCGCGAGCGGAATGTACTCTCCGAACGGAACCAAGTGGATCTTATCATACTTGGCCGTAATCCCTTGTCCGGTCAGGAAAAATGCGCTGTTCAGGAACTGCCCGCGGGGCCCGTCCCGCCGGTCGATCGAGCCCACCAGGATGGGCGTGGCGATGTCCGCGGACAGCCGCCGCAGGCGATCGAGTAGCTCGGGGTCGCCGCGGAGGAAGATCGTGGTCGCGGTCTCCGGCCAGAGCACCACCGCCGGTCGGGTCAAGGCGGCCTCGCGGGTGAGTCGCTCGTAGATGTCGAGGATCTGGGCGTGACGTGCGGGATCCCACTTGAGCGTCTGCTCGATCGACGGCTGGATCACCGCGACGTCGACCGATCCCGCGCCGGCGCCGCCCACGGTACCGAGCGCACGCACTCCGAAGCCGAGCGTGCCCACGAGGAGCAGCGCCGCGGCCGCCGCGCCCGGCCACGCCCGTCGCGGCCCGAGCGCGAGCAGCGCGGCCAGCGCCGCGTTCACCGCCGCGATGACGAGCGACACCGCATAGACTCCGCCCAGCTCCGCGATCTGGATCACCGGCAGCTGCGCGTGCTGGGAATAGCCGAGCAGTCCCCACGGGAAGCCGCCCATGAGGTGCCCGCGTAGCCACTCCCCCACCACCCAGAGCGCGGGCGTGAAGGCGAGCGCGCGCCCGGCGCCGAGGCGGAGGGTGAGCCACGCGGCTATTCCCGCCACCGCTCCCAGGTACAAGCCGCAGTACGCGGCGAGGGCCACGATCGGCAGCCAAGTGACCGGCCACGGGATCGCGCTGTAGTGGAGGAAGGTGTGATCGAGCCAGTGCAGCAGCACCACGTAGAACACGGTGCCGGCGAGCCAGCCGTCCAGGAGCGCGGCGCGCGGCGCGCGCGTCGCCCCCGAGACCAGCGCGGGGACGAGCCATCCCCAGGCGAGCAGCGACCAGTCGGTCTTCGGGAAGGCCAGCGCCCCCAGCACTCCGGAGAGCGCGAGGACGACGAGGGACGCGGCGCGCGCCCGCGGGTTGGGCTCGGGCTCACGCTCCACTTGCGAGCCGATCGGCCAGAGCCCGCGGCAGCCCCGCGGCGAGGATTTTCCGGGCCGCGGCCGCGAGGTCGTACGGGACCCGGCGGATCGTCACTGTGCGGGCGTCGCGGTCCCAGATCGCGTAGCAGGCGCGCGGATCCCGGTCGCGCGGCTGGCCCACGCTGCCCACGTTGACCACGTAGCGCCGACCGTCGTCGAGACGCACCTGCGCCGCGGGCGCGTCGAGCCGGCCCGCGTGATCCGGGCCACCGCTGCCCACCGACCACACCCCGGGCAGGTGCGAGTGACCGACGAAGCAGAGACGCGTGGCGAAGTCGCCGAAGACCTGCAGCCCGTCCTCCGCCGAGACGAGGTAGTCCCACTCCTCGGGATTGCGGGGGCTCGCGTGCACCAGCGTGGCGTCCTCCACGGTGCGGACGAGGGGCAGGGCGGTCAGGTAGTCGCGGTGCCCCTGGTCGATCTGCTCGGCGGTCCAGCGGGCGGCCGCCCGCGCCCAGGGGTTGAACCACGCCAGATCGAGCAGGCCCAGGGCGGCGTGCTCGTGGTTGCCGGCCACCATGGCGCTCGCCCGTTCTCCGACGCGCTCCACGCACGCCACCGGGTCGGCGCCGTAGCCGACCAGGTCTCCCAGGCACAGCAGCCCGAGCGCGCCCTCGGAGGCGGCGTCGGCCAGCACCGCGGTGAGCGCCTCGAGGTTAGCGTGGACGTCGGAGATGACGGCGTAGCGGATGGCGGTCTCCGCTCAGGAAGCCGGAGCCTGCTCTTTGTGGATGCGATCGAGGATCCCGTTGATGAAGCGGCTCGACTCGTGGGTGCTGAACTTCTTCGCCACCTCGAGGGCCTCGTTGATCGCCACCTTGGGGGGGACCCCGGTGCCCCACCGCAGCTCGAAGATGCCCTGGCGGAGGATGTTGCGGTCGACGACCGCCATCCGCTCGAACTCCCAGTTCTCGGCGTAGCGGACGATCAGCTCGTCGATCTCGGCCTCGTGCGTCTTGGTGCCGCGCACGAGCGCCTCCGCGAACTCGCGCGCGTCCGGGTCGACCGGGTGCCGCCGCCAGAAGTCGTCGAGATGCGGCTGCGGATCCTCCTCGCCCTGCACGTCGAGCTGGTAGAGGAGCTGGAGCGCGAGCTCGCGCGCCTTCCGACGGCGTCCCATCAGCGCTTCCCGCGGCGTCGGCGCTGCTCGCGCAGCCACCCCGCCATCTCGAGCGCGGCCAGCGCGGCCTCCTCGCCGCGGTTGCCGACCGCCCCGCCCGCCCGCTCCCACGCCTGCTCCTCGGTGAGGGCGGTGATCACCCCGAAGGTGACCGGCACCCCGGTGTCGAGCCCGGCGCGGGCGATGCCGTGGGCCGCCACGCTGCAGACGTAGTCGAAGTGCGGGGTCGCGCCCTTGATGACCACGCCCACGCACACGATGCCCGCGAAGCGCCGACTGCGGGCCAGCGTCATCGCGGCCGGGCCCAGCTCGAAGGAGCCGGGCACCCAGTGCACCTCCACGAGGTCGCCGCTCACCGCGTGGTCGGCGAGCGCGGCGAGGGCGCCGTCGAGCAGCTTCTTGGAGATGGCCTCGTTGAACCGGGCGACGACCACCGCGAAGCGCTGCCCGCGGGGGGCGGGGGCGACGGAGCGCTTCGGAGCGATGCCGGCCATGCCTAGTCCGGGAAGGACGAGAAGAGGTGCCCGAGCTTCTCGCGCTTGGTGCGCAGGTAGCTCCGGTTCGCGTCGGTGGCCGGCACCTCGAGCGGCAGGCGCTCGACGACCTTGAGCCCGTAGCCCTCGATGCCGACGATCTTCTTCGGATTGTTGGTCAGGATCTTCAGGTTCTTGACCCCGAGATCGACCAGGATCTGCGCGCCGATGCCGTAGTGGCGCAGGTCGGCCCGGAAGCCCAGCGCGTGGTTGGCCTCGACGGTGTCCTTGCCCTGGTCCTGCAGCTCGTAGGCCTTGAGCTTGTTCAGCAGGCCGATGCCGCGACCCTCCTGCCGCATGTAGACCAGGATGCCGCGCCCCTCGTGCTGGATGATGGCGAGCGCCTTGTGGAGCTGGGGCCCGCAATCGCAGCGGTGCGAGCCGAAGACGTCGCCGGTCAGACACTCCGAGTGCACGCGGACCAGCACCGGGTCATCGGTCTTGACGTCGCCCAGCACCAGGGCGAGCGGCTGTCGCTCGTCCACCGTGGTCTCGTAGGCGATGACCTGGAATTCCCCGTGCTCGGTGGGCATGCGGGTGGTGGCGGCGCGGCGGACCAGCTTCTCCTTGTGGATGCGGTATTCGATCAGGGCCTTGATCGTGATGGCCTTGAGCCGGTACTCGCGGCCGAGCGCCATGAGCTCGGGCAGGCGCGCCATGCCGCCTTCATGGTCGAGCACCTCGCAGATCACGCCGGCGGGCGCGAAGCCGGCCAGGCGGGACAGGTCGACCGCGGCCTCGGTGTGGCCGGCGCGGCGCAGCACCCCGCCCGGCATCGCGCGCAGCGGAAAGATGTGCCCCGGCCGCGTGAGGTCCTCCGGCCGCGTCGCCGGGTCCACCAGCGTGCGAATGGTGACCGCGCGGTCGTAGGCGGAGGTCCCGGTGGTCACGCCCCGGCGGGCGTCCACGCTCACCGTGAAGGCGGTGCCGAGCGGCGCGGTGTTGTCCGACACCATCATGGAGATCTGTAGCTCGTCGAGGCGCTCGCCCATCATGGGCATGCAGATGAGCCCCCGGCCGAACCTGGCCATGAAGTTGACCGCCTCCGGGGTGGCCTTCTCGGCGGCCATGAGCAGGTCCCCCTCGTTCTCGCGGTCCTCGTCGTCGACCACGATGAGCATGCGACCGGCACGGATCTCCTCGATGCCTTCATCGATCGGGACGAACTCGGAATCGCTCACCGGATCCCCTCTCTCCCGTCCGGCCCCCTCGCTGGGGCCGGCGGCTGCCGCAATTGCAAGATACGCTGCACGTACTTGCCGATCATATCCATCTCGAGGTTCACGCGCTTGCCCGGAGTCAGGCCCCCCAGGGTCGTCGCGGCCAGCGTGTGCGGGATCACCATGATCTCGAAGTCCCGCTCGTTGAGCCGCGCCACCGTGAGGCTCACCCCGTCCACCGCCACCGATCCCTGCGGGATCAGCAGGCGGGCCAACGCCTCGTCGGGCCATTCTATCGTGAGCCGGGCGGTCTCTGCCTGACGGGTCAGCGCGGCCACGGTCCCCACCCCGTCGACGTGCCCCTGGACCAAGTGGCCGCCCACCATGCCTCCGAGCCGCATGGGGCGCTCGAGGTTGACCGGGTCGCCCACCGCCAGGTCGCCCAGCGCGGTTCGCGCCAGCGTCTCGGGCCCCACGTCGAAGCGGAGCCGCCCCGCTTCCACCTCGACCACCGTCAGGCACGCCCCGTTGACCGCCACGCTCGCCCCGACCCCGCTATCCTGGAGAACGCGGTCGGCAGTGAGCACGAGGCGCGATCCCGCCCGCTCGAGCACCCTGCCGACCTCCTCCACCAGGCCCGTGAACATGTCAGCGCGCGACGCGCCCCTCCAGCAGCCAGTCGTCGCCCAGCGGCCGCGCGGTCAGGCGCTCGAGGCGAACCGCGTCTCCCAGGTGCAGGCCGGGGCCTCCCGCCGGGGTCGGCGCGGTGGCCCCGCCCACGAGCTTCGGGGCGACGAACACCGCGACCCGGTCCACCAGGCCGGCCTGGACGAAGGAGCCGGTGAGCTCGCCGCCGGCCTCGAGCAGGAGCGCGGTGACGTCGAGGGCGAAGAGCCGGGCGCAGACGTCGACCACATCCACTCGCCCGTCGCTCGACTTGCACTGCAGCACGGTCGCGCCGCACGACGCGAGCGCGGCCACGCGCGCGGCCGGCGCGTCCTCGCCCACCGCCACCAAAACGCGGGCCCGGGTGCCGGTGCGCAGCAGCGCGGCCTCGAGGGGCAGCCGTGCGCGGCCGTCCACCACCACGCGGTACGGCTCACGCGGCCACGGCCGTTCGAGCCGGACGGTGAGGGCCGGGTCGTCGGCCAGCACGGTGCCGATGCCGGTGACGATGGCGTCGCTCTCGCTCCGCAGCCGATGCGCCTCGCGGCGCGCCGCCTCCCCGGTGATCCACCGCGATCGCCGATCGTGGGCCGCGATCTTGCCGTCGAGGGTCATGGCCCACTTCGCGGTCACGTGAGGGCGCTGCTGCGCGATCGCGGTGAAGAACACGTGGTTGAGCTCGCGAGCTTCGCCCTCGAGGCAGCCCAGGTCGACCTCGATCCCGGCCGCGGTCAGCGCCGCGGCCCCTCCCCCGGCCACGCGCGGATTCGGATCGCGCGTGGCGGCCACCACCCGGTGCACGCCCGCGCGGAGGATGGCGTCCACGCAGGGCGGCGTCCGGCCTACGTGGTTGCACGGCTCGAGCGTGACGTAGAGGGTGGCCCCACGGGCCCGCGGCCCGGCGGCCTCGAGCGCGGCCGCCTCCGCGTGGGGTCCCCCCGCGCGCTCGTGGAAGCGCTCGACGACCACCGCGCCGTCCTGGACCACCAGCGCGCCGACCATCGGATTGGGGGACGTGAGCCCACGGCCGCGAGCGGCCAGGGCCAGCGCGCGGGCCATCCACCGGGTGTCGTCCATGGGTTCGCCGGGGCCGCCTCGTGCCGCCCCGGCACGCATTCTACCCCGCCGGCGTGGTCTCCGGCTGCTCCCCGAGGAGGGCGTCCACGAAGGTCCCGGGCTCGAAGGGCTGGAGATCCTCGATCTGCTCCCCCACCCCGACCAGCTTGATCGGAACCCCGAGCTCCTGGTGGATGCGCAGCGCGATCCCGCCCTTGGCGGTGCCATCGAGCTTGGTCAGCACGAGCCCAGTGAGCCCGACGGCCTCGTGGAACATCCGCGCCTGCTGGAGCCCGTTCTGGCCGGTCGGCGCCTCGATCACCATCAACGATTCGTGCGGCGCGCCCGGAAGCTGGCGCCCGAGGACCCGCTTCAGCTTGGCCAGCTCGTCCATCAGGTTGGACTTGGTGTGCAGGCGCCCGGCGGTATCCACCAGCAGCACGTCCGAGCCGCGGGAGGAGGCCGCCTTCACCGCGTCGAAGACCACCGCGGCGGGATCCGCGCCTGCCGCCTGGTGGATCACCTCGACGTCGATGCGGCGGCCCCACTCCTGGAGCTGCTCGATGGCGGCGGCCCGGAACGTGTCCGCCGCCGCCATCAGCACGTGCTTGCCGTCCGCCTTGAGGGACGCGGCCAGCTTCGCGGTGCTGGTGGTCTTGCCGGCCCCGTTGACGCCTAGCATCAGGATCACCGTCGGATGCCCGTCGAGGCGCAATGGCGCCGCCGCGCCCGCGAGCGACTCGGTGAGGAAGCGGTGGAGCGCCCCGCGAACGTCCTGACTCGAGCCGATGCGGCCCCGCTTGACCTCGTCCCGTACGCGCTTGACGAAGGCGCTCGCGGCGGCCGCGCCCAGGTCGGCGGCGATGAGGGTCTCCTCGAGCTCCTCCAGCATCGCTTCGTCGACCGGGCGCGTGATGGAGAGGATGGCTCCGAGCCCCTCGTCCATCAGATCTCGAGTGCGTCGTAGCCCCTGCCGGACGCGCTCCCCGAGGGAGCGGAACAGGCTCACGAGCCGGTCGCGGCCGGCGCGGGTAGCTCGAGGCGCTGGATCACCGTCCCCTTCGCCCCGAGGGACGGCAGGGCCTTACCGTTCAGCGTGAGCTCGACGCCGCCGGCGTTGCCGATGGTCAGGAGGAAGCGGTGCTCGGCCGCCCACTCGCGGCTCGCTCCGGCGGGCAGGAGCTCCTCGGCGATGCGCCCCTCGTCGGTCTGGACGCGAACCCACGTGGGCTCGACCGCCCGGATCACGAGCCGCTGGCCGCCGGTGCCCGTGGTCCCGGAAGCGGGCCGCGCGACGGGCGGCGACGGGGCCGGGGTGCTGGTCGCGGTCGGAGGAGTCAGGCGGGCGGGCTCCGTCGCGACGGGTGCCGGGGACGCAGGCGCGGGGGCGGGCGCGTGCGCCGGGGCAGCCGAGGCGACCGGTGGTGCCGTCGTGGCTGGAGTCGGGGCCGGCGCCACTGCTGAGACCGGAGATGACGGCTCGGTTTTCGCTGTAGCGACAGAGGTTCCACCGCTCTTCTTCACGCTCAGGTTCACCAGGACGAGCCCCACGCCCAGGACCAGGAGGAGGACGAGGCCGACGACCACCGAGCTGCTGGCCCAGGTGTTGCGAGGCCCCGCGGGCGCGCTCGCGGCGTCGGCCGCTGCGCGGGTCCCGGCCAGCTCCTGGTAGCGGCCGAGGGCGGGCTCCGGGCTCTCGCGGAGGAAGCCGCAGTAGGCCCGGATGAAACCGCGCACGAAGACGGGCGACGGCAGGTCGGCGAGGCGCTCCTCCTCGAGGGCCTCCAGGTGGCGGATCCCGACGCGAGTCGAGCGCGCCATGTCCTCGAGCGAGCCGCCCTTGGCCTCGCGGAGCGAGCGAAGGTAACCGCCGAGCGACGCGCCGGACGATTCAGCGTGCGGCATGCGAGGTAGTGTAGCGCAGATCAGGCTGCGGTCAGCTTCACAGAGACGAGGCGCGAGAGCCCGGGCTCCTCCATGGTCACGCCGTAGAGCACGTCGGCGGCCTCCATGGTCTTGCGGTTGTGGGTGATCACCACGAACTGGGTCTGCGTGCAGAGCTCGCGCAGCACCCGCAGGAAGCGGTGGATGTTGGCGTCGTCGAGCGGAGCGTCGACCTCGTCCAGCACGCAGAACGGGCTCGGCCGGTGGTAGAAGATCGCGAAGAGCAGGGCCAGTCCGGTGAGGGCTTTCTCGCCGCCCGACATGAGGGTCACCGCCTGCAGGCGCTTGCCCCGGGGCTGCGCCATCAGCTCCACACCCAGCTCCAGCGGGTCGTCCTCGCCTTCCTCCGGCGGCACCATCCGCAGCTCGGCGCGCCCCCCCTCGAACAGCCGGGAGAAGATTTCGCTGAAGTGCCGGTTGATGTCGTCGAAGGCCTCCTGGAACCGCTCCTGGGCGGTACGGGTCATGCCGCGGAGGGCCTTCTCGAGGTCCTTGATCGAGGCGACCACGTCGTCGTGCTGGGTGCGCAGGAAGTCGAGGCGCTCGGTCAGCTCGCGGAACTCCTCGTCCGCGACCAGGTTGACCGGGCCCATCGCCTCGAGCTTGGTCGAGAGCTCCTCGTGCCGCTGTCGCACCTCGTCGAGGTCCCGCGCGGCGTCGTGGGCGCCCCGCAGCGCTTCCGCGGTCTCGATCGCGTGCCGTCGTCGCGCCTCCTGGAGCAGCTCCTCGCGCCGCACGCGTCCCTCCGTCTCCAGCAGATCGAGCTGGTGGAGCCGGCTCACGAGCCCGTTCAGCTGCTGCTGTACCTCGCGCAGCTCGCCGTCGACCGCCTGGCGTAGGGCGAGCTGTCGCTGGTGCTCCTCGGCGATGACCGCGACCCCGGCCTCGAGCCGGTCGCGCTCGCTCACCGCGTCGCGGGCCTGCGCGTCTGTTCGCTCCCGCTCCGCGGCGAGGTCGGCCCGGCGCTCCGTGGTCTGGGCCCGGCGGACCACCGATTGCTTCTGCTGGAGCGCGAAGTCGCGCTCCAGGTCCATGATGCGGTCGATGTCGCGGCCGAGTGAGTCGACCCGCTCGGCCACGGTGGCGAGCTCGACGCGGCATCCGGTGAGGCGATCGGTGAGCCCGGTCTCGTCCACCTGCCCGGTCTCGAGCAGCGCCTGCAGCGCGGTCATGTCGCCGCCCAGGCGTGCCTCCTGCTCGGCGGCGGCCATTAGGGCGCGCTCCAGCTCGAGCAGCTGCGAGGCCGTCTCGTCGCGCTCGCCCGCGAGCTGCTGGCTCTCGGCCGCGAGGGTCTCCAGGTGCCGGGCGATCCGGTCGGATTCGCGCTGCACCGACTCGAGGTCCTTCTCCCCGGACAGCCGCGCCGTCTCCTGGGCCTGGTAGTTGGACTGCAGGCCCTCGAGCCGCGTCCGCAGCCCGGTCACCTCGCCCTCCACGGTCTCGAGGTGCGCCGCCGCCGCGTCGCCGTCGCGGCCGAGGCCCCCGAGCTCCTCGCCGAGCTGGCGGATGGCCCGCTTGCGGCCGAGCAGCGACTGATCGTTGCTCTGCCGCTCGCTGCCGCGGTGACCTCCGGTGAGCCGGCCGCTCGGCGAGAGCACCTCGCCGGACCGCGTGACGTAGGTGGCGACGACCCCGTTGCGACGCCACAGGGTCTCGGCCTGGTCGAGATGCGCGACGACTCCGACCCGACCGAGGAGGTGGTGAAGCAGGGCCGGCCACGGGCCGCCTACCAGGCGGGCCGCCCAGCTCACCTCGCCGGAATCCTCGGGCAGCGTGGCAGGCGCGGGAAGCGTCTCGAGCGGCAGCAGGGTCGCCGCGCCGGCGCCCTCCCGCTCGAGATAGCCGAGGGCGGCGCGCGCGTGCTCGAAGCGCTCGACCACGACCCACTGCAGCCGATCGCCGAGCACGGCTTCGACCGCGGCCTCGAGCCCGTTCGGAACCTCGAGGAGATCCGCCACGGTCCCGACCACGCCGCCCAGATCGCCCGAGGCGGTCCGCGCGAACATGGCGCGGACCCCGGCGCCGTATCCCTCGCGCTCCCGCTCGAGCCGCTCGAGCGCCTCCAGGGCCGACCGGCGCGCGGCCAGTTTCACCCGGAGCTCGGCGAGCGACTCCTGGGCCGCGGCCCGGACCGTCTCGCGCTCGCGACGCGCGGCCTCGATCTCCTGCAGCTCCGTGCTCAGCAGCGAGAGCTGGGCGCCCGTTCGCTGCCGCGCGACTTGCAGGCGCTGGCGCGTGGCCGCGAGCACGTCGGCCTCGGCGCGGGCGGAGGCGAGCTCGGCGGCGAGCCGGTCGGCGCGGCGGTCGACCTGGGTCCGCCGCTCGCGCAGCTCACCGCTGGAGCGCGTCAGGTCGGCGCGGGCGCTCGCCACCCGGATCTGCTCGAGCCGGATGGTCTCGAAGCGCTCGCGGCGCTCGCTGAGCGCGGACCGGCAGGCCTCGATCCGCGTCTCGACCCGCCGCACTTCCTCGTCCTGCCGCCCGTGCCGCTCCCGGGCCTCGTCGAGTGCGCGGCTCTTGTCGTCACGCTCGGCCGACAGCGCGACCCGCCGCTCCGAGAGCCCGCGGATCTCTTCCTCGAGCCGGGTCTCCTCCGCGAGCAGATCCTGGATCTGCAGTCCCATCTGCTCCCGGCGCTCGAGGAGGCGCTCCGCCTCGCCCTGGATCTTCTGCACCGACTGCCGGAGGTCTCCCAGCCGGTACTCGGTGTCCTGGATCGCGGCGGACTGCAGGGCCTGGCGCCCGGTCAGGGTGGCGACCCGCGCCCGCTGCTGCTCCTCGGTCTCCCGTAGCGACTCCATCTCGCGCGTGACCGCCTCGTGCTGGGTGGCCAGCGCCGCGTAGTCGGCGGCGAGCAATGCCAGGTCGAGGCCCTGGCGCTCGGACTGGAGCGCCTTGTACTGCTGGGCCTTCCGGGCCTGACGCTCGATCGACGAGAGCTGCCGCCGCACCTCCTCCATCACGTCGCGCAGGCGCTGGAGGTTGAGCCGGGTCGCGTCGAGCTTGCCCTGGGTCTCGGAGCGCTGCTGCTTGTAGCGGGCGATACCGGCCGCCTCCTCGATGAACACCCGGCGCTCCCACGGCTTGGCGGTCAGCACGTGGTTGAGGCGCTCCTGGTCCATGAGCGCGTAGGCCTTGGGGTTGACCCCGGTCCCCGCGAAGAGATCCTGGATGTCCCGCAGGCGGCACACGTTGGTGTTGAGCAGGTACTCGCTCTCACCGGTGCGGTACAGGCGTCGGGCCACCGCCACTTCGCTCCACGGTACGCTGAGGCCGCCGTCGTTGTTGAACACGAGGCTGACCTCCGCCATGCCGACCATCTTCCGCGAGGCGGAGCCGTGGAAGATGACGTCCTCCATCTTGTTGCCGCGGAGGGTCTTCGGGCTCTGCTCGCCGAGGGCCCAGCGGATGGCGTCCGCCACGTTGGACTTGCCGCAGCCGTTGGGACCGACGATGCACGTGACGCCGGGAAAGACCTTGACGTCGGTCTTCTCGGCGAACGACTTGAAGCCGTGGATCAGGATCGATTCGAGTCGCATGACATGGGTGCGCCCGCAGGGCGTGTTTCATAGATAACACACGCTCCGGGGATCGACCAAGAAAAAACCCCCACGAGTGGGGGGCGGGGGGGTGCGCCGGCACTAGATGTGGGTCGCGCCGATCGCGGTGGCTAGGCCCCCTTGAGCAGGCAGCACTTCTTGTACTTCTTGCCCGAGCCGCACGGGCACGGATCGTTGCGGCCTACCTTCTGTCCGTCCGCGGCGCGCAGCTCCGGGCGGGCCGCGGCGGCCCGGGGCGCGCCCCCGCCCTGCTCGCCGCCCCCCGTCTCCTGCCACTCGGGCATGGCGCGCTGGGCCACCCGGGTGGTCGGGGCATCCTCCTGGGTCATGCGCACCTTGAAGAGCTGCTCGACCGCCGTCTCCTTCAGGCTGCCGATCATCTCCTGGAACATGTCGAAGGCTTCCTTCTTGTACTCGGTCAGCGGGTCGCGCTGGCCGTAGCCGCGGAGCCCGATGCCCTCCTTCAGGTGATCCATGTTCAGCAGGTGCTCGCGCCAGAGCTGGTTGATGCCGCGGAAGCCTCCGCCGTCCCACTCGAGCCCGAGCACGATCCAGCGTTCGAGCCGATGGAACATCTCGGCGCCCATCTCCTGCTCCCGCTGCCGATAGTGCCGCTCCGCCGCCTCGGTGATCTCTTCCACCAGGGCCGGCTGCGCGCCCACCTCCTCGAGATGAGGGGTCGGCACCCGGAAGTCGAACTGGCGATGGAGGGCTTCGTTGAGCCCGACCAGGTCCCAGTCCTCGGGGTGGGCGTCGGCGGCCGCGTATCGTTCCACCAGGCCGCCCGCCAGCTCGCCGATCCACTCGAGCACGGTCTCCTCCTGGCTCTCCCCCGCCAGGATCTCGCGCCGCAGCCCGTAGACGATCTCGCGCTGCTTGTTCATCACGTCGTCGTACTCGAGCAGGTGCTTGCGGATCTCGAAGTTGCGCGTCTCGACCCGCTTCTGGGCGGTGCCGATGGCGCGGGTGACGAGCTTGTGCTCGATCGGCTCGCCCTCCTCCATGCCCAGGCGGTCCATGATCCGCTGGATCCGCTCGGAGCCGAAGATGCGCAGCAGGTCGTCCTCGAGCGAGAGGTAGAAGCGCGAGGAGCCGGGGTCGCCCTGGCGTCCCGAGCGGCCGCGGAGCTGGTTGTCGACGCGGCGGGACTCGTGTCGCTCGGTGCCGATGATGTGGAGGCCCCCGAGGGCGACCACCCGCTCGTGCTCGGGATCGGTCGACTTCTTGGCCTCGACCCAGGAGGCCTCGCGCGCCTCCGCGGGGGCGGTGGCGGGGTCGAGCCCCTTCTTGCTCAGGAGGGCCTTGGCCAGGAAGTCGGGGTTGCCGCCGAGCAGGATGTCGGTGCCGCGCCCGGCCATGTTGGTGGCGATGGTGACCGACTTCTCGCGCCCGGC
This sequence comes from Methylomirabilia bacterium, assembly GCA_041497895.1. GTDB lineage: Bacteria > Methylomirabilota > Methylomirabilia > Rokubacteriales > CSP1-6 > CAMLFJ01. Next base: position 19,854 of record JBGQHJ010000090.1, read on the forward strand.
CTGGGCCACGATCTCGGCCTCGCGCTCGTGGTACTTGGCGTTGAGCACCTGGTGGGCGATCCCGCGCTTCTTGAGCAGCTTGGAGAGGCGCTCCGACTTCTCGATGGAGACGGTGCCCACCAGGACCGGCTGCCCCTTGCCGTGCCGCTCTGCGATCTCGTTGGCCACCGCGTCGAACTTCTCGCGCTCGGTCTTGTAGACCACGTCCGGGAAGTTGATCCGGCCCAGCGTCCGGTTGGTCGGGATCACCGTGACGTCCAGCTCGTAGATCTTGGCGAACTCCTCGGCCTCGGTGGCCGCGGTGCCGGTCATGCCGGAGAGCTTGTCGTACATCCGGAAGTAGTTCTGGAGCGTGATGGTGGCGA
>JBGQHJ010000091.1:0-20210 GCA_041497895.1 Methylomirabilia bacterium
GCCTGGGCCAGGGCGGGCGCGTCGTTGGTGCCGTCGCCCGTCATGGCCACGAGCCGGCCCTGCGCCTGGGTATCGCGGATCAGCTTCAGCTTGGCCTCCGGCGTGGCCTCGGCCAGGAAGTCGTCTACCCCCGCCTCCGCGCTGATGGCCGCCGCGGTGAGCGGGTTGTCGCCGGTGATCATGATGGTCCTGATGCCCATCCGGCGGAGCTGGGCGAAGCGCTCGCGGATACCACCCTTGACGATGTCCTTGAGCTGGATGGCGCCGAGCACCTTGGGCCCGTCGGCCACCACCAGCGGCGTGGCGCCGCTCTTGGCGATGGTGTCCACCGTCGTGCGGATCTCCGCCGGAACGGTGCCGCCCAGGCTCTTGACGTGGGCCTCGATGGCGTCCGGCGCGCCCTTGCGAACCTGCCGATTGTTCAGATTGACGCCGCTCATCCGGGTCTGCGCGGTGAAGGCCACGAAGGTCGCGCCGAGCTTCTCGATGTCACGCTCGCGGATCTGGTACTTCTCCTTGGCCAGGACCACGATGCTCCGGCCCTCCGGGGTTTCGTCCGCCAGCGACGCCAGCTGGGCCGCGTCCGCCAGCACTGCCTCGCTGACCCCGGCGGCCGGCAGGAACGCGGTCGCCTGCCGATTGCCCAGCGTGATCGTGCCGGTCTTGTCGAGCAAGAGGACGTCCACGTCGCCGGCGGCCTCGACGGCGCGCCCGGACATCGCGATGACATTCTTCTGGATCATCCGGTCCATGCCCGCGATGCCGATCGCGGACAGGAGCGCCCCGATCGTGGTCGGGATCAGGCACACGAGCAGCGCCACCAGGACCGTGACGGTGATCGGGGTGCCCTGGCCCGCCGCCCCGACGCTGTAGAGCGAGAACGGCAGCAGGGTGGCGGTGGCGAGCAGGAAGACGATGGTGAGCCCGGCGAGCAGGATGTCGAGCGCGATCTCGTTCGGGGTCTTCTGGCGCTTGGCCCCCTCGACGAGGGCGATCATCCGATCCAGGAAGGCCTCGCCCGGATTGGCGGTGACTTCCACGACGATCCAGTCCGAGAGCACCTGGGTGCCGCCGGTGACCGAGCTCCGGTCTCCGCCGGCCTCGCGGATCACCGGCGCGCTCTCTCCGGTGATCGCCGCCTCGTTCACGGAGGCGACCCCCTCGACGATCGTCCCGTCGGCCGGGATGAAGTCGTTGGCCTCGACCAGCACGACCTCGCCCTTCCGCAGGCTCGAGGCCGCTACCATCTGGAAATCACGCTTCGGCCCCGGCCTCTGGAGCCGCTTCGCCTGCAGGTCCCGGCGGGACTTGCGCAGGGAGGCCGCCTGGGCCTTGCCCCGCCCTTCGGCCATCGCCTCCGCGAAGTTGGCGAAGAGCACGGTGAACCAGAGCCAGACCGAGACCCAGAAGATGAACCAGCCCGGCGCTTCCCCCTTCCCGACCAGCGCCTGTATCCACAAGAGGCTCGTCAGGATCGAGCCGATGTACACCACGAACATGACCGGGTTCCGCACCTGACGTCGGAACGTCAGCTTGCGGAAGGAATCGACGATCGCCTGCTTGACGATCGGCAGGTCGAAGAGCGAGCGGGCCGTCACGGTGCTGGCCATGGGTTCAATCCTTCACTTGGCGGCGATCATGGTGAGATGCTCGACGATCGGCCCGAGAGCGAGCGCGGGGACGTAGGTCAGCGCTCCCACCAGGATGACCACGCCGATGAGCAGGACCACGAAGAGCGGGGTGTGGGTCGGGAGCGTGCCGGATCCGGTCGGGACGATCTTCTTCCGGGCCAGCGAGCCGGCGATGGCGAGCACGGGGACCGCGAGCCAGTACCGCCCGAAGAGCATGGCCAGGCCGAGCGCGGTGTTGTAGAAGGGCGTGTTGGCGCTCAGGCCGGCGAAGGCGCTGCCGTTGTTATTGGACGCCGAGGAGAAGGCGTAGAGCACCTCGCTGAACCCGTGGATACCGGGGTTGGCCATGCCGGCTTTCCCCGCCGCGGTCACCACCCCGATCGACGTGCCGATCAGCACGAGCGCGGGCGTGATCAGGATGACGAGGGACGACATCTTCATCTCGTACGCCTCGATCTTCTTGCCGAGGTACTCGGGCGTGCGCCCGACCATCAGCCCCGCCACGAAGACGGCAACGATCGCGAACATCAGCATGCCGTAGAGCCCCGAGCCCACCCCGCCGTACACGACCTCGCCGAGCTGTATATTCCACATCGGCACGAGCCCCCCGATGGGGGTGAAGGAGTCGTGCATCGAGTTGACGGAGCCGTTGGAGGCGACCGTGGTGGTCGTGGCCCAGAGGGCGGAGTTGACGATGCCGAAGCGGACCTCCTTGCCTTCCATGTTGCCGCCCGCCTGGAGCGCGCCGGCGGCATGGTCTGCCCCCTGCTTCGTGAAGACCGCGCCGTATTGCTCCGCCACCGTGCAGACCGCGAGCATGCCGACCAGGATCACCGTCATGGCCGCCAGCACCGCCCAGCCCTGGCGCGTATCTTTCACCATGACGCCGAACGTGTAGCAGAGCGCCCCCGAGATCACCAGGATGGCCAGCACCTCGAGGAAGTTCGATAGCGGGGTCGCGTTCTCGAACGGATGCGCCGAGTTGACGTTGAAGAAGCCGCCTCCGTTGGTGCCGAGCTGCTTGATGGCGATCTGGGAGGCGGCCGGGCCCACCGCGATGACCTGCTCGGTGAGCTTGGACTTCTTGGTCGTGGGCTGCCCCTTCGCGTCGAGCACGGGCTTGCCGTCCTTGTCGGTCACCGGCTCGTCGTACTCGCTCGGCTGGACCACCGTCGCCTTGGGATATGCGCTGAACGTCTGAACCACGCCCTGGGACACGAGGGCCAGCGCCAAGATCACGGATAGCGGCAGCAGGATGTAGAGCGTCGTCCGGGTCAGATCGACCCAGAAGTTGCCGATGGTCTCGACCGAGCGGCGCGCGAAGCCGCGGATCAGCGCGACCAGCGTCGCCATCCCGGACGCCGCGGAGACGAAGTTCTGCGTCGTCAAGGCGAGCATCTGGGTCAGGTAGCTCATGGTGGACTCGCCGCCATAGCCCTGCCAGTTCGTGTTCGTGGCGAAGCTCACCGCGGTGTTGAACGACGAATCGGGTGAAACAGCCGCCATACCCTGCGGGTTCAGCGGCAGCCCCGCCTGTGCCCGCTGGAGGAAATAGACGGCGAGCACACTCAGGAGGTTGAACGCGAGCATCGCCAGCGCGTAGCCCTTCCAGCCCATCTCCTCGCTGGGCCGGATTCCGCCCGCGCGGTAGATCAGGCGCTCGAGCCAGCCGAGGACGCGGTCCAGCGCGAGCCGTTGCCCTTCGTACACCCGCGCCATGTAGGCCCCGAGCGGCTTGGCCAGGGCGAGCAGCACCACCATGTAGATAACGAGCTGAAAGATGCCGTTCGTAGTCATTGAAAGAGCTCCGGCTTCAGCAGGGCCAGCACCAGGTAGACCAGCAGACCCACGGACACCACCGCGCCGACGACATAGAGCAAGGGCATGGATGCCTCCTACAGTCGCTCACAGAGCCGGACGAGGAGCCACGACAACCAGAAGAATGCGACGGTCACGCCGAGGTACAGGATGTCTGCCATCACCGGTCTCCTTCTCACCTGCTTTGTCCACCAACCGTGAATCCTAGCCGGGCCCCGGTCAGGGCCGCCTTAAGAAGGGCCCGCTCCATATCAAGAAGACGTCAAGACCGATCATTCGCGCTGCCCCGGGCGCTCACGCACCACCCGTGCCAAGTCAACTCCACCATGTGGACGGCGGGTTGGCGATCGAGCCTCTGGCGCCCGGGCGGCCTCCTCCCAGGGGCGATGCCACACCTGTCCCTTGGACGCCGCACCCACGGGTGTGGTGTTCCGGGCTACGCGCCGATGAAGGCGGGGACGGGGCACGCGCGCAGGACGGCGCGCGTGACGGAGGTGCCGAAGAGATCGCGCAGCGGATGGTAGCCATGGGCGCCCATCACGAGCAAGCGGGGGCGCGCCTGCTGGATCTCCTCGAGCAGGACTTCGGCCGGTGGTGTGGTCGAGACGATGGGGTGAAGCCGGTGGGGAGCCCCGTGGGCGGTCAGGTATTCGCCGGCCAGGCGGGTCAGCGCTGCCGCCTCGGCGGCCTCGCGGTGGATGCTCACGACCTCGACGGTCTCGCCCGCGGCGAGCCCGAGGAGCTGGAACGTCTGCAACGTGCGTGCGGCCTCGCGCCCGCCCCCGTAGGCCAGGACGATGCCCTGCCCCTCCGGGAGCTCGCGCGGAACGACCACCACGGGTCGAGGACTGCCACGCAGGACCTGGGCGAGCGTCTCGTCGGGCTCTTCCTGGGTCTCGAAGTGGAAATGCGTCTCCCGGGCGAGGATGACCAGGTCGCAGCGCTGTGCCTCTCGCAGGATACGAGCGGCGGGGTCGCCGATGTCCTCGATCACCTCGGCCGCGACGCCGGCCGCATCGCTGCGGGCCTGAAAGTCGGCGAGGAATTCCACCACCCGACGGTGCGCCTCGACCAGCCGGGCCTCGTCGCGCGCCTTCTTGTAGGCGGCGGCCCCGAGGGGTACCGGCTCCGCCCCTCTGATGGAGGGCGAGTCGAGGACCCCGAGACCGAGCAACCGGGCACCGTACCGGCCGGCCCAGTCGATGGCGAGGGCGGCCGCCGGCTCACTGTACGCGGAGCCGTCGAGCGCAACGAGCACCGATCGGAGCATGGCGTGGGCCCCCCTGCCGGAAAGGCTAGCCGAACTCACGGTCAAGACGCCATCAAGAATCATCTTGATCGTTCGTTGAGCCCTCACGGCCCCGCTTTGACGCCGCCTTGATGGGCTCCGGCCATCTACTGAAGCGGGAGGGACCAGCGATGCTAGCACTCCAGAGGGCTCCAATTCGTCGAACCGGCTTCGATCAGTCGTCGGAGGCGACCGTCGCCGACGTCATGGCGGCCGACGTGACGGTCATCTCGCCCGAGACCCCGCTCCACACCGCGGCTCGTCTCCTGCTCGCTCAGGGGCTCCCGGCTCTTCCGGTCGTCGATTCCACGGGCTGCGTCGTCGGCGTGCTGAGCGAGCACGATGTCACGGAGCGCCTGGCTCCTCGACGGGGCCGGCCGTGGTGGCATCTCCTCGTGGATGCCGAGCAGCTCGCCCGGGAGTACCGGAAGGCCACCGGCCTCACCGTGGAAGAGGTGATGACGCATCCCGCCGTCACGGTGAGCCCCGGCGCGTCCCTGGCCGCCGCCGTCCGTCTGTTCGACGACCCGGCGGTCGACCTGGTTCCGGTCGTCCTGGCGGGTCGCCTCGTGGGCGCGCTCGGCCGTCGGCATCTCGTGGAGCAGCTTTCGACCGTCCCGGCCTCCGCGACTCGGCGCGCCGACGCAGAGCTCGTCGCCGAGATGCAGGACCGCATGGCGCAGGAAGCGTGGATCTCCAAGCCGTATCCGACGGTGGAAGCGCGCGACGGGGTCGTGGCGCTCTGGGGACTCGTGGGCGGCGACGCGGAGAAGGCCGCGCTGGCAAGCATGGCCCGCTCGATTCCAGGCGGCAAGGGGGTCACGGATCGTCTGATCACGAGAGACGTCATCTACCGGTATCACGAGACGATCTGAGTGACCCATGCTCCCGATCGTCGAGCTGATGCGACACGAGATCGCGGTGGTCCCTCCGGACGCTCCGGTCCGCCGGGTCATCGAGGTCATGGTGGACACCGGGGTCGAAGGGGTGCTGGTGGTCGACGAACGCGGACGCGTGATCGGGTCCGTTGGCGACGACCAGCTGGTCGCGGGGCTCCACGCGAGCCGGAGCCGGTCGTGGTGGGGTCAAATCGCGGCGGATGACGGGGGGGCCCGAGCGGAGGAGCGGCTGTCGAGCCTGCCTGCGGCGGCAGTTATGCTACGGCGCGTGGTCCCGGTCGATCCGGCCACACCGGCGCGATCGGCCATGCGGTTGTTCGACGAGTACGGGGTGAACGTCATGCCGGTGGTCGAGGGCGGAATCCTGGTCGGGACGGTCTTCCGCGGCGATCTCATCAAGCGCCTGCTCCTCCCCTACGCGTTCAAGCGCTCCGTGGACAAGTAGACCGTCAGTTGAACAGCGCGCTCGTTCCGTCGTAGGCTGGCGCCGGGCCGATCATGAGCATCGAGCGTCGCCCGGATCCGGACGAGCTGCTGGCCCGCGTCAAGGAGGCGGAGACTCGCCAGGGACGCGGCAAGCTCAAGATCTTCTTCGGCGCCGCCGCCGGGGTCGGCAAGACCTACGCGATGCTGGAGGCGGCCCGCGAGCAGCGCGCCCAGGGCGTGGACGTGGTGGTGGGCTGGGTCGAGACCCACGGGCGCGTCGAGACCGAGGCCCTGCTGGGCGACCTCGAGATCCTTCCTCGACGGCCGGTGGAGTATCGGGGCGCCCGGCTGCAGGAGCTCGATCTGGACGCGGCCCTGGCGCGGCGGCCCGCGCTGATCCTGGTCGACGAGCTGGCCCACACCAACGCCCCCGGCTCGCGCCACGCCAAGCGCTGGCAGGACGTGGTCGAGCTGCTCGACGCCGGGATCAACGTCTACTCGGCGATGAACGTCCAGCACGTCGAGAGCCTGAACGACGTGGTGGCCAAGATCACCGGGGTGATCGTGCGGGAGACGGTGCCGGACTCCATCTTCGAGCACACCGACGAGGTGGAGCTGATCGACCTGCCCCCCGACGACCTCCTGCAGCGGCTGCGGGACGGCAAGATCTACATCCCGGAGCAGGCGCGCGAGGCGATCGAGAACTTCTTCCGCAAGGGCAACCTGATCGCGCTGCGGGAGCTGGCCCTCCGGGTGACCGCGCAGCACGTGGACGCGGAGATGCGCCACTACATGCGCGACCACGCGATCCGGCAGACCTGGCCGGTGCGGGAGCGGCTGCTCGTGTGCATCGGGCCGAGCCCGTCCTCGATCCGCCTGGTGCGGGCGGCCAAGCGCATGGCCGAGGGCCTGGGCGCGGAGTGGATCGTGGCCTACGTGGAGACCGCGTCGCAGGTGCGCCTGCCCCCCGGGGCGCGAGACCGGGTGGCCCAGACCATGCGGCTCGCCGAGCAGCTCGGCGCCGAGACCCACACCTTGACCGGCCAGCGGATGAGCGACGAGATCCTCGCCTTCGCCCGGTCCCGCAACGTGAGCAAGATCGTGGTGGGCAAGCCGGAGCGGCCTCTCTGGAAGCGGATCGCGATGGGCTCCATCGTGGACACCCTCGTGCAGGGCAGCGGCGAGATCGACGTCTACGTCATCAGCGGTGACCGGGACGACTCGCGGCCGCTCCCCCCGCGACCCTGGCCCGCGCAGACGGACTGGCCGTCCTACGGCTATGCGCTGGGTGTCGTCGCGATCTGCACCGGGATCGCGTGGGCGATGTTCCCGTACTTCGCCTTCTCCAACCTGATCATGGTCTACCTGCTCGGGGTCATCGTGGTGGCGACGCGGTACGGGCGCGGGCCGTCGCTCATGGCCTCGCTCCTGAGCGTGGGCGCCTTCGACTTCTTCTTCGTACCGCCCTACTACACGTTCGCGGTGTCGGACACCCAGTACTTCGTCACCTTCTCGGTCATGCTGATCGTGGCCGTCGTCATCAGCGGCCTCGCCACCCGCATCCGGGCCCAGGCCGAGTCCGCCCGGGAGCGCGAGCGCCGGATGGCCGCGCTGTACGCCATGAGCCGCGAGCTCGCCAGCACCCGCGGCGTGCAGGGCCTGCTCGCGGCGGCGATCCGTCACATCACCGAGGTGTTCCGCACCCGGGTCGCGGTCCTGCTCCCCGGCCCCGACGGGCGCCTGGGCGGCGGCGGCGCGATCGTCGGCGAGTTCCCGATGGACACGAGCGAGGTGGCGGTCAGCCAGTGGGTGTACGAGCACGGGCAGGTCGCCGGGCAGGGCACCGACACCCTGCCCGGAGCCGCCGGCCTCTACGTGCCCCTGCTGGGCTCGCGCGGCACGGTGGGCGTGCTGGGGCTCCGGCCGAACGATCCGCGCTCGCTCCAGACGCCCGAGCAGCTCCACCAGCTCGAGACCTTCGCGAGCCAGACCGCGCTCGCCATCGAGCGGGCGCGCCTTGCCGAGGAGGCCGAGCAGGCCCAGGTACGCGCCGAGACCGAGCGGCTGCGCAACTCGCTGCTCAGCTCGGTCTCTCACGACCTGCGGACGCCCCTGGCCTCGATCACCGGCGCGGCCAGCACGCTCATCGACAACGAGGCGCGCCTGGACCCGGCGACCCGGCGCGACCTGCTCGAGGCGCTCCACGAGGAAGCCGACCGGCTGAACCGGCTCGTCCAGAACCTCCTCGAGATGACGCGGCTCGAGGCGGGCGCGCTCGTGCCCCACACCGCGTGGCACTCTGTCGAGGAGGTGGTGGGGGCAGCGCTCGGGCGCTTCGGGAAATCGCTCGCGGAGCGGCCGGTGGCCACCCGGATCCCGGCCGAGCTGCCGCTCGTCCCCATGGACGACGTGCTGATCGAGCAGGTGCTGATCAACCTGATCGACAACGCGATCAAGTACACGCCGCGCGGGACCCCGATCGAGGTGAGCGCGGACGAGACCGCGGGCGCGGTAGTGGTCGAGGTCGCCGACCGCGGGCCGGGGCTGCCTCCGGGCGAGGAGCGCCTCATCTTCGAGAAGTTCCACCGGACCGACCCTGCGCCGTCGGTGCGGGGCGCCGGGCTCGGCCTGGCCATCTGCCAGGGGATCATCCAGGCGCACGGCGGACGCATCTGGGCCGAGAATCGCCCCGGCGGCGGGGTCGCCCTGCGCTTCTCGCTGCCGCTGAAGGATGCGCCGCCCACCCTGTCCGAACCCCCCGCACCGTCCGACACCCATGACGCCTGATCCGCCGTCTCCCGCGCCCGGCTCGCCGTCCCCGGTGGTCGTGCTCATCGAGGACGAGCCGCAGATCCGCCGCTTCCTCCGAGCCACCCTCGGCAGCAACGGCTATCGCCTGTACGAGGCCACCTCCGGTGAGGACGGTCTGATCGAGGCGGCGACGCGCCAGCCGGACGTGGTCATCCTGGACCTGGGCCTGCCCGACGTCGACGGGCTCCAGGTGATCCGGCGGCTGCGGGAATGGAGCAAGGTCCCGATCATCGTGCTCTCGGCCCGCGGACAGGAAGGCGACAAGGTGGCCGCCCTGGACGCGGGAGCCGACGACTACGTGGGCAAGCCGTTCGCGGTCGGCGAGCTCCTGGCCCGGCTACGGGTTGCCCTGCGCCATGCCGCCGCCGGGGAATCCGGCGAGCCCATCTTCACGGTGGCCGGGCTCCGGGTCGATCAGGTCAAGCGACTGGTCCAGATCGATGGCCACGATGTCCATCTGACCCCGATCGAGTACCGCCTGCTGACCACCCTGGTGCGGCACGCGGGGCGGGTGCTGAGCCAGCGGCAGCTATTAAAGGAGGTGTGGGGCCCGGCCCAGACGGAGCAGGCCCACTATCTCCGTGTTTACATGGGGACTCTGAGACGGAAGCTCGAGCGGGATCCCGCCCGCCCCAGGTACCTCCTCACCGAGCCCGGCGTCGGCTATCGGCTCGCCGCCGAATAACTTGACACGGGACGCGATGCTGTCTTAATGTCTTAGTGTACTAGGACACTAATTGGCATTGCCCAGTACGAATCGGGACCCGGGACGAAGTGTCCTAGGGACACCTCAACGAGGAGGCACTGTGATGAACCCGCAGATGGAAGAGCAGGTGGCCAGGCAGCGGCTGGACGAGGCCCGGGCCGAGGCGGCCCGGTGGGCCCTCCTCCGCGAGCTCCGGCGCGACCTCCGACCGGCGCGGCATCCGCTGCGCGTGGCGATCGGGTTTGCCCTGATCAAGGTCGGCCACTGGGTGGCCGGGCGGGCCCCCCGACGGGCGGGCCAGCCGCGGCGAGCCACCGCCTAGGCAGGAGCCGGCACGTGGCGCGGGAGTCCTCGCAGATCGTCCCGCCGTCGGGACTCCGGGTGAACCGGAAGAGCGCGGTTCCCGTCCACGTGCAGCTCCAGACCCAGGTCCGCCACCTCATCGACACCGGCGCCCTCAAGCCGGGCATGCAGCTGCCCACCGTGCGCCAGCTGGCGGGCTTCCTCCGCATCAACCGCAACACGGTCGCCCGGGCCCTGGCCGACCTCTACCAGGACGGCTATCTCGAGAGCCACCAGGGGCGCGGCACGTTCGTGGCCGATCGCCCGCCGGCCCGCGAGGGACGGGCGGCCCGCAGCCTCGAGCGGCTCGTGCAGGACGCGCTGGAGCGGGCGCGCCGCCTCGGGTTCACCCACGAGGAGCTCGCCGCGACCATCGCGGCCAGCGCGCCCCCGGCGCGCGGCGCGCGGCGGGCGCGGGTGCGTGCGCTCCTGGTGGAGTGCAATCACGCCGAGCTCTCGCGCTACCGCGAGCAGCTCGAGGAGGAGCTGCCCCTCACGGTGGACCACCTGCTGGTCGAAGATCTCGAGACCCGCATGCGCGAGCCCGGCTTCCTCAAGGACTACCGGGTGGTGGTCACGACCTTCTTCCACATCCACGAGGTCAAGCACGCGCTGCCGCTGGACGGCCCGCCCGCGGTGGCCCTGCTCTCGGAGTCGAACATCTCCTCCCTGCTGCGCCTGACCGAGCTGCCCGAGGGCACCAGCGTCGGGCTCATCTGCAACACCCCGCGCGGCAGCCAGAACATCCTGAGCTCCGTGCAATCGGCCGGGCTCTCGCACGTGGTGCCGGTCCTGGCCTCGGCCGACGACCCGTGGTCCATCGACCGGATGCTCGAGAAGACGCGCATCGTGGTCTGCTCCGAGCAGGCCGCGGAACGCCTCGGCGAGCGCTTCCCGCCCGACGTCGAGGTGATCATGGCGTATCGGCGGCTCGACAACGGCGGGATCGAGATGCTGCGGGACCTCCTGGCCCAGGTGGAGGCCGAGCGGGCGTGACCGCGGCCGACGCGATGACCCCGGGTCCGCTCACCGTGACCCCGCGCACGAGCGTGGCGGCGGCCCTGCGGCTGGCCCGCGACAACGGCATCGGCCACCTGCCGGTGGTGGACCGTGGGCGCATCCTGGGCGTGGTGCGCCAGGAGCGGCTGCTGGCCCTGACGCCGTCCGAGGCGACCACGCTGTCGCGCCACGAGCAGCTCGACGCCCTGGCGCGCCTCACCGTCGAGCGCGCGGTCGAGCCGGCCCTCACCCTGCCCGCGGGCACCCCGCTGGCCGAGGCCGCGCGCCACCTGCTCGACCGCGCCGCCAACGGCGCCCTGGTGGTCGAGGGCGACCGGCTCGTCGGCATCCTCACCCACTCGGACCTCCTGAGGGCCCTGATCCCGCGCGCGCCGGAGGCGGTGGCATAAGCGCAGGGCCCGCGGTCTGCGTGTTCGACCTCGACCACACCCTGGTCGACTCCCCGCTCGACCTCAAGGCGGTGGGACGTGAGATGGAAGCCTTCCTGCGCGCCCACGGCGTCACGGTGCCCGAGCGGGAGCTACGCTGGTCGGGCGCCGAGCTGTTCGAGCTGGCCCGGCGCGAGGCCCTCCACCTGGAGTCCGAGCTGCTGGCGATCCCGGTGGCGCACGAGCGGCGGGCCATGGCCCAGGCGACGCTCATCCCGTTCGCGCGCGAGGCGGTCTCGGCCATGAAGGAACTCGGCTTCGCCACCGCGATCTGGACCAACAACGACCGCGTGGTCGCCGACTTCGTCCTGTCCCGCTTCGACCTGCTCCCCCACCTCGACCTCGTGGTGACGCGCGACGAGATGCGCCGGCTCAAGCCCGATCCGGACGGCCTGCGCGTGGTCCGCGAGCGATGGCCCGACGCCGCCCGCATCGTGGTGGTCGGCGACTCGTGGGTGGACGGGCTCGCGGCGCAGGCGGCCGGCGTGCCCTTCATCGCCTACCGCCCCGACGTGGCCCAGATGGAGGAGCGCGGCGTGGTCATAGCCGCGCGGATCCACTCGCTGCTCGACCTGCCCGTCGCGCTGGCCCACTAGCCCGTTATACTGCGCGAGTGGACCTCTTCGATACGCCGCCCGCCGCCGCGCCCAAGGCTCCCGCGCCGCTCGCGGACCGCATGCGGCCGCGAAGCCTCGACGAGGTGGTCGGCCAGCCGCAGCTGACCGACCCGGGGCGGCCGCTGCGCCGCGCGCTCGAGCAGGGCGCGCTCCACTCGATGATCCTGTGGGGCCCGCCCGGCACCGGCAAGACCACGCTCGCGCGCCTGCTCGCCGACGTGGCGGGCGCCCGCTTCGTGCCGTTCTCGGCGGTGGTCTCGGGGGTCAAGGAGATCCGCCAGGTGATGACCGAGGCGGAGGCCGAGGGCATGCGTCTCGGTCGCCGCACCATCCTGTTCGTGGACGAGATCCACCGCTTCAACCGGGCCCAGCAGGACGCCTTCCTCCCCTACGTCGAGAAGGGCACCATCATCCTGGTCGGGGCCACCACCGAGAACCCGTCCTTCGAGGTCAACGGCGCGCTCCTCTCCCGCGCACGGGTCTACGTGCTGCGGCCGCTGGGCGAGGCCGAGATCGTGACCATCCTCGAGCGCGCGCTCGCGGACGCCGAGCGCGGGCTGGGCGGCCTCGGCGCCACCGTCGAGCCGGAGGCGCTCGCCCTGATCGCGCGGCTCTCCGACGGCGACGCGCGCACCGCGCTCAACGTGCTCGAGCTCGCGGTGAGCGAGCCGGGCGCGCGCCTGACCCAGGCCGCAGTGCGCGAGGCCGCGCAGAAGAAGGCGCTGCTCTACGACAAGTCGGGCGAGCAGCACTACAACCTGATCTCCGCGCTCCACAAGTCACTGCGCGACTCCGACCCCGACGGCGCGCTCTACTGGCTCGGCCGCATGCTCGAGGCGGGCGAGGATCCGCTCTACGTGGCGCGGCGCCTGGTGCGCTTCGCCTCGGAGGACGTGGGCAACGCGGACCCGGCCGCGCTGCGGCTCACCCTCGACGCCAAGGACGCGTACCACTTCCTGGGCACGCCCGAGGGGGAGCTGGCCCTCGCCCAGGCGACCTGCTATCTCGCGCTGGCCCCGAAGTCCAACGCGGTCTACGCGGCCTGGAACGCGGTGCACCGCGACATCGAGGAGCAACCGGCCGAGCCGGTGCCGCTGCACCTGCGCAACGCTCCGACCGGCCTCATGGGCAACCTGGGTTACGGCCGCGGCTACCAGTACGCCCACGACACGCCCGACGCCCAGGTGAGCCAGGAGCATCTGCCCGACGCCCTGCGGGGCCGCGTGTACTACCAGCCGACCGACCGCGGCGCCGAGAAGGAGATCGCGGCCCGCCTCGCCAAGTGGCGGGCGTGGCGGGACCAGCAGAAGCGCGCGTGAGCGATCGGCTCGCGATCAGGCTCGAGGAGTTCTCCCCCCGAAAAACCGGGGTCTGATACAACTGAACCCATGGCGGGAAAGCCCCGGAAGCTGCGGGTCGGCGTGGTGTTCGGTGGCCGCTCGGGCGAGCACGAGGTCTCTCTCGCCGGGGCCGCCTCGGTGATGGCGGCCATGGACCGGAGCCGCTTCGACCTGGTGCCGATCGGCATCGCCAAGGACGGCCGCTGGCTCATGGGCGGCGACCCGCTGCGCGCGCTCGCCCGGGAGGCCGCGCGCCAGGCCCTGACCGAGGGCGGCACGGACGCCTCCACCAAGCACGAGCTGCTCGAGCGCGCCTCGGCCCAGGACACCGGCAGCGCGCTCGTGCGCATGGAGACCACCGAGGGGCTGCCCCCGGGCCTGCGCGACCGGCTCGACGTCGTCCTGGTCCTCCTGCACGGCCCGCAGGGCGAGGACGGCACCATCCAGGGGCTGCTGCAGCTCGCCGGCGTCCCCTACACCGGCGCCGGCGTGCTGGCCTCCGCGGTCGGCATGGACAAGATCGCGATGAAGGATCTCTTCCGCGCCCACGATCTTCCGATCGTCGAGTACGCCACGGTGCGGCGACACGACTGGGAGCGGGACCCCGGGCCGATCGCGCGCGGCATCGGCGCCGAGATCGGGTTCCCCTGCTTCGTCAAGCCGGCCAATCTGGGCTCGAGCGTGGGCATCAGCAAGGTGAAGGCCCCCGAGGATCTCGCCGCCGCCATCGACCTGGCCGCCCGCCACGACCGGCGCATCATCGTCGAGCGCGGGATCCAGGGCCGCGAGGTGGAGGTGGCGGTGCTGGGCAACGACGATCCTCAAGTTTCGGTGCCCGGCGAGGTGACCTTCCCCGGGGAGTGGTACGACTACGACACCAAGTACGGCGCCGGGCAGACCACGCTCAAGATCCCGGCCCCGCTGGCCCCGGACGTGACCGAGCAGGTGCGGGCGCTCGCCCTGCGGGCCTTCCAGGCCACCGACTGCGCGGGCATGGCCCGGGTCGACTTCTTCATCGAGAACGACCGCCGCGTGCTCGTGAACGAGATCAACACCATCCCCGGCTTCACCTCCACCAGCGCGTACCCGCGGCTCTGGGAAGCCTCCGGCATCCCCTACCCCGAGCTGATCGCCCGCCTCATCGCCCTCGCCCTCGAGCGCCGCTGATCGCGTGCTAGTCGTCATCGCCGGCGGAGGCACTGGCGGGCACACCAGCCCCGGCCTGGCCGTCGCGGCGCGGCTGCGCGAGGCCTCCGTTGACGTGCACTGGATCGGCAGCCGCGCCGGCATCGAGGCCCGCCGCGTGCCCGAGGCCGGCATCCCGTTCCACGCGATTCCGGTGGGCAAGCTGCGCCGCTACTGGGACTGGCAGAACGTGCCCGACCTGGCGGTGCGGGCGCCGGCCGGCCTCGCCAAGTCCTGGCGGCTGCTGCGGCGGCTGCGGCCGGCGCTGCTCCTGGCCACCGGCGGCTTCGTGGCCCTGCCGCCCGCCCTCGCCGCCCGCGCGCTGCGCATCCCGGTGGTCGTCCACGAGCAGACCAGTGTGCCCGGCCTCGCCAACCGGGTCGCCGGCCGCTTCGCCCGGCGCATCGCGCTGACCTTCCCGCTGACCGGCGCGGAGCTGCCGAAGGAGCGCTCCGTCCTCACCGGCAATCCGCTCCGCCCGGAGCTCTCCGGCGGCACGCGCGCGGAGGCCTGCCGGCGCTTCGGCCTGGAAGACGCCGGGCCGATCGTCTACGTGACCGGCGGGGCGCTCGGCTCGCACCGGCTCAATCGCGACGTGGGCGAGGCGCTCCCGCGGCTGCTGGAGCTCTGCCAGATCATCCACCAGTGCGGCGACAACAAGACCACCGGCGATCTCGGGTGGCTCGGCGACCGCGCCCGCGCGCTGCCCGAGCGCCTGCGGCGTCGCTACGCGCTCCAGGCGTACGTGGGGGCCGAGCTGCGCGACGTCTACGCCGCCGTCGCCCTCGTCATCGGGCGCAGCGGCGCCGGCACCGTCAACGAGTGCTGCCAGCTCGGCCTGCCCGCCCTCTACGTGCCGCTGCCCGGGACGGGTGGAGACGAGCAGACCGCCAACGCGCGCCTCGTGGAGGCGGCGGGAGGCGCGGTGGTCTTCCCGCAGGTCTCGCTCACGCCTGGCGGGCTCGTGGAGGCCGTGGGGCGCCTCCTGGCGGACCCCGCGGCCCTCGCCGCGATGGGCGAGCGCGCCCGGAGCCTGGCGGTGCCCGACGCGGCCGATCGCATCGTCCGGCTGCTCTTCGAGGTCGTGGGAGCCGGTCCGCTCGATCGATGATCGCCTGGCTCGTGCTCCTGCAGACCTCGCTCACCATCGCGGTGGGCGGGCCGATCACCTCTCCCGAGTACCTTCCGCTCCACGTCGCCCAGGCGGAAGGCCACTTCGCGGCCCAGCAGCTCGCGGTCACCCTGCGGCCGATGCGCTCCGACGCGGGCGCGGCGGAGGCGCTCGCCCAGGGCCACGCGCAGCTCGCGGCCACCTCGCTCGACTCCGCGCTGAGGCTCGGCCACGTCGAGGGGGCGCCGCCGCGGCTCGTGTGGGGACTCACCGCCGCGGCGCCGGTGGCCTTGCTCGTCAATCCGGCGCGGGCCGAGTCCATCCGCTCCGCGGCCGATCTCGTCGGGCAGACCGTCGCGGTGCCCGCCCCCGGCACCGCCGAGGACCAGACGCTCGGCCTCCTGCTCGCCCGCGCCAACGTCCCGTTCAGCCGGGTCACGCTCCGCAGCCTGGGCGAGCGCGGGGCCGCCCGGGCGCTCGAGAGCGGCGAGGTCGCGGCGGCGGTGCTGGCCGAGCCTTACGTGAGCCGGCTCGTCGCGGAGGGCAAGGCCGCGGTGGCGATCGATCTGAGAACCGCCGCGGGCGCCGCCGCCGCGCTCGGCGGCCCGACCGTGAACGCGGCGCTCTTCGCGCGCGCCGGCACCGGGCCCGAGACGGCCACGCTCCGCGCGCTCGGCGCCGCGCTCCAGGCCGCGGTCGCCCGGGTGACCGGGAGCGAGCCGGCCGCGCTCGCGACCGTCCTGCCCGCCACGGTGGTCGGCTCGCCGGCGGACTTCGCCGCGCGCCTGCGGAGCGCCCGGGATCTCTTCCTGCCCGGCGGCCGGGTGAGCGTGGAGACCCTCGAGCGCAGCCTGGCGCTGGTGCGGGCGCGGGCACCGCTGCCCATCCAGGTGAAGGTCCCGAAGCGGGTCGAGCAGCTTCTCGTGGACCCGACGGGCGGCTAGAGGAGGCCCCGGCGGGCCAGCAGCGCGCGCGTGGTGGTGAGCGGCAGGCCCACCACGTTGGTGAAGCAGCCGTCGACCGCCTCCACCAGCCGGCCGCCCAGCCCTTGCACCGCGTAGCCGCCCGCCTTGTCGAGGGGCTCGCCGGTGGCGACGTAGGCGTCGATGTCGGCGTCGCCGTAGCGGCCCATCCGCACCCGGGTCGTCACCGAGGCGGTCTCCTGTCGCGGCTCCCCGCCCGACGGCCCGGTCTCGACGATCGCGAGGCCGGTGATCACCTCGTGCTCCCGCCCGCGGAGGTCCCGGAGCATGCGGGCCGCATCGGCGGCATCCCGCGGCTTGCCGAGGAGTCGCCCGTCCAGCACCACCTCGGTGTCGGCCCCCAGGACGACCGCCGGCCCCGCGGCCGGGTCGAGGGTCCTCGCCACCGCGAGGGCCTTGGCGAGGGCGACGGCGGCGATGGCGGCGGCCGGCGCGACGGCGGGATGGACCTCGGGGATATGGCTGGCGTGGATCTCGAACGGGATGCCCAGCTGCCCCAGCAGCTCCCGGCGCCGCGGGGAGGCGGAGGCCAGGATGAGGAGGGGCGGGCTCAGGTAACGATCAGGGGGTTCTTGTCGGTGATGACGCGGTCGTTCTTCTCGATCGACTGGCGCAGGAACTTGGGCAGGCTGAAGCAGTGCAGGTGCGCGTTGCCGTCCCAGTAGCCGAGCTGCTTGGGATCGAGACGCTCGGCGATGAGCCGGTCGATGTCCGCCGCGGTCTGCTTCCGGGGATCGGTGCCCTTCGAGGCCAGGATGAACCCCCACGGCGTCCCGAAGCAGGAGATGAAGCTCTGGTAGGGCGCCACCACCGGGAAGACTTCCTTGAGGGTCCGGTTGACCGCCCCGTGGAAGAAGATCTCGTTCACCTTGGTCATGCCGGCCTGCATGGTCATGACCCCGTGCTCGGTCAGCCGGTCACGGATCAGGGTGTAGAACTCCTTGGTGAAGAGCAGGCACGCCGGCCCCTCCTCGAGGGGCTCCACCAGGTCGACGACGATGAGGTCGAACCGGTCGGTGGTCTTCTCGAGGTAGGCCCGGGCGTCCTCGTGGAGCAGCCGCGTCCGGGGGTCGTCGAAGGCCCCCTGGTGCATCTCCGGCAGGTGCTTCTTGCACTCCTCGACCACCTCGCCGTCGATGTCGACCATCAGGCAGTCGGTGATCGTCTTGTAGCGGAGGATCTCCCGGACGGTCGCGCCTTCACCCCCGCCGATGACCATGGCCTTCTGGGGCCGGGGGTGGGCCAGGAGCCCCGGGTGCACCAGGGTCTCGTGGTAGATGAACTCGTCGGCCTGGCTCGACTGGATCCGCCCGTCCAGCACGAGACACTTGCCGTACGAGTGGGTGTCCATGATCTCCATGAACTGGAACTTGGTCTGGCGGGTGACGATGGTCCGGGCGATGGCGTGCATGTGCCCCTCGACCGGGGTCGTGGTCTCGAAGAACCACTTGTACTGGGGCGTCGCCATCGGCCGATCAGCCGCGAGTGGTGACGACGGGGGCGCCGGCCGGCTTGTGCAGGAGCGGCCGGCCGTGGTTCACGAAGATGCCGCGCTGGAGCTCGACCACCGAGGCCCGGGCGGCCCCGAGCTGCTCGACGAGGTAGTCGGCCGCGACCTGGGGCTGGAGCACGTCGCCGCAGGAGAACACGTCCACCGCGGCGTAGCGGTACTCGGGCCAGGTGTGGATCGCCAGGTGCGACTCGGCGATGACGACGACTCCGCTGATGCCAAACGGGTTGAACTCGTGAAAGACGACATCGATGATGGTGGCCTGAGCCCGCTTGGCCGCCTCCACCATGGACGCCTTCACGGTGTCCAGACTGTTAAGGGCCTCTGCGTCGCAGTCGAACAACTCGAGCAGCAGGTGACGCCCCAGTGCTTGCACTCTTTCCCTCCCCTCGAATGGTCTGGCCGTGTTCCACCCGGCTTTTTTTCTACTTGCCGGATTTTTCTGCACTGTGGGGCTATTTTTTTTTCATTGCAAGAAAAAAATGCCGTTTTGGGCGGCTCCGGAGGCGCCGCGAGCGCGCTCCGACGGCTCCGCGCGAGCGCTCCGCGGTCGCGACGAGCCCGCCGAGCGCCTCCGCGGGCAACTTTTCGCTTGCGTTCGTGGGCCGAGCCGCTACGATGAGCCAGAAATTCACGACGGGCGGCGGTGGGGCGCCGCTCGAGAGACGGCGCGGACGTTTCAGCTCGGAGAGCTCGCTCACGAGCCCGCTCATGAGGAGGAGCGAATGCACTTCGCACCAGTCACCAAGGCGGCAGGCACCTCCGGCAACGCCGAGGGTTCGACCCCACTCAACGCCTTCGACAACGCCCTCCTGGCGGCCGGGATCGGCAACATCAACCTGATCAAGGTCTCGAGCATCCTCCCTCCCGGCGTCGAGCTGGTCCCGCTCCCCCGCATCAAGCTGGGCGCGCTCGTGCCCACCGCCTACGCGGCGATGACGAGCGAGGTCCCGGGCGAGGTCGTGGCCGCCGCGGTCGGCTGGGCGCGGCCGATGGACCCCGCCAAGAACGGGGTCATCATGGAGTTCCACGACAAGGCCACCCGCGAGGAAGCCGAGCGGATGATCGTGCAGATGCTCGAGGAGGCCTTCCGGGTCCGGGGCGAGACGATCCGCGACATGCAGGTCTTCGCGATCGAGCATCGGGTCGAGCGGACCGGCTGCGCCCTGGCCGCGGTGACGCTCCTCTCCGAGGACGACCTGATCCCGAGCGGGGGTTAGCGCCGGCTGTTGATCCCGGCTGAGCCCCGCTTCATCGCCTGCCGGGCCTCCCTCCAGGATGCCGGGATCGTGCTCTTCGGCATCCCCTTCGAAGGGCGCGTCAACCTCCGCCGCGGGGCCGACCACGGCCCGCGCGACCTCCGGCTGGCTTCCGACTCCATCGAGACATATTCCCCGTTCCTCGGACGCGACCTCGAAGACCTGGCCATCGCCGACCTGGGCGACTGCGAGCTGGGCGACGGGTCACCCCGGGAGCAGCTCGCGCGCGCCCGGGAGGAGATCCGGCGGTTCTGGCGGCCGGGGCTGCGGCCGGTGATGCTGGGCGGCGACCACACCGCCACGCTCCCGGTCATCGAGGTGCTGGCGCCGGCGATCCCGGACCTGCGCATCCTCCAGCTCGACGCCCACCCCGATCTCCGCGACGAGTTCCTGGGCGAGCGCTACAACTACGCCTCGGCCATGGCCCGGGTGATGGACGTGGTCGCCCCGGAGCGCGTCTACCAGGTCGGCATGCGGACGGGCGCCCGGGAGGAGTACCAGCGCAAGGCGCCCCATCTGTTCCCGGCCCACCGGGTGAGCCCGCTCGAGGCGGTCCGGAGCCTGCTGCCCGAGCTGCGGGCGCACCCGCTCTACGTGACCATCGACGTCGACGTGCTCGACCCGTCGGAGGCGCCCGGCACCGGCGCGCCCGAGCCCTGCGGGATCACGGCCGCCGAGCTGGTGGAGATCATCCGCCTCCTGGCCCCCTGCGACATTGTCGGCACCGACCTCATGGAGGTCGCGCACACCTGGGACCCCTCGGGCCGCACCGGCATCACCGCCTCCTGGATCCTCCGCGAAGCCATTCTCACGTGGTGGGGCCGATGAAGCCACAC
>JBGQHJ010000092.1:0-20196 GCA_041497895.1 Methylomirabilia bacterium
ACGGGTGGAGCGGGAAACGGGATTCGAACCCGCGACCCCCAGCTTGGAAGGCTGGCGCTCTACCGCTGAGCTATTCCCGCCCGTTTTCCCGACGCGCTCGATATCGCTCAAGATTGACGGCAACAAGTGGTGGGGAGAGGAGGATTTGAACCTCCGAAGGCGTTCGCCAGCAGATTTACAGTCTGCCCCCTTTGGCCACTTGGGTATCTCCCCGCCTGCCCCCAGATCGCGTAACCCCTTGATGTTACTGGCGCTGGCGGGAGGATTTGAACCCCCGACCCACTGCTTACAAGGCAGTTGCTCTACCCCTGAGCTACGCCAGCAGTCGCAAACCCTCACTCTAGGTTCGGCCCCACATCAAGTCAAGGGTTTTTCTGTCAAGTCTTTTCTCCGCGAGCCCGCTGGCGGAGGACCTCGTAACAAAGGACCGCCGCGGCGGCCGAGACGTTCAGCGATCCGAGTCGCCCCCGCATCGGCAGGCTCGTCAGGAAGTCGCAGCTCCGGGCCACCAGCGGCCTCAGCCCCTCCCCCTCCCCCCCCAGCACCAAGCACAGGGGGCCGGTCAAGTCCATCTCCCACGGGATCTTCCCACCGGTGGGAACTGCTCCGACGATCCAGACCCCTTGCTTCTTCAGCTCCTCGAGGGCCTGGACCATGTTCGTCTCGCGGGCCACCGGAACGAGCTCGGCCGCCCCCATCGCCGACTTGGCCGCGGCGCCGGTGAGCCCGGCCGCGTGATGCTTGGGCACGATCAGCCCGTGGACGCCCGTGACCTCGGCGGACCGGAGCACCGCCCCCAGATTACGAGGGTCCTGAACCTGGTCCAGCGCCACGAAGAACGGGGTCTCTCCCCGGCTGGCCGGGATCTCGAGGAGGTCGGCCAGCGACGAGTAGCTCGCGCCGGCCACCCGGGCCACTACCCCCTGATGGTGGGGGTCCCCGGCGATGGCGGTGAGCTGGTCCCGGGTCCGGAACGAGATCTTGACCCCCCGGCGCCGGGCGAGGTTCAGCAGGTCGTGGAGCGCGGGCCCGCGACCTTCGGACAGGATGGCGATCTCCTCCACCCGCCGGCTGCCCGCCCGAAGGAGCTCCAGCACCGGGTTCCGTCCGAAGAGGGGTTGGCCTTCGTCTTCCGGCTGCTCCCGCGACGACTCATGAGGTGGAGGTTCCCGCAGCACGGGCTCCCGCGGTGGCGGCGGTGTCCGCGGCGGGCCCATCCGCGGTGGGTTCGGCCGGGAAGGGTTCGGCCGCGACGGCTCCCGGCGGGGCATTCCCCGACGGGGGTCTCCGGAGCGCTCGCGGCTCATGACTGGAGCTTCCAGCTCGTCCCGTCCCGCGTGTCCTCCAGGACCACCCCCAGCCGGCCCAGCTCCTCGCGAAGCCGGTCGGCCTCGGCGAAGTCCCGCTGCCGGCGCGCCTCCTGCCGGAGGTAGACGAGCGACTCGATCCTGGCCTTGAGCTGGGGATCGATGGCGGTGACCCGGCGGCTGCCGCCTTCGAGCAGCCCCAGCACCTGGCTCAGCATGACCAGCTCGCCCACCCCCATGAGGAAGGCGCCCGCGCCCGCCGCGCCCTGCGCCACCTGCTCGCGCGCGGCGTGGAGCACCCGCGCCAGGTCGAAGAGCACGCCCAGGGCCTGGGGCGTGTTGAAGTCGTCGTCCATGGCGGCCTCGAACCGCGCCCGCTGCGCCGCCACCTGGTCGAACAGCCCGCCGTCGGGCCCCGGCGCGGGCGTCCCGCGCGAGGCGATGCGCTCCGCCTCCTCCTTGAGCGCCCGCAGCCGCGCGAGGGCACGCCCGGCCTCGGTGATCCGCTCATCGCCGAACTCGAGCGGGTTGCGGTAGTGGGTCCCGAGCAGGTAGAGGCGCAGCGCCTCGGGATCGTGCCGCCTCACCAGGTCCTTGATCGTGAGCGTGTTGCCGAGCGACTTCGACATCTTCTCGGCGCCCAGGTTCACGAACCCGTTGTGCAGCCAGTGGCGCGCGAACGGCTTGCCGGTCGCGGCCTCCGACTGGGCGATCTCGTTCTCGTGGTGGGGGAAGATCAGGTCCTCACCCCCGCCGTGCATGTCGAGCGTCTCGCCGAGGTACTGCATCGCCATCGCCGAGCACTCGATGTGCCAGCCCGGCCGGCCCTCGCCCCACGGGCTCTTCCACGCGGGCTCGCCCGGCTTGGTCGCCTTCCAGAGCGCGAAGTCGAGCGGGTCGCGCTTGCGCTCGTCAACCTCGACGCGGGCCCCCGCCTGCAGCTCTTCCAGGTTCTTGCCCGAGAGCTTGCCGTAGCCCGGGAAGCGGCGCACCTCGAAGTAGACGTCGCCCTCGACCGGATAGGCCACGCCCTGGCGGATGAGGCGCTCGATCAGGGCGATCATCTGCGGGACGTGCTCGGTGGCCTTGGGCTCCACGTCGGCGGGCAGGACGCCGAGCGACGCCATGTCGGCCCGGTATTCCGCGATGTAGCGCTCGGAGATCTCCTGGGCCGAGACGCCTTCCTGGTTCGCGCGCCGGATGATCTTGTCGTCCACGTCGGTGAAGTTCCTCACGAACTTCACCGCGTATCCGCGGTGACGGATGTACCGGCGGATGACGTCGAACACGATGGCGCTCCGTCCGTGGCCGATGTGGCTCGCGTCCCAGACGGTGACGCCGCAGACGTAGATCCGCATCTCGCCCCCGCGCCCGGGCGCCAGATCCTCCTTGCGCCGGGTCATGGTGTTGAACGCGCGCAGGGCCATCAGGGGGTCTCCACGCTGACCACCGCCATCGAGGCGATGCCCTCGCCACGCCCGAGCAGCCCCAGGTGCTCCGGGCTCTTGGCCTTGACGCTCACCCGGCCCGGCCCGAGAGCCATGGCCTGGCCCAGCTGCCGGGCCATCTCGGGCAGGAACGAAGCCAGGCGGGGGGCCTGGCAGATCACCGTCGCGTCCACGTTCACCACGCGCGCTCCCTTGCTGGACAAGAGCTCCATGACCGACCGCAACAGCCCGAGGCTCGACGCTCCTTTGTAGCGCGGATCGGTGTCCGGGAACAGCCGCCCCAGGTCCCCCAGCGCGAGCGCCCCCAGGAGCGCCTCGCACACCGCGTGGGTCAGCACGTCGGCGTCCGAGTGGCCGCCCAGCCCGAGCGTGGAGGGCACCGTCACCCCGCCCAGCACCAGGGGCCGATCCTCGACCAGCGGATGCAGGTCGAAGCCGAGCCCGGCGCGGACGATCATGCCCGGCGGCGGGGCCTGACCCAGGCGCGAGCGGTCCGGAGATCCTCGGGTGTCGTGATCTTGAGATTCTGTGCCAGGCCGGGAACCATTGCCACCGGCATCCCGAGCCGCTCCACCAGCACCGCGTCGTCGGTGCCGGCGAAGCCGTCGCGGCGCGCCTTGTCGTGGGCCTCCCACAGCAGGTCGCGGGCGAAGGCCTGCGGGGTCTGGGTGAGCCAGAGACCCTGGCGCGGAACGGTCGCCGCGACCACGCCGTCGGTCACCCGCTTGACCGTATCCCGCACCGGCAACCCGCAGGTGGCCGCGCCGGCGGCGGCGGCGGCCCGCACCCGCTCGATCAGGTCGGGAGTGACGAAGGGCCGCACCGCGTCGTGCACGACGACGAAGCGCGCGTCCTCCGGAACCCGCTGCAGCCCGCGCCAGACGGACTCCTGCCGGTCGGCCCCGCCCGCCACGACGTCCAGGATCTTGGGGACGCGGGCCCGCGTGAGCAAGCGCCGGGTCGCCGACACGTGGGCCGCGGGCACCGCGACGACGATGCCGGCCAGCGAGCGAGCGCGGCCGAGCGCACGGAGGGTGGCCACGAGGATGGGAGCCCGACCCAGGCGGAGATATTGCTTGGGTCGGCGGGAGCCCATGCGCGCGCCATGGCCTCCCGCCGGGACGATCGCGTACGTCACCGCGATGCGTTCTCCTCGTCGCGCTGACGCGCGAAGATCATGCGGCCGGCCGCGGTCTGGTAGATGGTGGTCACCGTGACGTCCACCGTCTGGCCGATGAGGCGCTTGCCGTGCTCCACCACCACCATCGTGCCGTCGTCGAGGTAGGCCACGCCCTGGTTGGCCTCCTTGCCCTCCTTGACGATGTGCACGTGCAGGGGCTCGCCGGGCAGCACCACCGGCTTGAGCGCGTTGGCGAGCTCGTTGATGTTGAGGACCGACACTCCCGACAGCTCCGCCACCCGGTTCAGGTTGTAGTCGTTGGTGACGATCTTGCCGCCGGTGGCGCGCGCGAGCTCGATGAGCTTGCGGTCCACCTCCCGCGCGTGGGCGAAGTCGACGTCATCGATGCGGATGGTCACCCGGGGCACCCGCTGCAGCCGCTGCAGCACGTCGAACCCGCGCTTGCCGCGATTGCGCTTGAGCGCGTCGCTCGAGTCGGCGATCTGCTGCAGCTCGCGCAGCACGAACTGCGGCACCAGCAGCGGGCCGGCCAGGAAGCCGGTCTGGCAGACCTCCACGATGCGCCCGTCGATGATGACCGAGGTGTCGAGGATCTTGTCGCCCTCCTGGCGCGCCGCCGTCTTCGGGAAGAGCTTGACCGACATGTCCTCGAGCTCGTCCCGCTTCGCGAGCGTCACCGTCGCGCCGAGGTAGCCCAGCAGCAGCGCGAAGAGCCCGCGACCGAGCGCGCCCGCGCCCGGCACGATCGCCTCGAGCGCGGTGCCGAGACCGAGACCGAGGACCACGCCCAGCATCGAGCCGGTCGCCCCCCAGAAGAGCCGGTCCACCGGGATCCGGCGGGCCTGCCACTCGAGCAACACGACCAGGACTCCGGCCAGGAAGCCGGCGCCGCCGAGGAAGAGGTTGTTGGGGGCGTGCAGGCCCAGCGCGTGCGCCAGCGCGAAGCCGGCGGCGGTGGCCGCCATCAGCACGAGCACCCGGACGATGAGAATGCCTATCTGCATTCAGCCCTCACGGCCCCAGCAGGACTTTCACTGCCTCGTCCACCGAGCCCACGCCCTGCACGTCGAGCGCCAGGCCGGCGACACCGGAGAGGCTGCTCTGGGGCACCACGGCCGCGCCGAAGCCAAGGGCCGCCGCCTCCTTGAGCCGCGCCTCCAGTCCGGTCACCGCCCGAACCTCCCCGGCCAGTCCCACCTCCCCGACCACCACCAGATCTCCCCGCACCGGCCGGTCGAGGTAGCTCGAGGCCGCCGCGAGCACCAGGCCGAGGTCCGCCGCGGGCTCGGACGCCCGCGCGCCCCCGGCGACGTTGACGAAGGCGTCCTGCGACTGCAGCGGGAAGCCCACCCGCTTCTCGAGCACCGCCAGGAGCAAGCATACGCGATTGTAGTCAGCACCCAGCACAGTACGGCGCGGGGTCCCGAACCCGGCCGGGGTGACCAGGGCCTGGATCTCGACCAGGAGGGGCCGGGTGCCCTCGAGGCAGGCCACCACCACCGACCCCGCGGCGTCCTTGGGTCGCTCGGCCAGGAAGAACCCGGAGGGGTTCCGGACCTCGGTCAGGCCCCGCGCCCCCATTTCGAAGACCCCGATCTCATTGGTGGATCCGAAGCGATTCTTGACCGCGCGCAGCACCCGGTAGGCGTGGTGCTGCTCCCCCTCGAAGTAGAGGACCGTGTCCACCAGGTGCTCCAGCACGCGGGGCCCGGCGATCGCGCCCTCCTTGGTGACGTGCCCGACCAGGAACGTGGCGATGCCGCGGCCCTTGGCCAGCGCCATGAGCCGGGCGCCGCACTCCCGGACCTGGCTCACGCTGCCCGGCGCGGACTCGAGACCCGGCAGGTAGACCGTCTGGATGGAGTCCACGATCAGGAAGCGGGGGGCCAGCGCGACCACGTGAGCCTCCACCGTCTCCAGATCCGTCTCGGCCACGAAGAAGAGGCCGGGCGGCGCGGCCCCGAGGCGGTCCGCCCGGAGCTTCACCTGGGCGGCCGACTCCTCGCCCGAGACGTAGAGGACCGGGCCCGCCCGCTCGGCGAGCTGCCGGCTCACCTGGAGCAGCAGGGTCGACTTGCCGATGCCGGGATCGCCGCCGATGAGCACGAGCGATCCCGTCACCACGCCGCCGCCGAGCACGCGGTCCAGCTCCGCCATGCCGCTCGACGTCCGCTGGCCGCCGGCCTCCACGCGGATCTCGCCGATCGGCTGGGGCCGCGTCGCCGCGAGGCTCGGCCGCGCCGCCGGGCCGCGCGCGGGCGCCACCCGCTCCTCGACGAGCTGGACGTAGGTGCCGACCCGGGCGCAGTCGGGACAGGTGCCGGGCTTCGGGGCGGCGAGCCCGCACTCCTGGCAGCGGTAGGTGGAGCGGTCGCGCGCCATCAGCGGCCCCCGGCCCCGGCCGACTCGACGGCGCGGCCCGAGTCGATCGTGGAGCGGATGAGCGTCCGCAGCAGGAAGCTGCGACGGGCGCCCTCGAGGAACTGCACGAGGTTCTCGTACACCGTCGGGTCCTCGAGCAGGCCGCCCATGGTGCCCTCGCCCGCCTTGAGCTTGTCGGTGACCACGCGGAGGTTGGCCATCGCGGCGCGGAAGTCCGCGGTGGCGTCGCCGAGGGCGCCCGCGGTGCCGTCGGCGCCGTCGCGGGTGAGCTGGCCGAGCAGGCCCTGCCCCTGGGCCACCCGCTCGGACACGTCGCGGAAGTTGTGGGCCACCGCGCGCAGGTCGTCGGCCACCGCCTTGTACTGCGGATCGTAGAGCAGCGCGCTCAGCAGGGTGTCCCGCCCGTCCGCCTTCTCCGCCCCGCGGCCGAGCGCGTCCATCGCGGCCAGGAGCGCGCGGGCCGACTTGCCGCTCTCGGGCGAGAGCAGGACCCCCACCGCGCTGTCGCCCTGCTCGGCCCGGGCCAGGATCTGCTGGGTGCGCGCGAGAATCGCGTTGAGCCGGTTGAGCGACTCCGGCTCGTCGTAGACCAGGGTGTGGACCAGTCCCTTGCCGGTCTCCACCTCCTTGGCGATGCGATCGACGCGCGCCACCGTGGTCTTGAGCCCGGCGGTCAGCTCCTTCACCGTCTGCATGGTCTCGATCCCGGCCTTGAACATCTGCTGCATCTCGAACGGCTCGGTCGACACCAGGGTCTCCCCGGGCTGAAGGGGCGCCGCCGCGGTGGAGCCGAGCGTGATCTCGACGATCTTGTCGCCGAGCAGGCCCTGGGTGGCGATGCGCGCCTCGGAGTCGCGCCGGATGCGCTCCGAGAAGCGCCGCGCGATCGTGAGGGTGACCCGCACCTTGCCGCCCGGCTTCTCGGACAGCGTCACCGCGGTCACCCGGCCGACCTGCACCCCGGCCAGCCGCACGGTGGCGCCCTCGATGAGGCCGCCCACCTCGGTGAACTCGGCGATCAGGTCGTACTTGCGCTCGAAGTAGCGAGCCTGCGCCCCGAGCAGGTAGATCATCGCGAAGAACACGAGCAGGCCGGACAGGATGAAGGCGCCGATGCGGACCTGGAGGGCCAGCTGGGAGTGCTCGGCCACCGCTAGATCTCCCGCAGCTCGCCGGCCAGGAACCGGCGCACGTCGACGTTGGCGGAGCGATGGATCTCGGCGGGCGTGCCGACGTCGGCGAACGTCCCGTCGAGCAGGATCGCCATCTGGTCGGCTACCATCTCGGCGAACTCGACGTCGTGGGTCACCACGATGGCGGTGTCGCAGACGCCGGTGCGGAGCTGGGCGATGAGCTGGGCCACCAGCCGGGCGTTGGTCGGATCGAGGCCGGCGGTGGGCTCGTCGAAGAACACCACCTCCGGCTCCACCACGAGGGCCCGCGCGATGCCCACCCGCTTGCGCATGCCACCGCTCAGCTCGGCGGGCATGAGCTCGTCGGTGTCGGGCAGCCCCACCAGCGTCAGGAAGTGATGCACGCGCTCGGTGATCTCGCGGAGCGACATCCGGGTGTGCTCCCGCAGCGGGTAGGCCACGTTCTCGAACACCGAGAGGGAATCGAAGAGGGCCGCGCCCTGGAACACGAAGCCGGTCCGCCGCCGGATCGGCAGCATGCCTTCCTCGCTCATCCGGTCGATCCGCGAGCCGAACAGGTACACGCCCCCCGAGTCGGGGTAGATCAGGCCGGAGGCGATGCGCAGGAGCACGGTCTTGCCGCTCCCGCTCCCGCCCATCACCGCGAGGATCGTCCCCTTGGCCAGGGCCAGGTCGATCCCGCGCAGTACCTGCTTGCGGTCGAACGACTTCCACACGTCCCGGAGCTCGACGAGGGGTCCCACTTGGGTCACCGCGCTCACCAGAACATGAAGAGGAAGAGCTTCGTGATGAAGAAGTCCGAGATGATCACGCCCATGGCCACCTGCACCACCGTGGCGGTGGTGGAGCGTCCGAGCCCCTCGGTGCCGCCCTCGGTGGCGAGCCCGTTGTAGCAGCCGATCAGGGTGACCAGGGCCCCGAAGACGACGCTCTTGCCGATCCCGCTCAGGAAGTCCTTGATCACCACCCAGTAGCTGATGGTGTTCCAGTAGAGATACGGGTCGACGTTGCGATCGAACACGGCGATCAGCATACCTCCGAGCAGGCCCATTCCGTCGGCCAGGATCGTGACCAGCGGGAAGACCAGCACCGCGGCCATCAGCCGGGGGACGATCAGCTTCTTGATGTAGTTGACCCCGAGGGCCCGGAGCGCGTCGATCTGCTCGGTGACCTTCATGGAGCCCAGCTCGGCGGTGATGCCCGAGGCCACCTTGCCGCCGACCAGGATCGCGGTGAGCACCGGACCCAGCTCGCGCAGGATGGAGAGCGCGACCACCGGGCCCACGTAGTTCTCCGCGCCGAACCGGGCCATGTTCACCGCGGTCTGCAACGCCAGCACCATCCCGGTGAAGAGCGCGGCGGTGAGGGCCACCGTGAGCGATCGCACCCCGACGATGTCGATCTCGCGGGCGACCAGCCAGAAATACGCGGGCGGCAGCGTGAGGTTGCGGGCCACCCGCATGGCGAGCAGCCCGAGGCCGCCGTACCACACCGCCGACTCGCGCAGGTGCCGCCTCAGATCCTGGGCCAACATCAGCGTCCCTCCAGGGCGAAGCTCTCGACCAGGGCCCGGAACGCGGGACGTCCCGTGTCGAACGTGATGGTCGGCGCCACGTAGAGGAAGTCGTGCACGCACGGCTGGGCCCGCAGGACCAGGGCTTCGACCGTGACGTCGCGGCCGTCGGCCTGGCCCCGCACCACCGATCTCACCGCCTCCCGCCCGGCCACCGTGGTCGTCCCGTTCTCGAGCACCTCCCGCCGGGTGAGGCCGAAGGTCAGGTGACGGGCCAGCACGTCGAGCGGGCGAGACGGCTCGCGCCCCGCGCAGGTGGCGTCGACCAGCATCCCGCCCGGCCCCGCCTCGTCCTGCAGCGAGAGATCCGCCCGCGGGCCCTCGTCCACCTTCCAGCCGCTCGCCGGTAACGTCACCCGATAGCCTTTCGCGGAATGGTAGACCCCGTTCTCGATGCGGCCGGCGGCGGTGGCGCAGCCGGCCAGGAGGGCGACCGCGGCGAGCAGCGCGTGCCGGGGAATCACTTACCCTTCTCGTGCCGGGCGGCCAACTCCTCGAACACCCGGCGCAGGGGGATGCCGCGCGCGCTCAGCAGCACCATGGTGTGGAACCACAGGTCCGCGACCTCGGAGACCACGCGTCCGTCGCCCTCGCCGCCGAGCGCCGCGGTCATGACCTCGGCCGCCTCCTCGCCGATCTTGCGGCAGATCTGCGGCTGGCCCTTCTGGAAGAGCGAGGCCACGTACGATCCGGGCGGCGGCGCCACCTTGCGTGACTCGAGCACGCGCTCGAGGATCTCCAGCATGGCCGGTCCCGCGCCCGCGGGGGCCGGCTGGCCCTCGCCCTCGCCCAGGCGGGTGAAGAAGCAGCTCCGCGCGCCGGTGTGGCAGGCCACCCCGTCCTGGTGCACCTGGACCAGCAGGGTGTCGCGGTCACAGTCGGCGTAGATCCCATCCACGTGCTGGGCGTGCCCGGACGTCTCGCCCTTGCGCCAGAGCGACTGGCGGGAGCGCGACCAGAAGTGAGTGAGGCCCGAGCGCCGCGTCGCCTCGAGGGCGTCCCGGCTCATCCACGCCACCATCAGGACCTGGCCGGTCTCGGTGTCCTGCACGACGGCGGGGATCAGCCCCTGTGCGTCCCAGGTGAACTCGTCGGGCGCGCTCACCGCTCGATCCTCACCGGCACGCCGTGCTCGTGGAGGTACCGCTTGGCCTCCGGGATGGTGTGCTGCCCGAAGTGGAAGAGCGAGGCCACCAGCACCGCGTCGGCGCGCCCCTCGACCACGCCCTCGCGGAGGTGCTCGAGGCGACCGACCCCGCCGGAGGCGATGACCGGCACCGAGACCGTCTCGGACACCGTCCGCGTCAGGGCCAGATCGTAGCCGGCCCCGGTGCCGTCGCGGTCCATGCTGGTGAGCAGGATCTCGCCCGCCCCCAGCCGCTCGACCTCGCGCGCCCACTCGACGGCGTCGCGGCCCGCGGGCCGCCGGCCGCCGTGCGTGTACACCTGCCAGGTGCCGTGACCGGAAGACTTGGCGTCGATCGCCACCACGATGCACTGGCTGCCGAAGGCGTGGGCGGCCTCCTCGATCACCGCGGGCCGCTCGAGTGCGGCGGTGTTGAGCGAGACCTTGTCGGCCCCCGCGCGCAGCAGGGTGCGGATGTCTCCGAGGGACCGCACCCCGCCCCCCACCGTGAGCGGCATGTAGATGCCCTCGGCGGTCCGGCGCACCACGTCGAGCATCGTGGCGCGGCCCTCGTGGGAGGCGGTGATGTCGAGGAAGACCAGCTCGTCGGCGCCCTGTGCGTCGTAGGCCAGCGCCGCCGCCACCGGGTCGCCCGCGTCGCGCAGCTCCACGAACCGGACACCCTTGACGACCCGGCCGTCCTTGACGTCGAGACACGGGATCAGCCGCTTGCAGAGCATGACTACTGCACGTCCGCGACCGCGGTGGCGAGGTCCACCGCGCCGCTGTAGAGGGCTCGGCCCACGATGACCCCGGCCAGCCCGGCCACCGTCGCGAGCTGGCGGATGTCGTCGAGCGAGCCGACGCCGCCGGAGGCGAAGACCGGGATGCCGGCGGCCTGGGCCACCGCCGCGGTGCTCCAGAGATTGGGCCCGGTCTGGGTGCCGTCGCGTGCGATGTCGGTGTAGACGATGCCGGCCGCCCCGGCCGCCGCGGCGTCGCGCGCGAGCGCGATCGCGTCCAGGTCGAGCACCCGGGTCCATCCGTCGACCGCCACCCGCCCGTCGGAGGCGTCGATGCCGATCATGACGTGCTCGCCGAAGCGATCGCAGACCGCCCCCAGGAACGCGGGGTCGAGCGCGGCGCGCGTTCCCACGATGGCCCACCGGGCGCCCGCCTCCAGCACCGCCTCCACGTCGGCGAGCTCGCGCAGGCCGCCCCCCACCTGCACCGGGATCGAGACGGCCTCGATCATCGCGCGCACCAGCTCGGTCTGGGCCGGGCGGCCCGCGAAGGCCCCGTCGAGGTCCACGACGTGAAGACGCCGCGCCCCGGCGTCCTGCCAGCGGCGCGCCATCGCCACCGGGTCGTCGGAGAACACGGTCTCCGCGTCGGCGCGGCCCTGCACGAGCCGGACGCAGCGGCCCGCCTTGAGGTCGACCGCCGGGACGATCGCGAACATGGCGGAGGCGCTCAGCGGCGATCGCGGACGAGCGCCGCGAAGTTCTCCAGCAGCCGGATGCCCCAGCGCTGGCTCTTCTCCGGGTGGAACTGGGTGGCGAAGAGCGATCCGCGCGCGACCGCGGCCGGGAAGGTGACCCCGTAGGCGCACGTCGCCACCTGGAGCGACGCGTCGGTGGGCTCCGGATAGTAGGAGTGGACGAAGTAGAAGTTCGCCCCGCTCGGGATACCGTCGAAGAGCGGCATGTCGCCGCGGTGCTCGACCTGGTTCCAGCCCATGTGCGGCACCTTGAGCGTGGACGGGAAGCGGCGCACCGCGCCCGGGATCACGTCGAGGCCCTTGCCCTGGCCGAACTCCTCGCTCTCGGTGAAGAGGAGCTGGTAGCCGAGGCAGATGCCCAGGAACGGACGCGCCCGCTCGAGGCATGCTCGGACCGGCGCGATCAGCCCTCGGGCCTGCAGCGCGTCCATCGCGTCGTGGAAGGCGCCGTCGCCGGGCAGCACCACCGCCTCTGCGTCGTCGACGACCACCGGATCCTCGGTCACCACCGCGGGCATCCCGACGCGCGCGAAGGCCTTCTCCACGCTCCCGAGGTTGCCGCGCCCGTAGTCCAGGATTGCGATCATGCAGTCGCCTCGACCGGCGGCGGCGCGTATGCGCTGACTTCTTTTTCTGAGCGCGCGCGCGTCAGTTTGTCCAGGCTGCGGTTTGGCCTCTTCGGGCCTTTGGCCCTCATCGGGGCGGCGCGGCGACCCGTGCTCCGCATGGACTCGCTCACAGGCTGCCCTTAGTGGAGAGGATGCCCGTGATTCGAGGGTTGAGGCGGGTGGCCTCGGCGAGGGCGCGGCCGGCCGCCTTGAAGGTGGCCTCCGCGATGTGGTGCAGGTTCTCGCCGTAGTGCATGTTGAGGTGCAGCGTGATCTCGGCGTTGACCGCCACCGCGCGGAAGAAATCCTTGAGCAGGTCGAGATCGAAGTTGGCGATCCGCGTCCGCTGCAGCGGTACGTTGAACACGAGGTACGGCCGGCCCGAGATGTCCACCGCCGCGTGCAGCAGGGCCTCGTCCATGGGCAGGAACGACGCGCCGTAGCGCACGATCCCCTTCTTGTCCCCCACCGCCTCGCGCAGGGCCTTCCCGAGGCAGATGCCGACGTCCTCCACCGTGTGGTGGAGATCGACGTCGAGGTCGCCCTTGGCGTCCACCTGCAGGTCCATCAGCGCGTGCTTGGACCACGCCTCGAGCATGTGGTTGAAGAACGGGATGCCGGTGTCGACCTTGGAGGCTCCGGTGCCGTCCAGGTTGAGATGGAGGACGATCTGGGTCTCCTTGGTGTTGCGCTCGATTCGGCTCTGCCGCGGCTCCGCCGGCTCCGTCCTCCGCTCCCCGGTCATCGTGCTCCCTCCCGCGCGGCCGCGATGCGCACCGCCGCCGCCGCGCCGTGTCC
Organism: Methylomirabilia bacterium; assembly: GCA_041497895.1. Taxonomy (GTDB): domain Bacteria; phylum Methylomirabilota; class Methylomirabilia; order Rokubacteriales; family CSP1-6; genus CAMLFJ01. Next base: position 13,039 of record JBGQHJ010000092.1, read on the forward strand.
GTCGAGGCCCTCCACGCGGGACAGCTCCGCGACGTGCGGACCCGCTTCCGCCAGCCCGGCCGGCGAGTACTCGATCACGCTGAGCCGCGTCACGAAGTCCTCGGTGGAGAGCGCCGAGGAGAAGCGCGCGGTGCCGCCGGTCGGCAGCACGTGATTCGGCCCCGCCACGTAGTCTCCCACGACTTCCGGCGTGTGCCGGCCCAGGAACACCGCCCCCGCGTGACGCACCCGCGCGAGCAGGGCCTCCGGGTCGCGCACCTGCAGCTCGAGGTGCTCGGGGGCGAGCCCGTTGGCCAGCTCCACCGCCTCCTCGACGCTCGCGGTCAGCACCAGGGCCCCGTGGCTCGCCAGCGCCGCCCCCGCGATCTCGCGGCGGGGCAGCGCGGCGAGCCGGTGCTCGAGCGCGGCCGCGACCGCGTCCCGCAGGGCGGCCGAGGGCGTGAGCAGCACCGCGCGGGCCATCGGGTCGTGCTCGGCCTGGGCCAGCAGGTCGGCGGCCACGAACTCCGCGTCCGCGGTCTCGTCGGCCACCACGGCCACCTCGCTCGGCCCCGCCACCATGTCGATGCCCACGTCGCCGAAGACCTGCGCCTTGGCGAGCGCCACGTAGATGTTGCCGGGGCCCACGATCTTGTCCACCCGGCGGATGGTCTCGGTCCCGTACGCGAGCGCGGCCACCGCCTGGGCCCCGCCCACCCGGTAGGCCTCGGTCACTCCGGCGATCCGCGCGGCGGCCAGCACCGCCGGGTTCAGGGACCCGTCGGCGGCGGGCGGCGAGACCAGCACGATCTCCCGCACCCCGGCCACCCGTGCCGGTACCACCGTCATCAGCACCGTGGAGGGATAGGCGGCCCGTCCGCCCGGCACGTAGACCGCGACCCGGTCGAGCGGGCGCACCTCTTGCCCGAGGCGCGAGCCGTGGTCGTCGCGCATGCGCCAGGAGCGCGGCGCGCACTCGCGGTGGAAACGCTCGATGCGCGCCGCCGCGTAGCGGAGCGAGCGGAGCGTCACCTCGCCCACCGCGCGCTCGGCCGCCGCGTACTCCTCGGGCCGCACCGCAAGGTCGGACGCGGCGAGGGTGACCCGATCGAAGCGGCGCGTGCAGTCGAGCAGGGCCGCGTCGCCGGTCGCCCGCACCGCGGCCACGATCTCGGCGACTCGGCGGGCGATCTCCGGCTCCACCGCGCCGGGCGGCCGCTCCAGCGCGCGAATCACTCCGGCAATGCCCGAGCTCGACGTTTCAAGCCTTCGAATCATTTCTTGTACTTGCTCGGCTCGCCTTCAGCTACACCTCGCCCGGCCTGCCTTGCCACCTCCCGCATCGCGGTGATGAGCTGGCTCACGTGGGCGTGGGCGGTCTTGAGCGAGGCGCGGTTGACGATGAGCCGCGCGGTCGAGGTCAGGATCTCGGCCACCTCGACCAGCCCGTTCGCCCGCAGCGTCTCGCCGGACTGCACGAGATCGACGATGCGCTCGGCCAGGCCCACCAGGGGCGCCAGCTCGATGGAGCCGTCCAGCCGGACCATCTCGACCTGGATGCCGCGCTCGGAGAAGTACGACTCGGTGAGGCGCGGGTACTTGGTGGCCACCCGCACCCAGGACCACTTGGCCGGGTCGTCGCGCTGCCACAGCTCACGCGTCTCCGCCACCACCAGGCGGCAGAAGCCGAAGCCCAGGTCGACCGGCTCGTAGACGTCGGGCTGCTGCTCGAGCAGGATGTCCTTGCCCACGATGCCGAGGTCGGCCGCACCGTGCTCCACGTAGGTCGGGACGTCGGCGGGCTTGAGCAGGATGAAGCGCAGCCCCGCCGCGTCGTCGGCCTGGAGCAGCCGCCGCGAGTCGGGCTCGAAGCCGCGGATGCCCATGCCGGCGAGCAGGGTCAGGGCGGGATCGAGCAGCCGGCCCTTGGGCAGCGCCAGGGTGAGCATCACTTCACCCGATCGATGGTGGCGCCGAGCGAGCGCAGCTTGACCTCGAGCCGCTCGTAGCCGCGATCCAGGTGGTAGACGCGCGAGATATCCGTGGTGCCGCGGGCCGCGAGGCCGGCCAGCACCAGCGAGGCGGAGGCCCGCAGGTCGGTGGCCATGACCGGGGCACCCTGGTAGTAGCGGACGCCGCGCACCATCGCGATCGATCCCTCCGCGTCGATGCGCGCGCCCATGCGGGAGAGCTCGGCCGCGTGCATGAACCGGTTCTCGAAGATGGTCTCGGTGATCTTGCTGATCCCGTCGGCCAAGCCGAGCAGGGCCATGAACTGGGCCTGCATGTCGGTGGGGAAGCCGGGGAACGGGCTCGTGATGATGTCGGCCGCCTTCGGGCGGGCCGGGCCCTGGCAGCGGATGCGGTCGCCGGACACCGTCACCACCGCTCCGCACTCCTCGAGCTTGGAGAGCATGGCCGACATGTGCCGGGGCTCTGCCCCCACCACCGTCACGTCGCCGCCGGTGATGGCCGCGGCCACCAGCAGGGTCCCCGCCTCGATGCGGTCCGGAATCACGCGGTGCCGGGCGCCGCCCAGCTCCGAAACCCCCTCGATCTCGAGGCGCTCGGTGCCCGCGCCCTCGATGCGCGCCCCCATCGCGGAGAGCAGCCGGGCCAGGTCCGTCACCTCCGGCTCCCGCGCCGCGTTCTCGATGACGGTGGTGCCCTCCGCCAGCGCGGCCGCCATCATGAGGTTCTCGGTGCCGGTGACCGTAACCAGGTCGGTGGTGATGCGCGCGCCCTTGAGCCGGCTCGCCCGCGCCTCCACGTAGCCGTTACGGATGAAGACCTCGGCCCCGAGCTTCTGGAAGCCCTTCAGGTGCTGATCGATCGGGCGCACCCCGATCGCGCAGCCACCCGGCAGCGCCACCTTGGCGAGGCCGGTCCGCGCGAGCAGTGGGCCCAGCACGAGCACCGAGGCCCGCATGGTCGAGACCAGCTCGTAGGGCGCCTCGTTGCTGGTGACCGCCGCCACGTGCACGCGCGTGCTGCCGTCGGCGTCGGTCGTGATCACGCCGCCCAGCTGCTCGAGCAGGGAGCGGGTGGTGTTCACGTCGGCGAGCGCGGGCACGTTCTCCAGCACCACCGGCTCCGCGGTGAGCAGCGCCGCGCAGAGGGCGGGCAGCGCCGCGTTCTTGGCCGCGCTCACCGGCACGTCGCCCCGGAGCGGCGCGCCTCCCTGGACCACCAGCTTCGTCGCCATCAGCAGCCCTCCCGTCTCGCCGCGCCGGACGCGCAGCCGGCGAGGGTCGTCGCGGCCTGCTCCCAGCGGCCGCCGATGTAGCGCTCGACCCCGTTGAGGTCCCGACGGGCGCGGATTCCGGAGAACCCCTCGGCCGCCATCAGGGAGGCGAGCGGGCCGGCCTGGTCCTCGCCGATCTCCATCAGGAGCCAGCCGGCCGGCTTGAGCACCGCCGGCGCTCCCGCCACGATCCGCCGGATCACGCTCATGCCGTCCGGCCCGCCGTCCAGCGCGGCGCGCGGCTCGTGGCGCGAGACCTCGGGCGGCAGCGAGGCGATCACCGCGCTCGGCAGGTAGGGCGGGTTGGCCACCACCAGGTCCAGGCTCGCGGGAATCGAGCCGAGGGGCGCGAACAGGTCGCCGGCCAGGAGCCGGACGCGCGCGCCGAGCCCGAGCTCGCGCACGTTGCGCGAGGCCACCGCGAGGGCGCCGCCCGAGAGCTCGACCGCCAGCACCTCGGCGGTGGGGCGGGCGTGCGCGATCGCGCACGCGATGGCCCCGCTGCCGGTGCCGAGGTCGGCCACCACCGGCTCCGGGCGGTCGGCCAGGATCTCGAGCGCCCACTCGACCAGCCCTTCCGTCTCGGGCCGGGGCACCAGCACGTCGGAGGACACCGCGAGCCGCAGGCCGTGGAAGTCCTCCCACCCGAGCAGGTACTGCAGCGGCTCGCGCGCGGCCCGCCGCTCGATCTGGCCGAGGAATCGGGTGATGGTCGGGGTGGAGAGTCGACGGGCGGGATCCAGGTAGAGGGTGAAGCGGTCGACGCCCAGCAGCCCGGCCAGCAGCCACTCGGCTTCCGGCCGCGCGGTCTCGATCCCGGCCGCCTCCAGCGCGGCGGTGCCGCGGGTGAGCAGCGCGGGGACGGTGCGATCCGCAGCGATCCCGATCACGGCACGCTCTCCGCGAGCTTCTGGCTCACGTCGCGCTCCCGCAGCGCGTCGATCAGCTCGTCGAGATCGCCCTCCAGCACGGTGGGCAGGCGGTGCAGGGTGACGTTGATCCGGTGATCGGTGACCCGGCCCTGGGGGAAGTTGTAGGTGCGGATCCGCTCGCTGCGCTCCCCGGTGCCGACCTGGGTCCGCCGGTCCGCCGCGATGGCGGCGGCCTGCTCCTCCTGCGCCCGCTCGAGCAGCCGGGCCTTGAGCACGCGCAGGGCCTTCGCCCGGTTCTTGATCTGGGAGCGCTCGTCCTGGCAGGTGACGACCAGGCCGGTGGGCAGGTGGGTGAGCCGCACCGCCGAGTCGGTGGTGTTGACGCCCTGGCCGCCCGGGCCGGAGGAGCGGTAGACGTCGACCTGGATGTCCTTCTCGTCCACCTTCACGTCCACGTCCTCCGCCTCCGGCAGCACCGCCACCGTCACCGTCGAGGTGTGGATGCGCCCGCTCGACTCGGTGGCGGGCACGCGCTGCACGCGGTGCACCCCGCGCTCGAACTTGAGCCGGCTCCACGCGCCGCGGCCCTGAACCAGTGCCACCACTTCCTTGAGCCCGCCCACCCCGGTGGGATGGCTGTCGATGACCTCCCATTTCCAGCGCTGGCGCTCCGCGTACTTCGTGTACATGCGGAAGAGCTCGGCTGCGAAGAGGCCGGCCTCGTCGCCGCCCGCGCCGGCCCGGATCTCGAGGAAGACGTTCTTCTCGTCGTTGGGGTCGCGGGGCACGAGTAGCGCGCGCAGCTCCTCTTCCAATTTCGCCTGGCGGACGCCCAACTCGTCGATCTCGGCCTGGGCCAGGTCGCGCATCTCGCGGTCCGCGTCCTCGGCCAGGATGTGGCGCGCCTCCGAGATACGGGCGAGCACGCTCTTGTACTCCTCGAACTTGGCGACGGTCTCGGCCAGGTCGGCCGCGGCCTTGGCGGTGCGGGCGTAGACCGCGGGCTGACCGATCACCTGGGGATCGGACAGGGAGCGGTTCAGCTCGCCGTAGCGCTCTTCGATCTGCCGGAGCTTGTCGAACATGGGACTGCCTCAGGGACCGGCACACGGGAGACGGCGCCGCCGCGGCGAGAAACGACCAGGAATCAGGTGCTGCCGAGTGTGCGGCTCGGAGCGCGGAGCGGCGCCGAGCCCGGCCCTACCCTTCCGTGCGGCTCTTCCTCTTGTACTTCTGCTGGAAGCGCTCGACGCGCCCGGCCGTGTCGAGGAACCTCTGCTTCCCGGTGAAGAAGGGATGGCACTTGGAGCAGACCTCCACCTTGATGGTCGGCACGGTGGAGCGGGTGTGGATGACCTCCCCGCAGTTGCAGGTGATCGTGGTGTCAATGTAGTCCGGATGAATGCCAGCCTTCACGGCGCACCTCCTAAATGGGTTTCAGAGCATAGCAGGGTGAGCGCGAAAAGGCAAAAATGGGCGGCTTGGCGAGCGGCAGCCGAAGGCGGGGCGAGCGGATCCGGAGTCCTACGCGAGCTGGTTCATCTGGTTCAGGAAGTCCTTGTTACTCTTGACCATTTTGAGCTTGTCGAGCAGCAGCTCCATGGCCTCGACCGGGTTCAGCTGGGAGAGCGCCTTCCGGAGCAGCCACACCTTCTGCAGCTCGTCCTTCTCGAGCAGCAGCTCTTCCTTCCGGGTGCCGGTCTGCTCGATGTTGATGGTCGGGAAGATCCGCTTGTCCATCAGGCGCCGGTCCAGGTGGACCTCCATGTTGCCGGTGCCCTTGAACTCCTCGAAGATCACGTCGTCCATGCGGGAGCCGGTGTCGATGAGGGCGGTGGCCATGATGGTGAGCGAGCCGCCCTCCTCCACGTTCCGGGCCGCCGCGAAGAACCGGCGCGGCCGCTGGAGCGCGTTGGCGTCGAGGCCGCCCGAGAGCACCTTGCCCGAGGACGGGATGACCGCGTTGTGGGCCCGCGCGAAGCGGGTGATCGAGTCGAGCAGGATCACGACGTCGCGCTTGTGCTCCACCAGCCGCTTGGCCTTCTCGATCACCATGTCGGCCACCTGCACGTGCCGCTGCGGGGGCTCGTCGAAGGTGGAGGAGATGACCTCCCCGCGCACCGAGCGCTGCATGTCGGTGACCTCTTCCGGCCGCTCGTCGATCAGCAGCACGATGAGGTAGACCTCGGGGTGGTTCTTGGCGATGGCGTTGGCCAGGTTCTGGAGCAGCACCGTCTTGCCGGTGCGGGGCGCGGCCACGATCAGTCCGCGCTGGCCCTTGCCGATGGGACACAGCAGATCCATCGCCCGGGTGGTCAGGTTGTCCGAATCGTGCTCGAGCCGGATCCGCTCCATCGGATAGAGCGGGGTCAGGTTGTCGAAGAGCGTCTTGTCGCGCGCCTGCTCCGGCGTCTCGAAGTTGATCGCCTCCACCTTCAGGAGGGCGAAGTAGCGCTCGCTGTCCTTGGGCGGCCGCACCTGCCCGGAAATGGTGTCCCCGGTGCGCAGGTCGAAGCGTCGGATCTGCGAGGGCGAGACGTAGATGTCGTCGGGGCCCGGCAGGTAGTTGTAGTCGGGCGCGCGCAGGAAGCCGAAGCCGTCCGGCAACACCTCGAGCACGCCCTCCGCGAAGATGAGCCCGTCCCGCTCGGCCTGCCCCTGCAGGATCTTGAAGATCAGCTCCTGCTTGCGCAGACCGCTGGTACCCTGGACGCCGAGCTCCTTGGCGACGTTGTTCAGGTCCGCGATGGTCTTGTCCTTGAGCTCGGACAGGTTCATCCGCTTTCCTCCTGCGCCGACCACCGTGCTCGGTTCGGTGGCGATGGGCTCCGGGGCAGACGGCTTGGGCGAGGGACGCTTCGGGCTACGCTCTGAGGAAGAGATGGTCGTTCTCCGGCGGGTTGCGTGTGTTCAGATGTGCTCTGTAAGGAGGTTGGGTGCCGTGCTACGCGAATCACTGTCCCATACGCTTTCCCGCCCTGTCAACTGCGATTTTCCCCGCCGTGCGGCGCTTCACATCCGCCGCTTCACATCCGCCGCTTCACATCCGCCGCTTCACATCCG
>JBGQHJ010000093.1:0-19910 GCA_041497895.1 Methylomirabilia bacterium
CCAGCGTCACATCGTCCGCGCGTTCACCTTCACCTCGCTGAAGTGAGGGCCAGCCGGTATCCCTTCACCACCACCCCCGGCGCCGGGGTGAAGTCCAGCTCGCCCGCCCGCGCGAACCCCATGCGCTCGTAGAGGCCCATCGCCACCCGCATCATGTCGGTGGTGTGGAGCGTCAGGGCCGGCGCTCCCGCGGCGCGCGAGCGACGGATGCACTCGTCCATGAGCCGCCGGCCCACGCCGCGCCCGCGCCCGCGCCCCGCCGGCCCCACCGCGAGCAACCGCAGCTCGGGCTCCGCGAGCCTCGTCTCCTTCCCGCGGCCCGGCTCGGTCATCACCGACCCCGCCGGCTGGAGCAGCACGCTGCCCACCACCCGGCCGGCCGCCTCGGCCACGATCAGGGTGGCCGGGGCCGCGGCGGCCAGCGTGGCCACGATGTTCTGGCGGTACGCGGCCCAGAGCGGCGGCGCGAGCACCGCGGCGTACTGCGCGTAGGCGGCGAGGGTCACCGCCTCGACGGCCGGGCGGTCGTCGAGGCGGCCGTCACGGATCGTGACGTCGTCGGGTCGCGGGCTCACGCCGCCGCGGGCTTGACCTCCGAGACCAGGCGCTCCATCGCCCGCGTCATGGCGGGGATGCCGGCCCGCGGCAGATCGAACGTCATCCAGTCGGCGCCCATGCCCTTGACCCGCTTGACGTCGGCCGCCACCTCCGCCACCGAGCCCTGGAACGCGGCCCGGCCGGCGCCCTTCGCGCCGTCGGTCAGGTCCAGCAGGTTGCGCGGGGCGAGGCCGAGCGTGTCGCGCCGCCCGGTGCGGCTGGCCAGGTCGCGCAGGGTCGCGTAGCCCTTCTCGAGGTCGTCGAGGGCCAGGCCGAGCGGGTGCCACGCGTCGCCCAGCTCGGCGCAGCGCCGCACCGCGGGGCCCGACACCGACCCCGGCGAGCCGCCCACCCAGATCGGCGGGTGCGGGCGCTGCACCGGGCGAGGGGAGAAGGTCGCGCCGGAGAAGCTCGTGTACTTGCCGTTGTACTGCGGGATGTCCGCTCCGAAGGCGGCCTTGATCGCGCGGATGTAGTCGTCGCTGAGACGCCCGCGCTCCGCGAAGGGCAGGCGCAGGTCCACGAACTCGGCCTCGTCCCAGCCCACCCCCACGCCGAAGATGAAGCGCCCGCCCGAGGCCTGGTCCACCGTGGCCGCGGCCTTGGCCGCGACGAGCGGGTTCCGGTAGGGCAGGACGATCACGCTCGCGCCGAGCTGGATGCGCCGGGTGCGCCCGGCCAGGAAGGCCAGCAGCGAGAACGGATCGGGCCAGTGGCCGCCGTAGTGCTGGGTGGTCGCGGGCTTGGCCAGGATGTGGTCGGGCACGAAGACCCCGTCGAGCCCGAGGGCCTCCGCCTGGATGGCCAGGGACTCCGCCTCCGTCACCGTGAGCTGCCAGATCGGAAGTACCACGCCGTACTTCATGGGCCCCTCCTTTGGGTTGGTGGCCCCGAGGCTACACGGTCAGCCGGGCGTGGACAACCGTGACCTAGCCGAGCGCCACGCCGATCGCCCCCTCCGCGCCGCGAGAGAGACGGAGCCCGGCGATGATCAGATCGGCGGTGGCGAGGTTGGTGGCCACCGGGACGTTGTGGACGTTGCACACGCGCAGGAGGGCCCGGATGTCCGGATCGTGCGGCTGGGCCCAGAGGGGATCGACGAAGAAGAAGACGGCGTCGACGACGCGCGTGGCGACCCCCGCCGCGATCTGCGCGTCGCCGCCCTCGGGCCCGCTCAGCAGCTCCTCGACCTCGAGCCCGACCTTGTGGCGCACGAGCCGGGCGGTGTGCCGGGTTGCCACGAGCGGGAACGCGGCCAGGGTCTCCCGGTTGAACGTGGCCCACGCGACGAGATCGACCTTCTTGTGGTCGTGCGCGATCAGCGCGAGCTTGCCGGCCACGCCTAGCTCCTCGGCCCGCGGACGGCCAGCTGGTCCGCGACCCGGACGCAGTGCTCGGCGACCGCCTGGTCGCCGAGGGCCGCGAACGCCTCGGCGGTCCGCCGCATCCCGGCGGCCGATCCGTCCCGGTGGGCCCGGATCAGCGCGTTGAGATAGGCCTGACGCGCGTTGGGTCGTGAGCCGCGGAGGCTCCCGGCCTCGGCGCCGATCCGGAGGAAGGCGTCTCCCACCGCGATCATGCCCTCCCAGCCCCGGCTCGCGAGCGCGGCGCCGTAGGCGTCCTGCCACGCGGCGACCGCGGCGCTGACGTCGTGCCGCGCGAGCGCGTCGTCGACGGTCGCGACGTGCGCGGTCCACAGGCGCTCGAGCCGGAGCCGCTCCGCCGCCGGTCGCTCTTCGTGCGCGGCGAGGTCTGGGTGCACCTCCATCACCGCGGCCACGAGCGCGAGCCCGATCAGGGCGGCGGCAAGGCTCGTCCGCAGTATCGTGCTGCCGTCTCGGTGGGCCATGGTCGTTCCTCCTCAAAAAGAAAGAGCGCCGTCATCGTACGGCGACGGCGCTCTGGATTTCGCGACGCTGCGATGAAGTATTCGTGAGTGCCGACCGTGAGGATGCAGAGGGTGTGCCAGGACCGCGAGCGACCGTGCGCGACGAGTATTCGACCAGGCGGGATGCCCACTTGCGGGAATCTCGGGTGGGTGACGCGGGTGGCGCGCCCGGCCGAGGCCGCCGCCGCGGTGAGCAGCCGGGGGCGACGATGCCTCGAACGGCGGCAATCAGACGATCTGGGCGCCCTTCTCGATCAGAAGCTCCCGGAGCAGGGAGCGATGGCAGTGGCTCGCGTCCTCGCAGTAGCAGCCCACGGACAGGTTCGTCTGTCGTGACAGCGCCGCCAGCACCGCGAGGAGCCGCTGCGCCGCCGGCTCACGCATCTCGCGTCGATAGCGTCGCGCGTAGGCGGTCCAGCGCGCGGGAGTGAACGGCTTCGACAGCGCGAAGGACACCAGGGGGGCACTGGGCGCGAGCTCCGGCAGCCACGCGTCGAAGTAGTCCCGCGAGGCGTAGTGCTCCTTGCGCACTCCGCGCGGCGGACGACGCACGGTCCCGAGACGCACGCCTTCCTGGGGGTGACGCGGGGTCCCGAGCCGGACGACACGCAGGGCCACGGGCGGCTAGGCCTTGCGGCCCCTGCCCCGGTGATAGGTCAGGGCCAGGGCGATGCAGTGCCGCAGCGCCTGCGCCGGGATCCGGTGGTGCTCGTCGAACAGGATGGCTCGATTGCCCTCGTACGTGAACGTGCCCGGGTAGAGCCGCCTGAACGTGTCGACCAGGCTCGTCCGGCAGTGGAAGTACATCGCGTAGCGCCCGGGCTCGGCCTTCACCCGGTCGATGCGGATGGTGCTGCCGCTCCGCGTGCTCGTCGTGAGGTAGCTCGGCTGGCCCCACCTGAGGGTCTCCTCGAGCTCGCCGACTCCGTCGGTCCTCGACGCGACGTCGAAGATCAGGCGACGGAGCGCGCGGAGCTTCGCGGCGACGCCACGCGGATACGCGCGGAAGGCCGCGGCGACCTGCGCGTCGTCGAATCGCCGGGGCGCCATGGATCGACTCGAGGCGAGGTCGGTGGCTTCGCGGAAGGTCCGCGCCATCCGGCTAGCGCCCCTGGAGCTGGTACAGGAGCGTGCCCCCCACGATCAGCGCGATCGCGGCCAGCCGGCCCCAGGTGAGCGGCTCGTGGAGCACGAGAAAGCCCACGAGGAGCACGACCACGGTGGACGTGCCGCCGATGAGGAACGACGAGGTCACCCGCAGGCCGCGCTCGTAGGCGAGCAGGCCGAAGATGTCCACGCCGGAGGCGGCGACGCCGGCCACCGCGAGGAGCCACAGGCCCTCTCGCGTGAGGACCACCTCGTGCCCGCCGGCCCGCATGCCGAGCAGCGCGATCGAGTTGACCACGAAGGCGACACCGGTGATCACCATCGCGCCGAGCACCGCGCTGATCCGCGAGGAGCCGAGCTTGAGGCAGACGGTCCAGGTGGCCGCGAACAGGCCGGAGAGCACCGCGAAGAGGATGGCGCTATTCACGCGCCGAGGATATCCCGAAAGGCGGCTCGCGTCATGCGCGACCAGCGGCGAGCCGAGTGACGTGCCGCTCGTACAGGGCGGAGAGCATCTCGTCGACGGCCGCGCCCGCCCATAGCCTGAAGAAGGGTGACTGCTGCATCGCGCCCCAGTCGCGAATGAAGCGCTCCCACGCTTGCTCCCGCGTCTCGCCCAGGTGCGCGACCTGCATCGCGGCGGCCAGGCGCTCCTTGTGGTAGAGCGCGGGGAACTCCGTGTAGTGGTACAGGTACTCGAGATCGCTCGTGTAGAAGACCACGACCGGGATCGACTGATAGGTCCGGCCGTCCCGCTCCCGGAGGAAGGCATTCATGAGGTCGGCGTTCGGCGACTCCGCGGGGTCGGCGGTCGGCCCGCGCCCGACTCGCTGGCCGTCGCGGGGAAAGATTCGTAGCTCGAGCGGCGCCGCCTCCGCCAGCCGTCCGAGGATGGTGACGTCGCGGCGGCAGTCGGACGACCACTCCTCGGCGATCACGAGGACCTTGGCGGGCCCATTCGGCTGCGCGGTCAGCCACCGGATGGCCGCGACCTGATCGGCCCGGAGGCTCAATCCCTCGTACCAGGCGCGGAGCGGCCCGCTCCAGTCCATCCGCTCCGGGCCCCGCCACCAGCCGGCCTCGCGCGCGAGGTTGCCGGGGGTGCCGATGAAGGCCATGTACTCGGCGAACGTCATGCCGCTCGCGAAGCGCTCCGGGGTCACCACGCTGCTCCCCCGGCCCCCCTCCACGGTCACCGCGCTCCCACCAGATGAAGCCCGAGCAGGAGGAACGCGACACCACCCGTGAGCGTGCGCACCGCGTGCAGATGCCCCCAGCGCGCCAGGAGCGCGGCGGCCTCGGCGGAGCCGGGATCGAGCGTGGGATCCAGCCGCCGCTTGTTGGTGGGCAAGATGACGATCAGGGTGAAGGCGATGATCGCCGCCATCAGCAGGCCGGCGACGAGCGGGAGACTCCCGTGGCCGCGGGCCCAGTCGGCCACGCCGGTGAGACCGCCCACCGCGGCGAGCGACGCCTGCATCACCGCCCCCCGGCGGTAGCTCGGCCGGAACTCGGCGATCGCGGGCGCGGTCCCGCACTCGCGCCGGGCCGGGTGCTCGACCAGGGAGACGTAGAGCGCGGCCCCCGCGAAGAGCCCGGTGGACAGCAGCGCGACCAGCTCGAGCGGCATGACCTAGCCGGCCCGGCGCTCGATCTTCCGCTGGAGGAACCAGCAGAACCACCCGCGGTAGCGCGCCTGCAGCTCCGGCTTCATCCAGTCCTCGCCGGTGACGGTGCCGCGGCAGCGCGGGCTGCCGCAGTGACACGTCATCCGATGGTCGCCGTCGTCGGTGGTGGCCCAGTCGATCGTCAGCTCCTCGCCGGCGGCGATGTCCCGCATCGCGACCAGGACGATCTGGCCCTGGATGGCCAGGTTGGGATCGCAGGAGTGGTTGGTGTAGAGCATGCTGCCCGGCCGGTGGTCCTGGCGCACCGGGGCGATGAAGAGATCCTCCGCGATCTGGATCTCGGCCGCGCCGAGGGTCGGCTCGAGCGCCGCCCACTGAGCGTGGGTGAGCACGTGGCCGCCCTTCACCGCGACGATCTCGCCCGCCGCGATCGAGATCCGGGCGAAGAGACCCTGGCCGTGGATCGGGCTCGCGCGCACCTCGGTCTTCGGCGAGCGATAGCTGAGGTCAGCCACGCGCGGACAGGGCCCGGACGAAGGCGTCGGGATGGTCGGGCGTGATCAGCCACGGTTGCGCGGGCCCGCGCTCGATCCACACGAAGTGGTCGATGCGCGAGACGTACATCCGCACCAGGCCCCGCCGGGTGGTCCAGAGCCAGCCGAATCCTCCCCAGAGCCCGCCGGCCCCGACCCGTATCCCCCAGCCGACCTCGCGGCGCAGCGTGGCCCGGTCGATCAGGCGGACCGCCGAGATCTCCCGGCGCGGGATCTCCCGACGTCGGAGCGGCCAGATCACCTCGATCGCGTCGGGGCCCACCCTGAACTCGGTCGGCCGGAACCAGAGCCACACCCACGCGTACAGCACGACCATGAACAGGGCCGGGACGGCCAGGAGCGACGTGCCCCGCATCGCCAGGAGCGCGAAGACGGGCGGCAGGGCCAGGAGGACGAGGGTGAGGACGAGGATCGGCGCGGACATCGGGGCCATGCGATAGGTCATGACGGGCTCCGCCGCCTCAGGGCCCCCTCATCCGCCCCTCACCCTGCCCTCTCCCCGCGACGGGGAGAGGGTGGAGGGAGAGGATTACTTGAAGATGGAGAAGTTGATCTCTTTCTCGGTGATGAACTCGAGGAGGACCGGGACGCCCTCGCGGGTCTTGGCGATGCCGCGCTTGATCGCGGGGATGATCTCGCCGGGCTCGCTGATGCGCTCGCCGTAGCCGCCGAAGGCCTTCGCCATGTCCGCGTAGTGGCCGCTGATGTCGGTGGAGCGGTACTTCTCGGTGGCGGTCTTCATGATCGGCAGCTCGATGGCCATCGAGAAGTTGTTGAGCAGGATCGACAGGATGGGGATGCGCTCGCGCACCGCGGTCTCGAAGTCCATGCCGGTGAAGCCGATGGCCGCGTCGCCCCACACGTTGATGCAGAGCGCCTCCGGCTTCGCGAGCTTGGCGCCCATCGCCAGGCCCAGGCCGTAGCCGAGCTGGGTGGTCTTGCCCCAGCCGATGTAGGTGAGCGGCTGGGTGCTCTCCCAGAAGGGCGAGAGCTGGTCGCGCGGGCTGCCCGCGTCATGGGTGATGATGGTGTTGGCCACGTCCACCGTGTGGAGCAGGTCCCAGATCACCCGGTAGGGCGAGAGCGGCTTGTCGTTGGCGGTCAGCTTGGGCAGCCACTGGGCCATCCACTCCGCCTTCATGGTCGCGATCTGCCGGGTGACCTCCGCCTTGCGGCCGCGCGGCTTGCCCTTCAGGCGGTCGCGCACCTCGGCGAGCAGGGCGTCCAGCACGAGGCCGGCGTCGCCGATGACCGCGTGCTCGGCCACGATGTCCTTGTTGAGGTCGGCCACGTCGATGGTGGAGTGGACGATGGTCTTGCCCTTCGGCATCGTCACCCCGTAGTTGGTGGTCGAGAAGCTGCAGCCGATGCCGAAGATGACGTCCGAGTTCTTGAGGAACTCGTAGACCGTCTTCGGCATGGAGCGCCCGCCCGAGCCGAGCGACAGGGGATGGTTCTCCGGGAACGCGCTCTTGCCCTCGAGGCTGGTGGTGACCGGCGCCTCCAGCAGCTCGGCCAGCTCGCGGAGCTGCTGCCACGCCCGCGCGTAGTGCACGCCCTGGCCGGCGTAGATCACCGGGCGCTCGGCCTCCACCAGGATCCGCGCGGCCTCGGTCACCGCGTCGGGATCCGGGGCGATCCGCGTGCGGGGGGTCACCTTGTAATTGAGCGGCTCCGGTACTTCTTCCGGGAAGACGTCGACCGGGATCTCCACCAGCACCGGGCGCGGCCGGCCGTTCTTCACCTGGGTGAAGGCCCGGCGCATGGCGTCGGGCACCGCGTCGGCCATGATGACCTGCTCACACCACTTGGTGACGTTCCGGTAGTTGATGAACGAGTTGAAGTTGGGCGGAATGTTGGTGATGCGGCGCGGGTAGCCGCCGGGCAGCACCACGATCGGCACCGAGTCGCCGTAGGCCTGGGCCACGCCCCCGAAGGCGTTCTCCGAGCCGGGCCCGTGCTGCATGGTGAACACGCCGATCTTCTGGCCGGAGGTGATGCGGCTCACCGCGTCGGCCATGTGCAGTCCGGTGCGCTCTTGCCGGACGATGATGGTGCGGATATCGGCCTGGGCGGCCGCCTCGATGATCGGGTTGACCGGGTAGCCGATCAGAAAAGTGGTACCTTCGCGCTTCAGGATCTCGGCAACAGCGGCGACCGCCTTCATGGGGTCCTCCTCGGGATCTGCTGTAGGATGGGGCCGACTCTAACCCAATCCGCGGGTGAAGGGAATCCGCAGGCGAAAGGACCGACGAGGCATGGCTCGGAAGAAGCACACCGTGGGCATCATCGGGCTCGGGTTCGGCCGCGCCCACATCCCGGCGTTCCAGACGAGCGGCTGCGAGGTGGTGGCCCTCTGTCAGCGCAACCAGGAGACCGCCCGCGCGATGGCGACCCGCTACAACGTGGCCTCCGTGTTCGAGCGCTGGGAGGACCTGCTCGAGCAGGCCAAGCCGGACATCGTGGTGATCGCCTCGCCGCCGCACCTCCACCGCGATATCGCCCTGCGCGCGCTGGGCCAGGGCGCGCACGTGCTCTGCGAGAAGCCGCTGGCCATGACCGCGGCCGAGGGGCGCGAGATGGTGGAGGCGGCGGCGCGGGCCCAGCGGGTGGCGATGACCGGCTTCAACTGGCGCTTCATCCCGGCCATGCAGCGCTTCCACTCGCTGGTGGAGGAGGGCGCGGTGGGCCGCGTCTTCCACGTGGGCGGCCGCTGGCTCGGGGCCCGCTGGGCCGACGAGGCCGCGCCGATCACCTGGCGCATGGATCGCGCCCAGGCCGGCCACGGGGCGATGGGCGACATGGGCGTGCACCTGATCGACCTCGTGCGCTGGCACTTCGGCGAGTTCGCGCGCGTGACCGCGCAGGCCGGGGTCGCCTACGCGTCGCGGAGCGTTCCGGGCGGCGGCAGGGCTGCCGCCGCGGAGGACTTCTGCAGCGTGCTGGGCGAGCTCGCCTCCGGCGGGCAGGTGACGCTCTCGGCGAGCCGGTCCGCGCGGGGCGCGAACGAGAGCTCCCTCGAGGCCTACGGCAGCCAGGGCTCGCTCGTCTACCGGCTCGACCGCGAGAAGCCCAAGTGGTACGTGGGCGAGCTGCGCGCGGCCGGCGCGAGCGGCACGCTCCAGCCGGTGCCGGTCACCGCGGGCCTGCCGCGGTCGGCCGGCGAGGGAGATCCGCTGGAGGTCACCGGCAAGGCCACGATCGCCCCGCTCGTGAAGCGCTTCCTCGAGGGCATCCGCAAGGGCGAGAGCCCGTCGCCGTCGCTCGAGGACGGCCTGCGCGCGCAGCTCGTGCTGGACGCGGTGCTGCGCTCCCTCACGGAAGGGGGCTGGCAGCGCGTCGAGTCCGCGTGAAGCCGGCGCGTCCCGGCCTTCGCGTGGGCGTCATCGGCGAGGGCGCGTGCTCGCGCCGGGTGGCCGCCCTCGCCGAGCGGGTGGGCCGCGCGATCGCGGAGGCGGGCGCGGTACTGCTGTGCGGCGGCCTCGGCGGGGTGATGGAGGCCGCCTCGCGTGGCGCGGCCCAGGCCGGGGGCTTGGTGGTCGGGCTCCTGCCCGGCTTCGAGGCCCGCGACGCCAATCGCTGGGTGAGCGTCCCGATCGTCACCGGCATGGACCAGGCGCGCAACGTGATCCTGGTGCGCTCGTGCGACGCGGTGGTCGCGGTGGGCGGGCGCTACGGCACGCTCTCCGAGATCGCGCTGGCGCTCAAGCTGGGGCGGCCGGTGGTGGGGCTCGGCACCTGGCGCCTGGCCCAGCCGGAAGGCCGCCGGGTCCCGTTGCTGAGCGCCCGGACACCTGAGGAGGCGGTGGCGCGGGCGCTGCGTGCCGCGCGGCGGGCCGGCGGCGGCGGCCGTGGCTGGCTCGTCTAGCCTTTGACCGCCCCCGCGGTGAGACCCGCGACGTAGTACTTCACGAAGAACGAGTAGACGAGGGCGACCGGAATAGAGCCCAGCAGCGCGCCGGCCATCAGCTGGCCCCAGTAGAAAGCGTCCCCCCGGATCAGCTCGCCCACGACGCCGATCGGTACGGTGCGCACGCTCGACTTGCTGAGAAAGAGCAGCGCGTAGAGGAACTCGTTCTGTGACAGCGTGAAGGCGAAGATGCCGGCGGACAGGAAGCCGGGCAGGCAGAGGGGAAGAATGATCCTCGTCATGGCCCGCCAGCGGCTGGCGCCGTCGATCATGGCCTGCTCTTCCAGCTCCTTCGGCACCGTCTTGAAGTAGCCCATCAGGAGCCAGGCGATGAAGGGTACGAGCAGCGTCGGATACGTCAGCATCACGGCGCTGAGCGTATTGCCCAGCTTCATCCGGCCGATGAGATCGGCCATCGGCACGAACAGGAGCGTCTGCGGCACCAGGTAGGTGATGGCCACGGTGATGGCCAGCAGCCCCGCCCCCCGAAACCGCATGCGGGCCAGCGGGTAGGCCAGCATGCTCCCGAGCAGGAGCGAGATGCCGGTGGCGACCACCGCCACCAGCATCGTGTTGGCGACCCAGATCAGGAAGTTGGTCTCCTTGAGCAGATCGATGTAGTGGACGAGCGACGGGTGCCGGATGGCCAGCGGCATGGCCTTGGGGTCATACAGCTCGGCGTTGGTCTTGAGCGACGTCGCCGCCATCCAGGTGAACGGAAACAGCGCGATCACGAGGAACGCCACCAGCGGCAGCCACAATCCAAAGAGCCGCTTGCGCCAGGTCAGCTCGCCGACCATTCACTCATTCCTTGGCGCTCAGTCCTTGCGCACGTACAAGGTGAGCAGGACCAGCAGGAGCCCCAGCACCGGCACCATGCTGAGCGCCACCGCGGAGCCGAGCCCCATCTGTCCGGCACCCATGCTGAGGCTGTAGGCGTAGGTCGCCATCAGGTGCGTGGAGTTGGCGGGGCCGCCGCCGGTGAGCACGTAGACGAGCTGAAAGTCGAAGAAGGTGATGACGATCGAGAACGTGGTCACGATGAAGATCACGGGCAGGAGCGAGGGCAGCGTGACGTAACGGAAGCGGCCCCAGGTGCCCGCCCCGTCGATGGTCGCCGACTCGTGCAGGTCGACGGGAATGGTCTGCAGGCCCGCGAGGATCGAGATGCCGAAGAACGGCAGGCCGCGCCACGTGTTGACCATGATGATCGAGATCATGGCCATCGTCGGCGTGCCGAGCCAGGACGGCCCCGTCGTGGCCAGGCCGCTCACCACCAACAGACGGTTGAACAGGCCCATGCCGGGGTCGAGGATCCACTGCCAGGCCACGGTGCTGAGCACCGTGGGCACGATGAACGGGAGGAGGAGCATGGCGCGCGTGACGGCCTTCATGCGGAAGTCCTGGTTCATCACGAGAGCCATGCCGAGCCCGCCGGAGGCCTTCAGCACCGTCGCGACCCCAGTGAAGAGGATCGTGTTTCTGACCGACTGCCAGAAGATCGGGTCGTTGAAGAGGGTGACGAAATTGCCCAGGCCGACGAAGGAGGCGGTGCGCGCGACCTCCCGGTGGAAGAAGCTCAGGTACACCCCGTAGAAGAACGGGTAGCCCAGGAATGCCAGCAGGAACAGCACGGGCGGGGTGAGCATGATCCAGCTGAAGACGGACTCGCGCTCGACGAACGCGGCCACCCGGAACGGGCGGCGGGCGGGCGCCATCAGCGCGCCCGCCCGAGATGCCTCGAGGACCTTGCTCATCCCTACCCGTAGATCGTCTTGAGCTGCGACACGGCCTCCGAGATGGCCGCCTTCACCGGCGTGCCCGTGCAGGCCTTGGTGAACATGTCGATCACGATCCAGCGATTGATCACTTCGCCGTGCTGGCGGTTGGCGGGCGCCGGCCACGACGTGAGCTTACCGGTCTCGAGAACCTTCTGGAACGGCTTGACACGCGGCTCGATGTCCCACTCGGGCACCTTGTCGAAGCCGTGCAGGTATGGAGCGAAATACATGTCGCCCGAGGCGATCCACGGCCGGTACTGCTTCGGGTCCATCATCCAGCGCAGGAAATCCTTGGCCGCCTGCGGGTCCTTGCTGTGGGCGAACACGCCGTGCGTCACGGGCACGAGCGCGTGGTAGCGCTGGCCGTTGGGGCCCTTGGGATTCAGCGCGTGCTCGATCACCTTGCCCATCTCCGGCAGGTCGCGCTTGGCCGAGACCATGATGCTGTAGGCGTTGTTGGTGCACGAGATCTGGCTGGTCAAGAAGGCCTTGTTGTTGGCCGGATCCAGCCACCCGATGCAGTCTTCGATGCAGGCTTCCTTGTAGAGCCTCTTGACGTACTCCACGGCCTTCGCGGTCTCGTTGGTGTCGAGCGCCACCTTCTTGCCGTCCTTGTCCATGACCGTCACCCCGTAGGACCACAGCAGGGGGTAGAGCCAGGAGTAGTTGTCGGCGAATCCATGCCCCATGGACATGCCGAACGGATGGCCCTTGGCCTTGAGCTTGATGCCCGCCTCCAGGAACTCGTCCCACGTCTCGGGGAAATGCTTGACGCCCGCCTCGTCGAACCAATCCTTCCGGTAGTTCATCAACTGGCCGATGTTCCCGTTGGGCACGGACTTCCACTTGCCCTTGTCGATGGACAGGCGCTTGATCTCGTCGTACCAGCCGCCCTGCTGCTTGCCCACCTCCTCGGCGATGTCGGACACGTCCACCAAGGCGTCGCGATAGAGCCACTCCTGCTGCACCCAGGCCAGGTCGGCGCCGGACTTGTTCTCGACCATGGAGACCAGCTGGGGCACCGCGCTGCCGCCCGCGGCCTGGATCTGGTAGTCGATCTTGATGCCGGTGGCCTTTTCGTAGGCCGGCGCCATCACGTTCTGGAAGTGCACGTCGAAGTTCTTCACGTAGGAACTTTCGCGCGCGAACGTGATGGATACCGGCTTGGCCTGGGCATTGCGGGAAACCCAGGGGCCCATGGCCACGCCTGCGGCCCCGGCGGCACCAAGCTTCAGGAAGCTACGACGGGTGGCCTTCGACGGTCCGAGCTGTGCCATGCCTTTCCCCCCTTTTGTGTGACCTGGATGGCCCTGATCCTGCCCCGGGCCGGGGGCATCGTCAAGGGCCGCCTGAGCGATGCCGCGGGGGCGGATCGGGGCCGGCCCGGCCGCGTCGTTGACCCCTCGCGCGGGCGCGTGCTAGCCTCCGCGCGTGGTTCGGGTCAGCGTGGACACCGTCGGCAAGCGGTACGGATCGGTTGAAGCACTCCGCGCGGTCTCCCTCGACTTCGACGCCGGCCGCCTCACCGCGATCCTCGGCCCGTCCGGCTGCGGCAAGACCACGCTGCTGCGCTCGATCGCGGGCTTCGTCGCGGTGGACGGCGGCGCCATCCGCTTCGACGGGGCCGACGTCACCGCGCTGCCGCCCCAGCAGCGCGGCACCGCCATGGTGTTCCAGTCCTACGCGCTCTGGCCGCACATGACCGTGTTCGACAACGTGGCCTACGGGCTGCGGCTCCGGCGGGTGCCCGCTCCGGAGATCGCGCGCCGGGTGCGGGAGGCGCTCGCGCTCGTCGAGATCGGCGACGTGGAGGCCACCGCGCGCCGCAAGCCGGCCGCGCTCTCGGGCGGGCAGCAGCAGCGGGTGGCGCTCGCCCGCGCGATCGTGGTGGAGCCGCGGGTGCTGCTGCTGGACGAGCCGCTCAGCAACCTCGACGCCAAGATCCGCCAGCGCCTGCGGGTGGAGGTGCGGCGGCTGCAGCGCCGGGTGGGCATCACCACGATCTACGTGACCCACGACCAGGAGGAGGCCCTCGCCATCGCCGATCGCGTGGTGCTGATGAACCGCGGCGCGGTGGTGCAGTCGGGCCCGCCGGAAGAGGTCTACCTGGCGCCCGCGACCGAGTTCGTGGCCGAGTTCCTCGGGGTGGGCAACCGGGTCGAGGGCCGCGCCGAGCCCGGCGCGGTGCACGTGGAAGGACAGCGCCTGCCGTACGGGGGCGCCGCGCGGGGCGCGGTGCTGGTGATCCTCCGCTCGTCGGACCTCGGCCTGGCCCCGCCGGCCGCGGGGACCGGCGCCCGGTCCGACGAGCCGCGGCTCGCCGGCCAGCTCGAAGAAAGCCTGTTCCTCGGCGCGTACTACCGGCACTACGTGCGGGTGGGCGAGGCCGTGCTCATGGTGGACGGGCCCGCGCCGGCCCGGCCGGGTCCCGTCACCATCACCGTGCCGCCGGACCGCGTCCGCGTATACCCGGCGGCCTGACCAGAGGAGATTCCCGATGCGGCTACGATCCATGCTCGCCGTGCTGCTGGCTCTCGTGGTGCCCGCCTCCGCCGCGACCCGGCTCAACGTCGCGATCGGCGCCGACGTGAACGTGGTCGAGGTGCACAAGACCCTGCTCGGCCCCGGCTTCCACGCGACCGCGCCCGACGTCGAGATCAACGCGGTGGGCACCGGCACCGGCGAGCCGGCCAGCCGCGCGATCTACACCAAGATCAAGGCGCAGGCGGACGCGGGCCGCAAGTCGTGGGATCTCGACGTGGCGCTGATCAGCATGGCGGTGGCTTCGCAGATGGTGAAGGAGGGGCTGCTCCTCCGCTTCGTGCCCCAGATGAAGAACGCGGCGCTCGTGAAGGGCGCGGAGGTGAAGGAGGCCTTCGGCGTCAACGTCGACGGCTACGTGGTCCCGATGTTCCACAACCAGATCGCGCTCGCCTACGTGCCGTCGAAGGTGCCGAGCCCGCCGAAGTCCTTCGACGAGCTGGCCACGTGGGTGAAGGCCAACCCCGGCCGCTTCGGCTACAACGGCATCAAGGGCGGGGTGAGCGGGGTCGGCTTCACGATGGGCTGGGTCTACTGGAAGACCGGGCTCTACAAGGAGCTGACCCAGGGGCCGTTCGACCGAGGCAAGGAGCCGGCCATCCGCGAGGCGGTCACCGCGCTGCGCGACTTCAACCGGCAGGCGGTCATCACCAACGGCAACGCGGGCACGCTCGACGCGCTGAACCGCGGCGAGATCTGGATGGGCGCGGTGTGGATCGATCAGCTCGTGGCGTGGAAGAACGAGGGGCGCATGGATCCGGCGGTGACGCCGCTCCTGCCCGCGCCCGGGCTGCCGATCTACCCGCTCTACCTGGTGGTGCCGCGCGAGGCGGCCAACCGGGAGGCGGCGGTCCGCTACATCGACTACATCGCGACGCCGGAGGTGCAGGCCAAGGCCATCGTGGAGAAGTTCGGCTGGTACCCGGGGGTGGACGCCGAGAAGGTGCTGCCGCTCATCAGCGCCAAGAGCCGCGAGCTGCTGTTCACCGGGGTGAGCGCGCAGGACCTCGCGCGCTACTCGCGCCAGATGCCGATCAAGGAGTACCACGACCTGATCAGCCTGGCCTACGAGGAGATCGTCCGCTGACCCTGGCCGAGCGGGCGCTCTGGGCCGCCCTCTGCACGCCCGCTCTGGCCGTGCTGGGCGCGGTGTTCCTGTGGCCGCTCGGGGCCTCGGTGGTCGCGAGCTTCTCGCGGGACGGCCAGTGGACGCTCGGCAACTACGGCACCGTCGCGCGGCTCTACGCGCGAGACGTGGCCTACACCATCGGGGTGGCCGCGGCCGGCACCGCGCTCACGTTCCTGGTCGCGATCCCGGTGTGCGGCTGGCTCCGCGTCCGCGCCTACGGGCCGATCGAGTTTCTCCTGAAGGTCCCGCTCTTCGTGCCGTTCGTGGTGGTGGGCCACGCGCTGCGGGTGTTCTGGAGCCCGTACGTGCCGTCGTTCTCCTCGTCGTGGGCCGGCATCGCGGCCGCGCTGGCCTGGAAGCACCTCGGGCTCGCCGCGCTCCTGCTGCTGGGTGCCTTCCGCGGCACCGACGACTCCTACCTCGAGGCGGCCCGCCAGCTCGGCGCCACCACCGGCCGGCTCACCCGCGACATCCTGGTGCCGATGGCCGGCCCGGCGCTGGCCGTCACCGGCATCCTGATCTTCTCGTCCATGCTCGCCTCGTTCTCGATCCCGCTCATGATGGGGCGGGGCGGCGGCCCCCAGATGCTGATGATCGACGTCTACTACCGCTACGGTCAGCACGGCGACTTCGCCACCGCCTCCGCCCTCGGCGTGGTCGCCTACCTGCTGGCCATGGGCGCGGCGCTGGTGTACGTGCGCCGGCTGACCCGCTAGCGCCGTGGTCGAGGCTCCCCGCTCCATCGGGGCGATGGCCGCACGCGCGGGGGCGCTGGCGGTGGCCGCGTTCCTGATCCTGGGCCCGCTGCTGAGCCTGGGCGTCTGGTCGCTCGCGGAGCGCTGGACCTATCCGAGCCCGTGGCCGCAGCGCTTCGGCCTGCGCTACTGGTCGCGCATGCTCTCGGGCGACTTCCTCGAGCCGCTCCGCACCGGGCTGATCGTGGCGGTCGTCGTCACCCTGCTGGCCCTGCTCTTCGCGGTGCCGCTCGGCTACGCGCTGGCCCGGCTGCGCTTCGCGGGGCGCACCCCGATCCTGCTCGCCTTCCTGCTGCCGCAGGCCTTCCCGCAGCTGCCGGTCTTCGCGAGCGCCACCCGGGAATTCTACCGCTTCGGCCTGGCCGGGACGATGACCGGGGTGGTGCTCGTGCACCTGGTGGGCGGCCTGGTCTTCGCGGTGTGGACGATGACCGCGGTGTTCCGCGCCATCGCCCCGGAGCTGGAGGAGGCGGCCCACAACCTGGGCGCCTCGGTGACGCGGACCTTCGTGAGCGTCTCGCTCCCGCTCGCGGTGCCCGGCCTCGTGGCCAGCGCGCTGCTGGTCTTCCTCTACTCCCTCGACGAGTTCACCGGGACCCTGCTGGTGGGCGCCCCGTTCGTCACCACGCTACCGGTCTACATGTACACCGCCAGCGTGGGCTACGAGCTGCAGATCGCCTCCGTGACCGCGATCGTGCTGATGGTGCCGGGCGCGCTCCTGCTCCTCCTGCTCGAGCGCGTGCTCAAGGCCGACTACCTCGTCTTCTTCGGCCAGGTCTGATCCCCCTCTCCCCTCAGGGGAGAGGGCAGGGTGAGGGGCGTATTGGTGAGGGGTGGTTCAGGCTTTGAGCTTCTTCGTCCAGGCCACCAGCTCCGCGAGCAGCTTCCGGATCAGGTCGCGCGACGTCTCGTCGGTCAGCTCGCCGCGCTCGTTGAAGCGCTGCGCGGCGTTGGCGATCAGCACCTCCGGCTGGTTGACCGGATACATGTTGAGGAACACGAAGCACTGGCGCAGGTGGTACTGGGCCCGCGCGCTCCAGAGGATGCCCACCGAGGCGCCCATGACCGCGACCGGCTTGCCCTGCCACGCGCTGTCCCCGTACGGCCGCGACGCCCAGTCGATCGCGTTCTTGAGCGCGCCGGGTATCGAGTAGTTGTACTCGGGGGTGGCGAACAGGATCGCGTCGGCGGCGCGGACGCGCGCCTTCAGCTCGACCACCCGGGCCGGCGGCTGCTTGTCGAGGTCCTGGTTGTAGACCGGGATGCCCTCCAGCTCGAAGATGTCGAGCGACGCGCCGGCGGGCAGCAGAGACTGCGCCGCGATGAGCGCCGAGCGGTTGAACGACGCCTTGCGGAGGCTTCCGGGGATGCCGAGGATCTTGAGGTCGGGCACGACGTCGTCTCCTGACCGGTGAGCGCTAGAAGCTCGTGAAGACACCCTTGCCGGTGGTCTGGGTGTCGAACCGCTTGTAGGCCTCGGCCGCCTGGCCGAGGCTGAAATGCTCGGTGAGGAGCCGCGCGAGGGGAATCTTCCGGTCCGCCACGAACCGCGCGCACTCCCACTGGCCCATGCTGCTGAAGGTCCACGAGGCCACGAGGGTGAGCTGCTTGCGGATGAGGCCGCTGCTGATGTCGAAGGTGGTGGCGCCGCCCTCGCCCACGAAGCACATGCGGCCCCACGTGGCCGCGCTCTTCACCGCGGCGACCCGCGGCTCGGGCAACCCGGTGCAGTCCATGGTGGTCTCGGCGCCCTCTCCGTGCGTCAGCTCGCGGATCGCCTTCACCGGGTCGGTCTCGCGCGAATTCACCACCGCGTCGGCGCCCAGCTCGCGGGCCAGGTGGAGCCGCTCACTCGCGATGTCCACCGCGATCACCCGCGCGCCCATCGCGGATCCCAGCATGGTGGCGGACAGGCCGACCGGGCCCTGGCCGAAGACGGCCAGGGTGTCGCGCCCCGAGACGTCGAGGCGTTTGAGCGCCCCGTAGGCGGTGCCGGTGCCGCAGGAGACGGCGGCGCCCTCCTCGAAGGTGAGCTCGTCGGGGAGCGGCACGTTGGTGCGGGCAGGCACCTTCATGTAGCGCGCGTGGGCCCCGTTGCCGGTGACGCCGAACACGGTGATGCCACTCGGGCAGAGCTGCGACCACCCGACCCGGCAGTGCTTGCAGCGGCCGCAGCCGGCGTAGTGGTGATTCATCACGCGCTGGCCCACCCGGGCCTCCGTCTCGCTCACCCCGGGCCCGACCGCCGCGATGATCCCGCAGGGCTCGTGGCCGGCGATGACCTGCTTGCCGCTGCCGCCCAGCCCCAGGGACGCCGCCTCGTTGCCGGCCGCGCGGTAGAACTTCAGATCGCTCCCGCACATGCCGGAGGCCTTGATCTCGAGCACCACCTCGCCCGGGCCGGGCGTGGGGTCGGGGAACTCGCGGATCTCGAGCTGGCGGTTCCCGGTGAACACGATGCCGCGCATGGACGCCTCCCGCGACTGCCGTTGTCGTTCGAACCCGGTGTAGTGTAAAAGATGTGATGGCCCTGGGCCAGACGCACGCATCGCTCACCATCACGGGAGGCGCTCGATGTCCCGGCTCGCTCTGACCCTCGCCCTGACGGCGGCGCTCGCCGCCGTGGCGTGCGGCCCGCCGCGGGTCGAGCCCCGCACCACCATCGTCGGCGGGCCGCGCGTGCTGTTCGAGGACGACCTGCGCGCTCCCCGCCACTGGCCGGCGGCCACCGGCTCCATCTGCAAGGCCTCCTACGGCGACGGCGGCTACATCGTCGAGAACATCGCGGCCGCCGCCCCCTGCCTGATCGCGCCGGTGCAGCCCGAGATCTTCCCGGCCGCGGTGCGCATCGAGGTCTCGGCCCGCCAGCGCAAGGGCACGCGCGAGGGCGCCTTCGGGCTCATGTTCGCGAGCCGCGGATCCGCCGAGGGGCGCACCTTCGCCACCCTCGGGCTCACCGCCAACGGGACGTACCGGGTGGCGAGCTGGACCGGGAAGTGGGCCTACCCGGTGCCGCCGACCGCCACCCGGAGCGTCAAGACCGAGTACGGCGCCCTGAACACGCTGGCGGTGGAGCTGCGGGAGAAGAGCATCGTGGCCTACGTCAACGGCCGGCCGGTGGCGACCGCGGAACTGCCCACGGAGGCCTCCGGCACGCTCGCGCTCTACGTGGACCAGCGGGGCATGGAGGTGGTGTTCAGCCAGCTCCGCGTGGTCGAGCTGCTGCCCCTGCGCTGATTCGCGTCAGGCGCCGGCGCGCTTGAGCGCCAGCTCGATGTGATCGGGGGAGGGCTTGCGGGTGCCCGCGTCGATCTCCCGCATGATCTCCACCACCGCCGCCGAGACCGGCGTCGGCACCCCCAGCTCGCGCCCCTTGTCCACCACGCGCCCGTTCATGAAGTCGATCTCGCTCCGGCGGCCCTTGATCACGTCCTGGGCCATCGAGGCGCGCCAGTTGCGGCCCGACCCCTCCTTGGGCTTGAGCCCGGCGTCGAGCTCGGCGTAGACGTCGGGGCGGCCGGCCTGGGCCCACTGCTCGGCCTCGCGGCCGTTGAACTTGGGGATGCGGTAGCCCTGCTTGAGGCCGACCGCGGCGGACTCCTGCGCGATGCGGATGGTGATCTCGCGGCCGCGCGCCTGCGCCGCGATCTCCATGCTGCCGAGCCCGGTCATGGCCTGCACCGGGTTGCCCATGCAGTTGGCGCAGAGCTTGGACCAGCGCTCGCCCCACAGGTTGTCGGTGGGCCGCGCGCCGTCGACCACGCTCATGATGTCGGCCAGCTCGGTGACCCGCTCGGTGATGCGCCCGTCGTGCTCGCCCGCGCGGAAGACGTCGTGGCCCGCGCCCTGGCCTCGCTCCATGCCGCGCTCCACCTCGCCCGCCTTCCAGAGCGCGACCCCGATCTTGGACATGATGAGCCCGACCGAGCGCTCCACGCCCGCGATGGAAGCCACGATCGGATCGTTCCAGCAATTCTGGGCCGACACCACGTAGCCCTCCGGCTTGAGGTGGGGCAGCGC
>JBGQHJ010000094.1:0-19906 GCA_041497895.1 Methylomirabilia bacterium
ACGTCAAGTGGGCCACCATCGGGCCCAACTACGAGTACGGCAAGCGCGCGTGGGAGACCTTCCGCGACCGGCTGAAGGAGCTGAAGCCCGACGTGCAGGTGGTGGGCGAGCACTGGCCCACGCTCGGCAAGATCGAGCCGGGCCCGCTGGTGACCGCCATCCTCAACCAGAACCCGGACGCGCTCTACGTCTCGCTCTTCGGCAGCGACTGGCTCGCCTTCGTGCGCGAGGCGGGCAAGCGCGGGCTCTTCCAGAAGATGTTCGTGGTGGGCATCCTGCTCGGCGAGCCGGAGTACATCGACCCGCTCAAGCTCGAGGCCCCCGAGGGCATGCTGGTCACCGGCTACCCCTGGTACGACATCAAGATGCAGAGCCACCAGGAGTGGGTGGCCCGCTTCGTCAAGCGCGGGGACAAGAACCCGGTGCTGGGCTCGCTGATCGGCTACGTCACCTACCAGTCGGTGGCCGAGGCGCTGCGGAAGGCGGGCGCCCCCGAGACCGCGAAGCTGGTGGCCGCGTTCAAGGGCCTCAAGGTGGAGACCCCGATCGGGCCGGTGACCTTCCGCGCCTCCGACGGGCAGTCCACGATGGGCGCGTGGGTCGGCACGACCAAGGTCGACGCCCAGCGGGGCGTCGGCATCATGGTCAACCACGAGTACATCCCGGGCGAGAAGGTGCTGCCGTCCGACGAAGAAGTGAAGAAGCTCCGCCCGGCCAATTAGCCGCAACCCTCACCCTGCCCTCTCCCTCCCAGGGAGAGGGAGAATCGTGATCACCCTCTCCCCCGTCGAGGGGGAGAGGGCAGGGTGAGGGGGCGGGCCTACCTCATGTCCCTCCTCCTCGTGCAGCTCCTGAGCGGGCTCGCGAACGCGATGTTCCTGTTCCTCATCGCGTCGGGCCTCTCGCTCATCTTCGGCGTCACCCGCATCGTCAACTTCGCCCACGGCTCCTTCTACATGCTGGCCGCCTACCTGACCTACTCGCTGGCCGCGGTGCTGCCGGGCGGGCCGGCCGCGTTCTACCTGGCCGCGCTGCTGGCCGCGTTGGCGGTGGCCGCCATCGGCGGGCTGGTCGAGGTGCTGCTCCTCCGCCGCGTCTACCGCGCGCCCGAGCTCTACCAGCTCCTGCTCACCTTCGCGCTGGTCCTGGTGACCGCCGACGTGGTGCGCTACGTCTGGGGCGCCGACAACAAGACCGGGCCCGCCGCGCCGGGGCTGGCCGGCTCGGTGCCCGTCGCGGGCCAGCTCTTTCCCTCCTACGACCTCGCGATCATCGTCTTCGGCCCGCTGGTGGCCCTCGGCCTCTGGCTCCTCTTCCATCGCACCCGGTGGGGCGTGCTGATCCGCGCGGCCACCCAGGACCGCGAGATGGTGGCCGCGCTCGGCGTCGACCAGGCCCGCCTGTTCACCTCGGTCTTCGTGCTGGGCTCCTTCCTCGCCGGCCTGGGGGGCGCGCTCCAGGTGCCGCGGCTGGCCCTGACCACCGTGATGGACACCTCGGTCATCGTGGAGGCCTTCGTGGTGGTGGTGATCGGGGGCATGGGCTCGGTGTGGGGCGCGCTGCTCGCCTCGCTCCTCATCGGCGTGCTCAACGCCTACGGCGTGCTGCTCCTGCCGAAGGCCGCCATCGTGCTGATCTTCGTGGTCATGGCGGTGGTGCTCGTGGTGCGGCCGTGGGGGCTCCTCGGGCGGCCCGAGATCCAGCTCCGGCCGCCGGGCAGCGGCGTGGTGTCCGACCGGCCGCCGCGGCGCTTCCATCCCGCGTGGGCGGTGGCGGCGCTCGCAATCCTCGCCGGTCTGCCGCTCGCCCTGCCGACCTTCTGGATCTCCATCGCGGTGGAGATCTTCGCGTTCGCGCTCTTCGCGGCGAGCCTGCACCTGCTGATGGCGGTGGGCGGCATGGTCTCGTTCGGCCACGCGGCCTACTTCGGCCTGGGCGCCTACGGCGCCGCGCTGCTGCTGAAGCTGGGCGGCCTGCCCATGCCGGCCGCCTTCGTGGTGGCCCCGCTGGTGGCCGCGCTGGCCGCCGTGGTCTTCGGCTACTTCTGCGTGCGGCTCAGCAGCATCTACTTCGCGATGCTCACCCTGGCCTTCGCGCAGATCGTGTACGCGATCGTCCATCAGTGGGACGAGATCACCGGCGGCGACAACGGCATCCTGAGCGTCTGGCCCGCCCCCTGGCTGGCCACCCCGGGCCGGTACTACTACTGGGCGCTCGCGGCCGCCGTGGTGGGGATCGTCCTGCTGCGACGGGTTGCGGCCTCGCCCTTCGGGCTCACCCTGCGCGCGGTCCGCGATCACGCGCGGCGGGCCGAGGCCCTCGGGGTCAACATCCGCGGGCTCCAGTGGACCGCGTTCGTGGTGGCGGGCTTCGTGGCCGGGATCGGCGGGGCGGTCTTCGCCTTCCTCAAGGGCAGCGTGTTCCCGGTCTACACCGAGTCGCCGATGTCGGTGCAGCCCCTGGTGATGGTGCTGCTGGGCGGGGTGGGATCGCCCTCCGGCCCGCTGGTGGGCGCGGCGGTCTACAAGCTGCTCGACACCGTGATCACCCGCTACACCGACTACTGGCAGCTCGTCCTGGGCGCCATCCTGATGGTGCTGGTGCTCGCCTTCCCGCGGGGCATCGCGGGCGTGCTCGACGGCCGGCGCCCGTGAACGGGCCTCCGGCCACGCCGGTGCTGGAGACGCGCGGGCTCTCCAAGTCCTTCGGCGGCGTGCGGGCGGTGAGCGGCGTCGACCTGGCGATGCCAAAAGGAGAGATCCGTGCCCTGATCGGGCCGAACGGGGCGGGCAAGACCACGTTCTTCAACATGCTCACCGGTCAGCTCCGGGCCGACGCGGGCGAGGTGCGCTTCAAGGGGGCACGGCTCAGCGGGCTGCCGCCGTACGCGGTGTGGCGCCGCGGGGTGAGCCGGACGTTCCAGATCACCGCCACCTTCGCCACGCTCACCGCGCTCGACAACGTGCGGGTGGCCCGCCTCTCGCACACCGGCAAGACCTACTCGCTGCTGGCGGCGGCGTCGCGGCTGCAGGCCGACGAGGCCCGCGCACTGCTGGAGCAGGTGGGGCTCGTCGAGCAGGCGGAGCGGGTCGCCGCGGTGCTGGCCTACGGTGACCTCAAGAAGCTCGAGCTGGCGGTCGCGCTCGCCAACGACCCCGAGGTCCTCCTGCTCGACGAGCCAACCGCGGGCATGGCTCCGGCCGAGCGCGGGGCGCTGATGGCGCTGACCGAGCGGATCGCGCGGGCGCGCGGGCTGACCGTGCTCTTCACCGAGCACGACATGGACGTGGTCTTCGCGGTCGCCGACCGGATCATGGTGCTCCACCAGGGCCGGGTCATC
Source organism: Methylomirabilia bacterium (assembly GCA_041497895.1). Classification (GTDB taxonomy): domain Bacteria; phylum Methylomirabilota; class Methylomirabilia; order Rokubacteriales; family CSP1-6; genus CAMLFJ01. The sequence goes on from JBGQHJ010000094.1 coordinate 3,341, forward strand.
GCGGAGGGCCCGCCCGCGCTGGTGCGGGCGGACGCGCAGGTGCAGCGCGTGTACCTGGGCGAGGAGGCGTGATGCTCGAGCTGGAGGCGGTGGAGGGCGGCTACGGCCTCTCCCGGGTCCTGCACGGAGTGAGCCTGCGGGCGGGGGCGGGTGAGGTGGTCTCGCTGCTGGGACGCAACGGGGCCGGCAAGTCGACCACGCTCAAGTCCATCGTGGGGCTCGTCGAGGTCACCGGCGGCCGCATCCGTTTCGACGGGCGGGAGATCACCCGGCGGCCGACCCATGAGATCAGCCGGCTCGGGGTCGGATACGTGCCCGAGGAGCGGCGCATCTTCGGCGACCTGAGCGTCGCGGAGAACCTGATGGTCGGCCGGAAGGGCGCGGGCGCCTGGGACGCGGCCCGGGTCTACGAGTTCTTCCCCAAGCTGGAGGAGATGGCGGGGCGTCGGGCCGGGAGCCTCTCGGGAGGGGAGCAGCAGATGCTCACGGTGGCCCGCACCCTCATGGGCAACCCGCGGGTGCTGCTGCTCGACGAGCCGTCGGAGGGCCTGGCCCCGGTGATCGTGCGCGCGCTGGGGGATCAGATCGCGGCGCTCAAGCGGGAGGGCTTGACGATCCTGCTCTCCGAGCAGAATCTCAAGTTCGCGGCGCGGCTGGCCGACCGGGCCTACATCATCGAGAAGGGGGAGATTCGCTTCGACGGGCCGATGGCGGCCCTGATGGGCGACGAGGGGTTGAGGCGGAAGTATCTGATGGTGTGAGGTGCGAGCGGTAACGAGAAACCATCCCTCACCCTGCCCTCTCCCCTGAGGGGAGAGGGGAATAGGGAGGCCGGAGGCGACCTTGAAAGTGCTGATCAGGAACATCGGGCAGATCGTGTCGGGGGACATCGCGCGGCCGCTGCTCGACGGCGACTCGATCGTGGCCGACGGGGGCAAGATCATGGCGGTCGGGCGGGGGCTCGACGACGACGCGGATACCGTCATCGACGCCCGCGGTAGCACCGTCGTGCCGGGCCTCATCGACTCGCACTGCCACCCCGTCTTCGGCGACTTCACGCCGCGCCAGCGCACGATCGACTTCATCGAGTCCGGTCTCAACGGCGGCATCACCACCATGATCTCGGCCGGCGAGGTGCACCTGCCCGGGCGCCCGAAGGACATCGTGGGGCTCAAGGCGCTGGCCATCGTGGCCGCGAAGGCCTACGCCAACCTGCGGCCGGCCGGCGTGAAGATGCACGCGGGCGCGCCGATCCTGGAGCTCGGGATGGTGGAGGAGGACTTCGCGGAGATGGCGCGGGCCGGCGTGAAGCTCGTGGGCGAGATCGGCCTGGGCTCGGTGCGGACCGGCAAGGACGCGGCGCCGATGGTGAAGTGGGCCAGGAAGCATGGCATGACCGTGACCATCCACACCGGTGGACCGTCGATCGCGGGCTCCAGCGCGATCGGCGGGGACGTGGTGCTGGAGGCCGACCCCGACGTGGTCGGCCACATCAACGGCGGGACCACCTCGATGAGCGAGCGCGAGATCGACGCGCTCGTCGCCACCCAGATGGCCCTCGAGATCGTCCACTGCGGCAACGGCAAGACCGCGCTGCACGCCCTGCGGCGCGCCCGCGAGGCCGGGGCCGCCCACCGCATCATCATCGGCCTCGACGCGCCCTCGGGCACCGGGGTGGTGCCGCTCGGCATCCTGCGGGTGCTCGCCCATCTGGTCTCGCTCGGCGGGGTCGCCCCCGAGGAGGCGGTCTGCATGGCCACCGGCAACACCGCGCGGGTCTACAAGCTGCCGACCGGCGTGATCGCGCCGGGGCGGGACGCCGACCTCTGCATCGTCGACGCCCCGATCGGCTCGCAGGGCCGGACCGCGCTCGAGGCGCTGCAGGTGGGCGATCTCTTCGGGGTGTCCATGATCCTCATCGACGGACAGATCAAGATCGGGCGGAGCCGCAACACCCCGCCCGCCACACGCGCGGCGGAAGTGGTCAAGGGGCAGGGCCCCGCCGCAGGAGGGCACTGATGAAGATCCGCAAGCTGGTGACGGTGGTCGAGGAGATCCAGGAGGACGGCGGCCGCCGCCTCGACCGGCCGCTGCGCAAGGTGGCGGCGGTGGCGGTGATCGAGAACCCGTTCGCGGGCCGCTTCGTGGAGGACCTGCAGGAGCTGGTCAAGACCGGCGAGGAGCTGGGCGACCTGCTCGGCCGGCGCGCGGTGGCCGCGCTGGGGGCGGGGGTGCACTCCTACGGCAAGGCCGCCATCGTCGGGGTCGACGGCGAGTACGAGCACGCCGCCGCCATCCTGCACCCGACGCTGGGGACGCCGTTCCGCGCCCTGGTGCACGGCGGCAAGGCCATCATTCCCTCCGCCAAGAAGCTGGGCGGGCCCGGCACCACCATCGACGTCCCCCTCCACTACAAGGACGCCGCCTTCGTCCGCACCCACTTCGACGCGATGGAGGTGCGCCTCAACGACGCGCCCCGGGCCGGGGAGATCCTGGTCGTGCTCGCCGTCACCGACGGCGGCCGCCCCCACGCCCGTGTCGGCGGCCTCACCGTCGCCGACGCCAAGAAAGAAGATGGCCTCCGATGAGCGCCAAAGGCGCGAAGAGGCCAAACCGCAGCCCGAAGAAGATCGCCGCGTCGCGACTCAGAAAGAGAAGCCCCGGTGGCAGCAGGACAGCGCGCTCAAAAAAGAGCAGTGCCGGCAGCACCACGCCAGCGCGCTCAAAAAAGAGAAGCCCCTCACCCCGCGGCGTCCCGCCGATGCCGAGAACCAGCGGCATCAAGTTCGGCCTGCGCCTCCCCAGCTTCGCGCTCGGCGCCCGCACCGCGACCCTCGCCCAGATGGGCGCCTACCTGCGCCGCGCGGAGGACCTGGGCTTCGACTGCGCGGTGTCCATCGACCACCTCCTGCTGACCCCGCCGGCCTACGCGTGCACCTGGCTCGAGCCGGTGGCGCTGCTGTCGGCCCTGGCCGGCGTCACCCGCACGATCAAGCTCGGCACCATGGTGCTGGTGCTGCCGCTGCGCAACCCGGCCTACTTCGCCAAGGAGTGGGCGACCCTCGATCTGCTGTCGGGCGGCCGCAGCATCCTGGGCGTGGGGGTGGGCTGGCACGAGGAGGAGTTCGCGCTCATGGGCGTGCCGCACAAGGAGCGCGGCCGGCGCATGGACGAGATGCTGGAGGCGGTCACCGCGCTCTGGGCCGGCGACGACGTGAGCTACGACGGCAAGTACTACAAGTTCCGCAACCTGACCATCGATCCCAAGCCGCTCCAGAAGCCGCACCCGCCCATCTGGATCGGCGGGGGCAGCCAGCCCTTCGAGAAGGTCTACGGCCAGACGGTCACCAACATCGACCCGGTGCTGCGGCGCATCGCCAAGTACGCGAGGACGTGGGTGCCCCACTCCTCGGCCACCGCCGACATGGTCAAGGGCGACTGGGAGAAGATCCAGCGCTTCATGGCCGAGGCCGGCCGCAAGCCCGGCGACATGAGCAAGGTCTACTCGAACTTCGTGTGGGTTCTCAAGAAGGGTGAGAGGCCGGAGACCGCGATCCCGCACTTCAAGACCTTCTCCGGCATGGATCTGCCGTACTGGCGGGAGTTCTATCTCCTGGGCGAGGCCGAGGAGCTGGCCGAGAAGATCCGCGCCAAGGTGGCCAACCTCGGCGGCTGCGAGCAGATCGTGCTCAACCCGCTCGACTGGAGCATGGAGCAGCTCGAGCTGCTGGCCGGCGAGGTGCTGCCGCGCGTGGCCCGGCCGTGATCGGCCCCGCCGTGATCGAGACGAGCGGGTGACCTCGCCCCCACCGCCCCGATATCTCGGCGCCCACGTCAAGCGCCTGGAGGACCCGCGCCTCCTGGCCGGGCAGGGGCGCTACCTCGACGACCTCACGCTTCCCGGGCTGCTCCACGCGGCCTTCGTGCGCAGCGCCCACGCGCACGCCCTCGTGCGCTCGGTGCACACGGAAGCGGCGCGCCGGGTTCCGGGCGTGGTGCTGGTGCTGACCGGCCGGGACCTCGAGGGCGAGGTGGCGCCGCTCGTCCCGCGGCTCGAGTCCCCGGACTTCACGCCCACCGCGTGGCCCGCGCTCGCGACCGCGCGCGCGCGCTTCGTCGGCGAGCCGGTGGCCGTCGTCGCGGCGGCGACGCCCTACGCGGCGGCCGACGGCGCCGCCGGCGTCGCGGTCGACTACGATCCGCTGCCCGCGGTGCCGGATGCGGCGGCTGCGCTCGCGCCGGGTGCGGCGCGCCTGCATGCCGGGCTGCCCTCCAACGTGCTCTTCGGGCGACGGAGCAGCCAGGGTGACGTCGAGGGGGTGTTCGCGGACGCGCCGGTGATCGTCCGCGAGACGTTCACGCACGCGCGCTGCTCGGCCTCGCCGCTCGAGGGCCGAGGGCTGATCGCCCGCTGGGAAGGCGGGACCCTGACGCTCTGGACCGGCACCCAGGTGCCCCACGTCTTCCGCACCGGCGTGGCGCGCGCCTTCGGCCTTCCCGAGTCCCGCGTGCGGGTCATCGTGCCCGATACCGGGGGCGGTTTCGGCCAGAAGATGCACGTGATGCCCGAGGACCTGGCGGTGGCCGCGCTCGCCCGGCGCGCGGGGCGGCCGGTGAAGTGGATCGAGACCCGGCGCGAGAACCTGGCCGCGGCGACCCACGCCCGCGAGCAGCGCGTGGAGATCGAGGCCGCCGCCGACGCCGACGGCACGCTGCGCGGCCTGCGGGCGCGGCTCGTGTCGGACGTGGGCGCCTACCACGTCTATCCGCTGACCGGGGCGCTCGAGGCGCTCGGCGCCGCCTCCATCCTGCCGGGCCCCTACCGCACGCCGGCCTACGCCTTCGAGATCGTCGCGCTCGCCACCAACAAGCCGCCGCTCGGTGCCTACCGCGGGGTGGGCATGACCATGGGTGCCTTCGTGATGGAGCGCACGCTCGATCTGCTCGCGGATCGGCTCGGGCTCGACCCGGCCCTCGTGCGGCAGCGCAATTTGATCCCGCGCGACGCGTACCCGTTCACCTCCGCGACCGGCTTCGTCTACGACAGCGGCGATTTCCCCAAGGCGCTCGAGGCCGCGCTCACCCTGGCCGGCTACGAGCGGCTGGTGCGCGAGCGCGAGGCGGGCCGCGCGCGGGGGCGGCTGCTCGGCATCGGGATGGCGTGCTACACCGAGTACACCGGCATCGGTTCCGAGACCTACCGCCGGCGCGGCATGGCGGACATGCCGGGACCCGAGGCCGCGACGGTGCGGGTGGAGGCCGACGGCGGCGTGACCTGCCTCGTGTCGTTCCCGTCGCAGGGGCAGGGGCACGCCACCACCACCGCCCAGTTCGTCGCCGACCAGCTCGGCGTGCCGCTCGAGGCGGTGACGGTGCGGCAGCCCGACACCGACGAGGCGCCGCCCGGCACCGGCACCTTCGCGAGCCGCGGCGCCGTCGCGCAGAGCGGTGCGGCGGACGCGGCGGCGGCGACGGTGCGCGGCGCGCTGCTGGCGGTGGCGGGCGAGCTGCTCGAGGCGAGCCCGGCCGACCTGCTGCTGGCCGACGGCGTGGTGCGGGTGCGCGGCGTGCCCGATCGCGGCGTGACGGTGGCGGAGGTGGCGCGGCGGGCCCACGCGAGCGCCGTCGGAGGCGGCGCGCGGCTCGAGGCGACGCAGCGCTTCGATCCCCCGGGACCCGCGTTCTCGGGTGGGGTGCACGTGGCCTCGGTCGAGGTCGAGCCGGAGACCGGCCGGGTCGCGGTGCGCGACTACGTGGTGGTGGAGGACTGCGGGCCGGTGATCAACCCGATGATCGTGGAGGGGCAGATCCACGGCGCGGTCGCCCAGGGGATCGGCGAGGCGCTCGGCGAGCGGCTCGTCTACGACGAGAGCGGCCAGCTCCTGACCGGCACCCTGATGGACTACGCGCTGCCGACGGCCGCGAGCCTGCCCGCGTTCACGGTCGGTCACCTCGAGACGCCGTCGCCGCTCACCCCCGGCGGCTACAAGGGGATGGGCGAGGGCGGCACCATCGGCGCGCCCGCCGCGATCGCCAACGCGGTGGCCGACGCGGTCAAGCCGCTCGGCGCGGCGGTGACCGCGCTGCCGATCCAGCCCGCCGAGCTGGTCCGACGCGGTGGATAGCCCGGCCGCCGTCGCAGGCGAAACGGAGGCGGCGCGGCCGTCCCGCTGGGGCGCGGTCGTCCAGGTCGTGGTGCTGGCGCTCGCCGCGATCTTGCGCCTGTGGCGCCTTGATCAGAACGGCTTCGACAACGAGTACTACGCGGCGGCGGTGCGCAGCATGACGGCCGGCTGGCACACGTTCTTCTACAACTCCTTCGACCCGGCCGGCTTCGTCTCGGTCGACAAGCCGCCGCTCGCGCTCTGGATCCAGGTGGCGAGCGTCAAGGTGTTCGGCTTCCGGCCGCTCGCGGTGCTGCTGCCGCAGGTGCTCGAGGGGGTGGCCGCGGTCGCGGTGCTCTCGCACCTGGTGCGGCGTCACTGGGGCCCGGTGGCGGGCGTGCTGGCCGGCCTGTTCCTGGCCCTCACGCCGATCGCGGTGGCGGTGGATCGCTCCGGGAACACCGACACCGCGCTCGTGCTGGCGGTGCTGGCCGCGTCCTGGGCGCTCCTGTCGGCCGCCGAGCGCAGCCACCGCGGTTTGCTGCTGCTGGCCATGGCGCTGATCGGCATCGGCTTCAACGTGAAGATGCTGGCCGCCGTCGTCGTTTTGCCGACGTTCGCGCTGGTGTACTGGCTGGGCGCGGCGGGATCGTGGCGGAGCCGCGCCGCCGACCTGGCCCTCGGAGGTCTCGTCCTGGCCGCGGTGTCGCTGCCGTGGATGATCGCCTACGATCTCACGCCCGCCGCGCAGCGTCCGTACGTGGGCAGCAGCCCGCAGAACTCCATGATCGACCTCGCGGTGGGCCACAACGGGGTCGGCCGCTTCGTGCGCCTCTGGCAGACCGGGCGCACCGCGCAGGCCGAGGCGACGGCGCGGCGGCGGGCGGCCCCGCGCGCGCCCGCCGTTGCGACGCCCGCCGATGGCTACGCGCGGCTCTTCGTGCGCGCGCCGGTGGGCCCGCTGCGGCTCGCGGACGGCCAGCTCGCCGCGCAGGCGGAGTGGCTGCTGCCGCTGGCCCTCGTCGGCGCGGCCGGGTTGTGGCGCGGCGGCCACCGGCGGCCGCTTGCCCCCGCGCAACTCGGCCTGCTCCTCTGGATCGGCTGGGCGCTGACCTACGCGGTCGTGTACAGCTGGGCGGGCGGGATCTTCCACTTCTACTATCTCTCGACGCTCGGGCCGCCGCTCGCCGCGCTGGCCGCGGTCGGGGTCGTGGACCTGTGGCGCCGCTACCGCGAGGGCGGGGCGCCGGCGGTCGCGCTTGCCGGCGCCCTGCTCGTCACCGCGATGTGGCAGACCTACGTGCACACCACCGGGCTGCCGGTGGTCTCGGACGAGTGGCAGCGCCGGCTGCCGATCTGGACCTTGCTGGCGGTGGCGCTCGCGGCCGGCGCGCTCCTCGTGCGGCTGCTGCGCCGCGGCGAGCGTCCGGGGGCGGGCGCACCCGAGCGGATCGCGGTCGGGGTGGGGCTGGGCGCGCTGCTGCTCATGCCGGCCGCGTGGGCGCTCAGCAGCGTGCTGGTGCGCGGGGTGGCGGTGATCCCGTCCGCCGACATCGGCCGGCTCCGCTCGCCGTCGCCCACGCCGACGCTCCGGGCCCGCGCCCGCTTGGGGGAGACCGCCGATCGACATCAGCTCATCGCCTTCCTCCAGGCCAACCGCCACCGCGAGCGCTTCCTGCTGGCCACCCCGAGCGCGCAGCTCGCCTCCCCGCTCATCGTCGCCACCGGCCTCCCGGTGATGGCGATGGGCGGCTTCCACGGTCTGGATCCGATCCTCACCCCGGCGCGCCTCGCGGCGCTCGTGGCCGAGGGGCAGGTGCGCTTCGTGATGCTGGGCGAGCTGTCGATCGCCAGCCGCCTGATGGGCGCGGAGGCCGCGGGGCGCCCGCTCGCCGACTGGATCCGCACGAACGGCACGCCGGTGGACTCGACCATGTGGAGCTCGCCGTCCGGAGGCATCGGCTGGCCCACCCGGCGGGAGCTCTACGATCTGAAACCCGGCCCGGGACTCGTCCCGGCCTCCTGAGAGGAGACAGCGCATGGGCTTCACGAGGACGCGCGTTCGCGGTATCCGGCGGTGGTGGCTCGCGGTGGCGCTGGCGGCCGCCGGGCTGGGCTCGGCCTGGGTCACGCCCGCCCGCGCCGACGACCTGAAGGTGTTCAGCGCGGGCGCGGTCCGCGCGATCGTGACCGAGCTGTCGGAGGCCTACCGGCAGGAGACCGGACAGGGGGTGGCGCTCTCGTTCGGGACGGTCGGGGTCACGCGCGGAAAGCTCGCGAGCGGCGAGCCGGTCGACGTGGTCATCATGACCGACGTGGCGGTGGACGACGTGATCCGCCAGGGCGCGGTGGTGGCGGGCAGCCGCACCGACATCGCCCGTACCGGGATGGGCGTGGGGGCCCGCGAGGGCGCGCCGCGACCCGACATCTCGACCCCCGAGGCCTTCAAGGCCACCCTGCTCGCCGCGAAGTCGCTGGTCTACGTGGATCCGGCGCAGGGCGCGACGAGCGGCATCCACTTCAAGAGCGTGCTGGAGCGGCTCGGCATCGCGGACGCGGTCCGGAGCAAGAGCCAGCTGGTGCCGGGGGGCTATCCTGCGGAGAAGGTTGCCAGCGGCGAGGCCGAGCTGGTGGTGCACCAGATCAGCGAGATCGTGCCGGTCAAGGGCGTGGTCATGGTGGGGCCGCTCCCCGCCGATCTTCAGAAGATCACGGTCTACTCGGCGGGCCTGGCCGCGCGCAGCGCGCACCCGGCGGCGGCGCGGGCCTTCGTGGACTTCCTGACGCGGCCGGCCTTCAAGGCCAAGTTCGCGGCGGCGGGCCTCGACTACAAGCCCTGAGCCTCGCGGGGGCCGCCCCGGGCGCGGCCCGCCGCCGGGGCCGTGGTATCGTGCTCTCCGTGTTCGCCTCACCCGGCGCCATCGCGTTCCATCTCGGGCCGCTCACGGTCCGCTGGTACGGCATCCTCATGGCCAGCGCCATCCTGGTGGGCTTCTGGCTCGCCCAGCGACGGGCGGTGGAGGAGGGGCTCCCGGCGGACGAGCTGTTGCGGGCGTCGCAGTGGGCGGTGGTGGCCGGGCTGGTGGGCGCGCGCCTGTACGAGGTGATCTTCAACTGGGACTACTACGGGCGGTTCCCGGAGAAGATCATCGCGGTCTGGGAGGGGGGCCTCGCGATCCACGGCGGCCTCATCGTGGGGCCGCTGGTGGGGATCCTGCTCGCCCGCCGGTGGGGAGTGCCGATCCGGCGCGCGCTCGACGTCATCGCGCCGAGCATGGTGCTGGGGCAGGCCATCGGGCGCTGGGGCAACTTCTTCAACGAGGAGGCCTTCGGGGCTCCGACCGATCTGCCCTGGAAGCTCTACATCTCGCCGGATCACCGCCCGCCCGACCTGCGCGCCTTCGAGTACTTCCATCCCACGTTCCTCTACGAGTCGCTGTGGGATGTGCTCGTGTTCGCCCTGCTCGTGTGGTGGGTGCGCCGCCGGGTCAGGGGGCACCCGGGCGCGGTGTTCTTCTCCTACATCGGGCTCTACTCGGTGGGGCGGTTCCTCATCGAGGGGCTGCGTCTCGACAGCTTCTGGGTCGGCTCGCTGCGAGTGCCACAGCTGGCGAGCGTGGCCGGGGTGCTGGTCGCGGTGGGAGGCCTGCTGTGGGTGATGCGCATGCCCGTCGAGCCTTCCCCGCCGCCCGCCGCGGCTACGGGTAGAGCCCCCGGGACACGTGGGCGTCGGCGACCCGGCTGACCCCCTCCATCAGCGCGCCGGTCCTGAGATCCACCCCGTTCTTCTGGGACGTCTGCCAGACGCGCGTGAACGCGCGCGCCATGATCTCCTGCAGGCGCGAGATGATCTCGCTCTCCTTCCAGAAGTAGTACTGCAGGCCCTGGACCCACTCGAAGTAGGAGACGACCACCCCGCCCGCGTTGCACAGGATGTCCGGGATCACGGTCACCCCCCGGTCGCGCAGGATCACGTCGGCCTCCGGGGTGGTGGGGCCGTTGGCGCCCTCCGCGATGATGAGGGCCTTGACGCGATCCGCGTTGCGCTCATTGAGCACCGAGTCGACCGCGGCGGGGATCAGGACGTCGCAGGGCTGCTCGAGGATCTGGTCGTTTCCGATCGCCTCGCCGCCCGGGAAGCCGGCCACGCTCCCGGTCTCGGTCACGTAGGCCTGGAGCTGCCGCACGTCGATGCCGTTCGGATTCCACACCCCGCCCTTGAAGTCGCTGACGCCCGCGATGGTGCACCCGTCGTTCCACAGCAGGCGCGCGGCGGTCCCGCCCACGTTGCCGAAGCCCTGCACCACGATCTTCTTGCCCCGCAGCTCCCGGCCCAGGCTCTTGGCCGCCTGGTAGAGCACGAAGACGATGCCGCGCCCGGTGGCCTCGCGGCGACCGGCCGAGCCGCCCACGATCAGCGGCTTGCCGGTCACGACGCCGGGCACGCTCTTGCCCTGGGTCATCGAGTAGGTGTCCATCATCCAGGCCATGGTCTGCTCGTCGGTGCCCAGGTCGGGGGCGGGGATGTCGATGTCGGGCCCGATCATGAGGATGATCTCGGTGGTGTAGCGGCGCGTGAGGTGCTCGCGCTCCCGCGGCGACATCGTGCGCGGGTTGCAGCGGATGCCGCCCTTGGCGCCGCCGTAGGGCAGCCCCATCAGCGCGCACTTCCAGCTCATCAGCATGGCGAGCGCGGTCACCTCGCCGAGGTTCACCCCCAGGTCGTAGCGCAGTCCGCCCTTGGTGGGGCCGAGCGCGGTGTTGTGGTGGACGCGGTAGCCGATGAAGACCTCGGTCTTGCCGCTGTCCATGCGCACCGGCACCGAGACCACCAGCGCGCGCCGGGGGAAGCGCAGCCGCTCGTGGATGTCGTGGTCGAGGCTGAGCCGCCCCGCCACCCGGTCGAGCTGCGCCAGCGCGGTGCGGTGCAGCTCGGAGTCGAACTCGGGGGAGTCGGTCGCATCGGTCATGGTCACGCTCCTTCGGCGGATCGGGCGCTCCGGTGCAGGCGCAGCACCGCCAGCGAGCGGCCCTCGAGGCGGTACTGCTCGCCGGTGCGCTGCGCGGGCCGATCGGCCCCCCCGTCCCAGTCGCGGGTGTCGAGGACCGGCTCCCAGCGCACGCGGCTCTCGTGGGCCGGCAGGACGAACGGCACCGGCTCGTGGTGGGCGTTCAGGAGGATCAGGAAGGTGTCGCCCACGATGGGCTCGCCCAGGTCGTCCACCTCCTCGATGGCGTCGCCCTCGAGGCGCAGCCCGAGGCAGCGGCCGTGATTGTTCTGCCACTCCTCGTCGGTCATCTCGTGGCCGTCCGGCCGGAACCACGCGAGGTCCTTCACCGCCGAGCCGTGGATGCGGCGGCCCTGGAAGAACGTGCGCCGGTGGAACACCGGGTTCGCGTGCTTGAGCCGGATCAGGCGCCGCGTGAAGTCGATGAGGCGCCGGCCGGTCTCGGTGGGGGGCCAGGCGAGCCACGACAGCTCGTTGTCCTGGCAGTAGGCGTTGTTGTTGCCCCGCTGGGTGTGCCCCATCTCGTCGCCGCTCAGCAGCATCGGGATGCCCTGGGACAGGAAGAGGGTCGCCAGGAGGTTGCGCATCTGTCGCTCGCGGAGGGCCACGATCGCGGGGTCGTCGGTCGGGCCCTCGACGCCGCAGTTCCACGACCCGTTGTCGTCGGTGCCGTCGCGGTTGTCCTCGCCGTTGGCCAAATTGTGCTTGACGTCGTACGAGACCAGGTCCGCGAGGGTGAAGCCGTCGTGGGCGGTGACGAAGTTGACCGACGCGTAGGGCCGGCGGCCGCCCATCTCGTAGAGGTCGCTCGAGCCGGTGAGCCGGTAGGCGAGCTCCGCGACCTGACCCTCGTCGCCCTTCCAGTAGCGGCGGATCGTGTCGCGGTACTTGCCGTTCCACTCCGTCCACCCCACCGGGAAGTTGCCGACCTGGTAGCCGCCCTCCCCCAGGTCCCAGGGCTCGGCGATCAGCTTGACCTGCGAGATCACCGGGTCCTGGTGGACCACGTCGAAGAAGGCGGAGAGGCGGTCCACGTCGTGCAGCTCGCGGGCGAGCGCGGCGGCGAGGTCGAAGCGGAAGCCGTCGACGTGCATGTCGAGCACCCAGTAGCGCAGGCTGTCCATCAGGAGCTGGATGGTGCGCGGGTGCCGCATGTTGAGCGTGTTGCCGCAGCCGGTGTAGTCGACGTGGTAGCGAAGGTCCTCGGGGGAGAGACGGTAGTAGGCCGCGTTGTCGATGCCGCGGAACGACAGCGTGGGCCCGAGGTGGTTGCCCTCCGCGGTGTGGTTGTAGACCACGTCGAGGATCACCTCGATGCCGGCCCGGTGGAGCGTCTTCACCATCTGCTTGAACTCGTCGACCTGCCGGCCGAGGTGGCCGGACGCCGAGTAGCGCGAATCGGGGCAGAAGAACCCGATCGAGTTGTAACCCCAGTAGTTGGTGAGGCCGCGATCGGCCTGATACTTCTCGGTCACCGAGTGGTGGACCGGCAGCAGCTCGACCGCGGTCACCCCCAGCTCGGTGAGGTGGCGGACCGCCGCGGGCGCGGCAAGGCCCGCGTAGGTGCCGCGGAGCTCGGGCGCCACCTCCGGGTGGCGCCGGGTGAACCCCTTCACGTGCGTCTCGTAGATGACGGTGCGCGACCAGCGGGTCTGGGGCGGCCGGTCGCCCTCCCAGTCGAATGTCGGGTCCACCACCACGCTCTTGGGCAGGTGGGGGGCGCTGTCCCGGTCGTCCGGCCGGACGTCGCCCGCGGGATCGCCGGCCCGATAGCCGAAGAACACGTCGTTCCACTGGAGCGTGCCCGCGATCGCCCTCGCGTAGGGGTCCAGCAGGGCCTTGGCCGGATTGAAGCGGTGCCCCTGCCGGGGCTCGTAGGGACCGTTCACCCGGAAGGCGTAGAGGGTGCCCGGCCGGACGCCCGGGAGGTACACGTGCCAGACCTGGTCGGTGCGCTGCTCGACCCGGATCTGCCGGACCTCCTTGCCCGGGTCGCGCTCGTCGTACAGGCAGAGCGCCACCGCGGTGGCGTGCTCGCTGAAGAGCGCGAAGTTGACGCCGGCCCCGTCCCACGTCGCGCCGAGCGGATAGGGCCGGCCCGGGCGCGTGCGCGGGCGGTCCTCGATCATGCCCGCGGCGGCCTCAGGCGGGGACCAGCCAGACCGCGGCGAGCGGCGGCAGGGTCAGCACCACCGAGTGCGGCTGGCCGTGCCAGGGGGTGGGCTCGCTCGGCACGCCGCCCGAGTTGCCCACGTCGCCGCCGCCGTAGAGCGCGGCGTCGGTGTTGAGGGTCTCGCGGTAGTACCCGGGGCGGGGGACCCCGACCCGATACCGGGCGCGGGCGACCGGGGTGAAGTTGCAGGCGCAGAGCAGGAGCCGGTCCCGGTTGCGGGAGAAGCGGCAGAACGTGATCACGCTCTGCTCCCAGTCGCTGCAGTCCATCCACTGGAAGCCGGCCGCCTCGAAGTCCACTTCATAGAGAGACGGCTCGTTCCGGTAGATGCGGTTCAGGTCCTTCACGAGCTGCTGCACTCCGCGATGGAAGGGGCCCATGTCGAGCAGCCACCAGTCGAGCGCGCGGTCGTGGCTCCACTCGTCGGACTGCCCGAATTCCCCGCCCATGAACAGGAGCTTCTTGCCCGGGTAGGCCCACATGAACGCGTAGAGCAGGCGGAGGTTCGCGAAGCGCTGCCAGTCGTCTCCCGGCATCTTATGGGCGAGCGAGCGCTTGCCGTAGACGACCTCGTCGTGGGAGAGCGGCAGGACGAAGTTCTCGGTCCACGCGTAGAGCAGCCCGAAGGTGAGCTGGTTGTGGTGGTACTTCCGATGGACCGGCTGGTGCTGCATGAACTCGAGGATGTCGTGCATCCAGCCCATGTTCCACTTGAAGCCGAAGCCGAGGCCGCCCAGGTGGACCGGGCGCGACACCTGCGGCCACGCGGTGGACTCCTCCGCGATGGTGGAGGCGCCGGGCTGTCCCCCGTACACCACCTCGTTCAGCTTCTTGAGGAAGGCGAGCGCCTCCAGGTTCTCGCGCCCGCCGTACTCGTTGGGCACCCACTCTCCCGCCTTGCGGGAGTAGTCGCGGTAGATCATGGACGCGACCGCGTCGACCCGGAGCCCGTCGATGTGGTAGCGCTCGAGCCAGAACACCGCGTTGGCGATCAGGAAGTTGGCGACCTCGCGGCGGCCGAAGTTGAACACCCGCGTCCCCCAGTCCGGGTGGTCGCGCAGGTGCGGGTCGTCGTGCTCGTAGAGGTGCGTGCCGTCGAAGTAGGCGAGCCCGTGCGCGTCCTTGGGAAAGTGCGCGGGCACCCAGTCCATGATCACCCCGATGCCGCGGCGGTGGAGCGTGTCCACGAAGGCCATGAAGTCGGTGGGGGTGCCGTAGCGGCGGGTGGGCGCGTAGTAGCCGAGCGTCTGGTAGCCCCAGGACGCGTAGTAGGGATGCTCGGTGACCGGGAGCAGCTCCACGTGGGTGAAGCCCATCTCGCTCACGTAGTCGGCGAGCTGCTCGGCGAGCTCTCGATAGCTCGGCAGGGTGCCCGCCTCGGGGCGCCGCCACGAGCCGAGGTGCACCTCGTAGACCGACATCGGCCGGTGCAGGGCGTTCCGGCGCTTGCGCTCGTCCATCCACTCCGCGTCGCCCCAGGCGAAGGCGTTGAGGTCGGTGACCGCGGAGGCGGTCCGCGGCTCGTCGGGCTCGAAGGCGAAGGCCACCGGATCGGTCTTGAGCGCGAGCAGCTCGCCGCCGCTGCCGATGATCTCGTACTTGTAGCGCGCCCCGAGCGGCACCCCGGGGACGAACAGCTCCCAGAGCCCGTTGCCGGGATGCAGCCGCATGGGCTGCCGGCGCCCGTCCCAACCGTTCCAGTCGCCGACCACGCTGACCCGCCGCGCGTTGGGCGCCCACACCACGAAGCGCACGCCCTCCACGCCCTCGTGGCGGATGGGATGCGCGCCCAGCCGCTCGAAGAGGCGATAGTGGGTGCCCTCGCCGAGCAGGTGCAGATCGTAGGGGCTGAGGGTGGAGGGAAAGCGGTAGGGGTCCTCGACCTCGGAGACCTGGCCCTGCGCGTCGACGACCCGGAGCCGGTACGCGAGCGGGAGACGACGGCCCGGGACCTCGCCCTCCCAGAAGCCGGCGGGATGGACGGCGCGCAGGGGAGTGACGGCTCCGTCGGGCGTCAGGGCCGCGACCGCGCGGGCGGTGGGGAGCAGGACGCGCACGCTGACCACGCCGTCGCGGCCGGCGTGGGGACCGAGCACCGCGAAGGGATCGCCGTGCTGGCCGGTGACGAGAGCGTCGATCATCTCGGGACGGAGCGGAGCGTATGGCATAGGTTGGTCGGTCCTGCGCCACCCGCTCCGGACGAGCGAGCGGTGTCGTCTAGAACGAGCGGATCAGACGCTCGACGCGCTCGTCGTGGCTCTGGAACGGGTCCTTGCAGAGGATGGTCTCACGCTCCGGATCGTTGAGCTTGAGATAGACCCAGTCCACTCGGTAGTCCTTGCCCTTGAGGTTGGCCTGACGGATGAACTCGCCCCGCAGCCGGGCCCGCGTGGTCTGCGGGGGTATGTGCTTGGCGCGCTCGATGGACTCATCGTCGGTGATGCGGTCCACCAGGTCGCGACGTACCAGACTGAAGTAGAGGCCCTTGTCGGGTCGGATGTCGTGGTACTGGAGGTCCATGAGCGAGACCTTGGGGTCGCGCCAGGACAGCCGGTTCTTCTCCATGTAGGCCTGGATGAGCTGCTGCTTGATCACCCAGTCGACCTCACGATTGAGCTGCATCGGATCGTCCGCGAGCTGCTCGATCACGTAGGTCCAGCGCGCGAGCACGTCCCGGGTGACCGGGTCCGCGTCGATGGCCTGGACGTACCGGGTCGCGTGCTCGAGGTACTCCATCTGCAGCTGCAGCGGGGTGATCGCCCGCCCGTCCTTCAGGCGGATCGTCTCGCGCAGCGTCGGATCGTGGCTGATGTCCCGGATGGCCTGGACCGGTGACTGCAGGCTGTAGTCGCGGTCGAAGTGGCCGTCCTCGATCATGTCCAGGATGAGCGCGGTGGTACCCACCTTGAGGTAGGTCGCGACCTCGGACATGTTGGAGTCGCCCACGATCACGTGCAGGCGGCGGTACTTCTCCGCGTCGGCGTGCGGCTCGTCCCGGGTGTTGATGATGGAGCGGGACGACGTGGTGGCCCCCGAGATCTCCTGGCAGATGTGCTGCGCCCGCTGCGAGAGGCAGTAGTGGAAGCCGCGCGGGGTCTGCAGCACCTTGCCCGCTCCCGCGAAGATCTGCCGGGTGACGAAGAAGGGGATCAGGCCCTCGGCGAGCCGCTGGAAGGACACGTCCCGGCTGACCAGGTAGTTCTCGTGGCAGCCGTAAGAGTTGCCCGCCGAGTCGGTGTTGTTCTTGAAGAGCAGGATGTGGCCGGAGATGCCGTCCTCG
>JBGQHJ010000095.1:0-19817 GCA_041497895.1 Methylomirabilia bacterium
CACGCGATGGGCCTCGAGGCTCACGAGCCCACCATCGAGTACCTGATCGACCTGGTCGTCGACGTGCAGACGGTCCGGAGCTGCCAGACCGCGGCCGAGCTCGATCCCGACGTCTCGGAGGAGGGCTACTGCATGCCGGGCCGTGCCCACGTGGCCGCGGGCAGCATCGCCATGCAGAAGGCGCGTCAGCGCATGGCCGAGATCCTGAGGATCGTGCCCGGTTCGTCGCTCGTGGTGGCGCCGTCGGACAAGGACCTGACCTCGCCCGAGGTGGGGGCCGGGCTCGAGGAGTCGTTCGGCGGGGGCGAGTACACCGCGCTGCAGCGTGCGGCCCTGCTCCAGCTCGCCGCCGACCACGTGGCCTCGGCCCTGGACGGCCGCGAGTCCGCGTTCGAGCTGCACGCCAACGGGGGCCTGGTGGCCTGGCGCGCGCGGCTCCGGCGCGCGTTCCCCGACTACAACGCGCTGGCCAACGGCGTGCTGCGCGCCCTCAGCCTCGACATGCCGGCGATCGACCTGGACGGCCTCCGGATCATCGGGCTGCCGCAGCGCCGGCCGGTCACTCCCCCGCGCCGCGACTAGCTGGGCCCCTCACCCTGCCCTCTCCCCTCGGAGGGGAGAGGGTTGGGGAGGATTACTTGCCCTCGAGGGCGGCGAGGGGGGCGTAGTCTCCGGTCGAGCCGTGACCGCCCGCGAACCTCACGGGCTCGATGCCGGCCTTCTTCACGCCCGCGACCAGCGCGGCGAGGGCCGGGTTGAGCTTGTCGGGGAGCGGGCCGCCCGGGCTCCAGATGTCGGTCGCGAAGGCGAGCTTCGCGTCGGGGACGTAGCCGATCAGCAGGCCCTGGGCGTGCGGGTTGGGCTCGATCGCGTAGACCTGGACCTCGCGGGCGCTGTCGATGATGGCGTACTTGCCCGCGACCTCGACGATCGGGGTGCGGCTCAGGTCCTGCGGCGAGAGGTCGGGGTTGCGGGTGTAGGGCGCGGCCAGCACGCGCCGGTAGTGCTCGGTGGTGCCCTTGCCCACGACGATCGTGGCCCCCGCGCTCGCGTAAGCGCGGATGCCGCCCGCGTGGTCCATGTGGTGATGGGTGAGCACGAGGTACTTCACCGGCTTGCCGAGATACTTCGCGCGGAGCGCGCTGAGCGTCCAGTTCGACTGCCAGTCGGAGACCGGGGCGTCGAACACGACGAGAGAGTCCTTCATCACCACGACCAGGCTGTTGTGCGAGCCGCCCACCACGTGCTGGATGCCGGGGCCCAGCTCCACCAGGCGCAGGCTCGGGGTGGCCCGCCGGTCGAAGCTCGGCACATCCGAGTCGAGATAGACGCCGATGAACTGGCGCCGGATGACCCACTGGTACGGCACGTTGCGCGTGGCGGGCCCGGGGGCGCCGTCACGGTAGGCGGCGGGAATCGCCAGGCGATCCGCCGGGACCGGCGCGTTGATCTTGAGCTCGGTGATCCTGGCGTCCACCACGGTGCGGCCGTTCAGCTCGTACTTCTGGGACATCGCGACGCGCACCCCGTTCACGGTCTGCCAGTCGGCCATCGCCAGGTCGTAGGTGACGTCGCCCCAGATGTTGTCGTAGTCGAGCGTGCGCACGCGCGCGGGCAGGCCGGTCGCCCGGTCGAACATCACGGTGAAGGTCTGGCTCGCGGCCTGATAGGTCACCGCCGGGTAGGAGGCGCCACCCGCCGTGACGTCTCCGGTCGCCGCGACGCGGTCGGGGTTCTTCGACATCTCCAGCAGCAGCAGCGGTGACGTGCGGAGCAGCTCCCGCTGCGCGGCCGCGAGCCGGAGGCCGGACATGGTGTGCGCGGGCGGATTCGACTCCATGCTCTGCTTGGTGCGCCCGCTGCTGTCGATGCCCGCGACGTAGCCCGCGTCGGCGGTGACGATCTCGCTGAAGGTGTACGTCCGCGGGGCAGGGTACTCGAGCTTGCGGACCCAGTCGAGCCGGATCGCGCCGCCGGTCACGTCGGTGACCATGTCGAGCGTCGACTCGTTGGCGAAGCGCATCTCCCCGCCGGCCACCGCCGATTGCTCGGGCTCCCAGAAGCGCACGGTCGCCTTCTGCGAGACCGTCTTCACCGCGGTCAGCGCGTCGGCGCCGCCCTGAGCCTGGACGCCCCGGGCCACGAGATCCGGACCTCCGCCCGACATCGAGGCGCAGGCCACCACGATCAGCGCCATGACCAGCGAAACGGCGAGCGCCGTTGCGGCGCGCGTCATCTTCATGTGGTGTTCCTTCCGGGGGGTCGTTGGTCGCGGCCCAGTA
Source organism: Methylomirabilia bacterium (assembly GCA_041497895.1). Lineage (GTDB taxonomy): Bacteria > Methylomirabilota > Methylomirabilia > Rokubacteriales > CSP1-6 > CAMLFJ01. The sequence continues at coordinate 2,283 of JBGQHJ010000095.1, forward strand.
TAGCCGAGGCCATGCCGAGGGCGCGCTCTTGGGATAGGATAGGCAGCCGACAGCCAGGACCGGGTGGGGGCAAGGGGAAGGGCCGACCGCGTCATCGACTAGCGAAGGAGATGCTCATGGGCGAGCGAGAGCTGACGTACGGCGAGGCGGTCAAGGAAGCCATCGCCGAGGAGATGCGGCGCGATCCGCGGGTCTTCCTCATCGGGGAGGACGTGGCGGAGGCCGGGCATCCCTTCAAGACCCTGGTCGGGCTGGTGCAGGAGTTCGGCACCGAGCGCGTGATCGACACGCCCATCTCCGAGCCGGGCTACGCGGGCATCGGCGTCGGCGCGGCCATGACCGGCATGCGCCCGGTGGTGGACGTGATGTTCGGCGACTTCATCACCCTGACCATGGACCAGATGGTCAACCAGGCCGCCAAGGCGCACTACATGTCGGGCGGCAAGATCAAGGTGCCGATCGTCTTCCGCACCACGCTCGGGGCCACGCGCCGCTCGGCCGCCCAGCACTCGCAGTCGCTCCACGCCTGGGTGAGCCACGTCCCCGGCCTCAAGGTGGCGCTGCCCTCGGGGCCTTACGAGGCCAAGGGGCTCATGAAGACCGCCATCCGCGACGACAGCCCGGTGGTCATCTTCGAGGACAAGATGATGTACCGGGTGAAGGGCCCGGTGCCCGAGGGCGACTACACGATTCCGTTCGGCGTCGCGGAGGTGAAGCGCGCCGGCAAGGACATCACGATCGTGGCCACCAGCAGCATGGTGGGGGTGGCGCTCGGCGCGGCGAAGCTGTTGGAGGAAGCCGGCATCAGCGCGGAGGTGATCGACCCGCGCACCACGTGGCCGCTCGACAAGCAGGCGCTGATCGACTCGGCCAAGAAGACCTCGCGCGCGCTGGTGGTGGACGAGGGCTACGAGCGCTACGGCGTCACCGCCGAGATGGCCTCGGTCATCGCGGAGGGCGCCTTCTACTACCTGGACGCGCCGGTCAGGCGCATGGGCGCCATGGACGTGCCGGTGCCGTTCTCCCCGGTGCTCGAGGACCTCACGGTGCCGTCCGAGCAGACCGTCTTCGAAGCCGCCCGCGCCCTATGCCGCAAATAAGTCCCCCTCTCCCCCTTGGGGCCCCTTCCACCCTCTCCCCTCCGGGGAGAGGGCAGGGTGAGGGGTAGGGTAGCTCGATGGCCACCAACGTCATCATGCCCGCGCTGGAGCTGGCGCAGGAGACCGGCAAGGTCGTGCGCTGGATCAAGGCGCCGGGCGACACGGTGCGGAAGGGCGAGCCCATCGTCGAGATCGAGACCGACAAGGTCACGGTCGAGATCGAGGCCCCCGCCGCCGGAGTGCTCCGCGACGTCACCGCCCAGGAGGGCGACGTCATCCCGGTCGGGCACACCATCGCGGTCATCGCCGCCGTCGGCGAGCCTTCCACCCTCTCCCCTCCGGGGAGAGGGCAGGGTGAGGGGCCCGGTGGCGAGGGGGCGAGAGCCGAAGCACCCGCCGACGATACGCGCGTGAAGGCCTCCCCGCTCGCCCGCCGCATCGCCGAGGAGCACGGCGTCGACCTCGCGCGGGTGAAGACCGCGAGCGGCAAGATCGAGAAGGCCGACGTGCTCGCGTACGTCGAGAGCCGCAAGACGGTGGCGGCGCCCACGAACGGCTCCGCGGGGCGGCTCGTGGCCGCGTCGCCCAAGGCGCGGCGGCTCGCGGCCGAGCGCGGGGTCGATCTGCGGGCGGTGAAGGGCTCGGGGCCGGGCGGGGCGGTGCTGGCGGTGGACGTGCCGGCCCTGCCTCTCGCCGCTCCACCACCCCTCACCCTGCCCTCTCCCCAGAGAGGAGAGGGAGAAGTCGGGACGGTCTGGCGGATCATGGCGGAGCGGATGACCGCGTCGTGGACCACGGCGCCGCACTTCTACCTGGTGCGCGAGGTCAACGTGACGCGGCTCGTGGCGTGGCTCGGGAAGGCGCGGAAGCAGACCGGCGCCCACGTCACGTACACGGACCTGCTCGTGAAGCTGGTGGCGGCCACGCTCGCGCAGCACCCGCGGGTGGCGGTCTCCTGGAAGGACGGCCGGCTCGAGCGGCACGCCGACGTCAACATCGGCCTGGCGGTCGCCCTCGATGACGGCCTCGTGGTGCCCGTGCTCCACCGGGCGGACACGCTCGGGCTCAAGGAGATCGCCGCGCGGCGCGAGGACCTGGTGTCGCGCGCCCAGGCCGGCAAGCTGCGGCCGGCCGACATCCAGGGCGGCGTCTTCACCATCAGCAACCTCGGCATGTACGGAGTGGACGCCTTCAACGCGATCGTCAACCCGCCGCAGGCCGCCATCCTGGCGGTGGGCCGCATCGCCGATCGGGTCGTCCCGGTCGACGGCCGGCCGGCCGTGCAGCCGACCATGGTGCTCACGCTCTCGTGCGACCATCGCGCCGTCGACGGCGCCCGCGGCGCCCAGTTCCTGGGCGCGCTCGCGGACCTCGTCGAGGAGCCGCTGGCGCTGCTGGTCTGAGGACGATCCGCTCATGGCATTCACCGATCGCTACGGCTTGACCGTCACCACCGATTCGCCCGTCGCCTTCGACCGCTTCCAGGAGGGCATGGATCACCTGCTGGCCTACGGCCCCGCCGGCGAGGAGCGGATGGCCGAGGCGCTCCGCGCCGATCCCGGCCTGGCGGTCGCGCACGCGGGCCTCGCGCTGATGGCGCTGGTGCAGGGCGACGCGGCGACCGCGCGCGATGCCATGGCCCGCGCGCACGAGACGGTGGCCGGCGCCACCCGGCGCGAGCGGCAGCACGTGGAGGCGCTCTCCGCCTTCGTGGGCGGCGAGGGCGCGCGCGGCTTCGCGCTGGCGGACGAGCACGTGGAGGACTTTCCGCGCGACGCGGTGCTGGTGAACCAGGTGAGCAGCGCCATCGCCCTGGCCGGGGCCAGCGATCGCGAGGAGTACCGGGTGGCCTTCATGGAGCGGCTGGCCCCCGCCTACGGCGACGACTGGTGGTACCAGTCCGCGCTCGCGTTCACCTACCACGAGGTGGACCGGTTCGAGGAGTCGCGGCGTCTCTCGGAGGCCTCGCTGCGACGGTATCCGCGCAACGCGCACGCCTCGCACAACCTGGCCCACATCGCCTTCGAGACCCTCGACATCGAGGCGGGCGCCGCCTTCCTCGACGAGTGGATGGCGGGCTACGACCGACGCGCGTCGTTTCACTGTCACCTGGCCTGGCACCAGGCGATGTTCGCGCTGCACGAGGGTCGTTACGCGCATGCGCTCGACATCTTCGAGCGCGACATCCTGCGCTCGGGCAATCCGCGCTCGGCCATGACCGACGGCACCGCGCTGCTCTGGAGGGTGAAGCTCGACGGCGCGAGCGAGCAACCGCTGCCCTGGCGCTCGTTGGCCGACCTGGCCGAGAAGGTCTCGCGCCCGGGCTTCCTGTTCGGCGAGGTGCACGCCGCCTTCGCCTACGCGGCGTGCGGGGACGAGGCGGCCCTGGCCCGGCTGATGGATGGCCTGCGGGCGCTCGGGGCCAAGGGCCACCCGATCGCGGCGAGCGTGGTGCTGCCGCTGGTGCAGGGGACGGCCGCGTTCGCGGCGGGCGACCCGGCGGGCGCGCTGCGCCACTTCGAGCCGGTCGAGGCCGAGATGCACCGGATCGGCGGCAGCCACGCCCAGTGGGAGATCTACGAGGAGACCATGGTGCAATGCTACCTGGCGCTCGAGCGCTACGACGACGCGACCCGCCTCGTGCGCCGGCGCCTCGCGCGCCGCGCCTCCCCGCGCGATCGGGCGTGGCTCGCCCGGGCGAGCGCGGGCCGGAGCGAGCGGCCCAGGACGGCATGATGGCCAAGCTGACCCTCAAGGTGAACGGGACGAATCGGGAGGTCGAGACGGACGACCCCGATATCCCGCTGCTGTACGTCCTGAGGGGCGATCTCGGGCTGACGGGCACCCACTTCGGCTGCGGCCTCGCCCAGTGCGGGGCGTGCACCGTGCTGGTCGGCGGCCGCGCCGTCCGCTCGTGCCTCGCGCCGGCGCGGTCGGTGGTGGGGCAGGAGATCGTCACGATCGAGGGCCTGGGCTCGCCCGAGCGCCCCGATCCGGTGCAGGCCGCGTTCATCGCGGAGCAGGCCGCGCAGTGCGGGTACTGCACCGCGGGCATGGTCATGGGCGCGCGCGCCCTCCTGGCCCGGACGCCCCGGCCGAGCGAGCAGCAGGTGCGGGACGCGCTGGCCGGCAACCTCTGCCGCTGCGGCAGCCACGCTCGGGTGATCCGAGCGGTGCTGCGCGCGGCCGCCAATCCGGGAGGCCGCTGATGGCCTCGCGCGTCTCCCGGCGGCGCTTCCTCGCCACGAGCCTCGCCGCCGGCGGGGTGCTGATCGTCGGCTCCGGGCTCGACGGGCTCGGCCGGGCGGGGGCCCAGTCGATTCCCGACGCCGACCGCTTCCTGGGCAAGTCGCTGGCTCCCGACATGGTCGATTCGATGCTGGCGGTGCACCGGGACGGCTCGGTCACGGTCTTCGTCGGCCGGGTGGACCTCGGCACCGGCGGGCGCATCGCGCTGCGCCAGATCGTGGGCGAGGAGCTCGACATCCCGCTCGATCGCATCGCGATGATCGAGGGCGACACCGCGCTCACGCCCAACCAGGGCGGGACCGGCGGCAGCTACGGCGTCGCCCGGGGTGGTGTCCAGCTCCGCCGGGCGGCCGCGACCGCGCGGCAGGCGCTGGTCGGCCTGGCGGCGCAGCGGCTCGGCCGGCCGGCCGGCGACCTCGAGGTCGCCGACGGCGTGGTGCGCGCCCGGGACGGCAACGGGTCGGTGGGCTACGGCGAGCTGATCGGCGACCGCGCGTTCAACCTGAAGGTGGACGCCGCCGCGCCGCTGAAGCCTCCCGATCGGTTCCGCTTCATCGGCAAGTCGCTGCCCCGTCCCGACCTGCCGGAGAAGATCACCGGGCACCATCGGTACCTGCACGACCTGACGCTGCCGGGCATGCTCCACGCCCGCGTGATCCATCCGCCCGCGTACGGCGCCACGCTGGTGTCGGTCGACGAGACGTCGATCGCCGGCTTCGGTGGAGCGCGCGTGGTGCGGATCCAGAGCTTCCTCGCGGTGGTGGCCGAGCGCGAGTGGGACGCGGTGCGCGCCGCGCGGGCGCTCAAGGCGCAGTGGAGCGCGGGAACGGGCCTGCCCGATCACGCGAAGGAGTTCGAGGCGATGCGGGCGGCCCGGGTCGTGCGCGACCAGGAGATCGCCAAGCGCGGTGACCTGGCCGCCCTGACCGCGCCGCCGGCGGGGACGCGCACGCTCGCGGCCTCGTACCGCTGGCCCATGCAGACCCACGGCTCCATCGGGCCGTCCTGTGCCGTGGCCGACGTGCGGGCGGACCGCGTCACGGTGTGGAGCGCGTCCCAGAACGTGCACGGCTTCCAGACCACGTGCGCCCGGATGCTCGGGACGGAGCGCGACCGGGTGCGCGTCATCTACATGGACGGCGCGGGCTCCTACGGGGCCAACGGGGCCGACGACGCGGCCGCCGAGGCGGCGCTGATCTCGAAGGCGGTCGGCCGCCCGGTGCGCGTGCAGTGGAGCCGGCAAGAAGAGCACGGGCTCGATCCCAAGGGCCCCGCCCAGATGCTGGACCTGCGCGCGGCGGTCGACAAGGACGGCGAGGTGGCCGCGTGGGAGACCCAGGCGTGGCTGCCCATCGCCACCGCCAACCTCCCGAACATCCCGCTGGTGTCCCTGGACGCGGCCGGGATCCCGCAGACTCAGGGCCGCGCCACCGGGCTGATCTACCAGAACGTGGACCCGCCCTACGCGATGGCCAACCTGAGCGCGGTGGTGCACTGGGTCGAGGACGCGCCGCTCCGCACCTCGCCGCTGCGCGCGCCCGGCAAGGTCGCCAATACCTTCGCGGTGGAGTCGTTCACCGACGAGATCGCCGCGCTGGCCCGCGTGGATCCGCTGGAGTTCCGACTGCGCCGGCTCTCCAACCCGCGCGGCATCGAGGTCCTGACGCGTGTCGCGACGCGCATGGGCTGGCAGCCGCGGCCGTCTCCCCGACCGGTGGACCGGCGGGCGCGGGTGCTCACCGGGCGCGGGCTCGCCTACGTGCACTACAAGCACGAGGAGACCATCGTGGCGATGGGTATGGAGGTGACGGTGGAGCGCGCCACCGGCCGGATCCGGGTGACGCGGGTGGTGGCGGCCCAGGACTGCGGGCTCATGATCAACCCGGACTGCGTGCAGGCCCAGCTCGAGGGCAGCATCCTCCAGACCCTCTCGCGCGCGCTGCACGAGGAGGTCGTCTACGACCGCGACCGCGTCACGACGGTGGACTGGGCCTCGTACCCCATCCTCACGTTCCCGGAAGTGCCGAAGCTCGAGTTCGAGCTGATCCAGCGCCTCGACCAGCCTCCGCTGGGCGCCGGGGAGGCGGCCGCCACCCCGGTGGGCGCAGCGCTCGCCAACGCGGTGTTCGACGCGACCGGGGTGCGCCTTCGCACCGTGCCGTTCCGGCCGGACCGGGTGAAGGCGGCCCTGGAGGGACGCGCGTGATCGAGGTGCGACGGCTGGGGCCGCAGATCGGCGTCGAGATCCGAGGCGTCGACGTGCGGAAGCTGGACGACGCGGGCTTCGCGACGATCTACCGCGCGTGGCTCGACGGGAACGTGGCGGTGGTGCCCGGGCAGACGCTCGAGATCGACGAGTTCCTCGCGTACAGCCGCCGCTTCGGCCAGGTGGTGCCGCACCCGTCCAAGATGACGCGCCACCCGGAGCGCCCCGAGATCACCCTGCTCGGCGTGAACAAGTTCGGCGCCGACGGCGCGCTCGACCTGGCGATCTACCGGCGGGGGGCCGAGGGCTGGCACACCGACGGCGCCTACGACGAGGAGCCCTTCAAGGCCACCCAGCTCTACGCGCTGGCGGTGCCGAGCCGCGGCGGCGACACGCACTTCGCCAGCATGTACGCGGCCTACGACGCCCTGCCGGCCCGATTGAAGGAGCGGCTCGAGGGCCGCAAGGGCGCCTTCACCTACGGCGGCCGCCGGAAGGCGACCGCGCTGCTGAACGCCGAGGACCGCGACTGGATCCCGGTCTTCCACCCGATCGTCCGCACGCATCCCGAGACCGGGCGCCGGGGTCTCTACTTCGACCCGGGCAAGATCCTCTACATCGACGGGCTCGAGGCGGCGGAGAGCGACGCGTTGATCGACGAGCTGACCGAGCGCATGATCCAGCCCGAGGGCACCTACACCCACCACTGGCGCCGGGGCGACATCGTGATCTGGGACAATCGCTGCTCGTACCACAAGGCGGCGGGCGATTACCCTCCGGAAGAGGACCGCATCCACTGGCGCGTGTCGATCAAGGAGCGGACATGAACGTCGTCGCGAGGATGCTCACCCAGGAGCAGGACGGCATCCCCGGCTACATGGCGCAGCCGGAGGCGCCCGGCCAGCGGCCGGGCATCCTGATGGTCCACCACGCCCACGGGGTCACCGCCGACTACAAGATCGACGCCTACCGCCTCGCCTGCCTCGGCTTCAACGTGCTCGCGCCCGATCTCTTCAACATGTTCGGCATCGCCGGCACCACCCACATCGGCATGGGTGCGGACCTGCAGGCCAAGCACGGCGACGAGGAGTTCCTCGGCAAGATGGACGAGGCCTGGCGCTACCTGATCGACCGCATGCGCTCCGACCCCGCGCGCACCGGCTGCATCGGCCACTGCATGGGCGGGCGGCTGCTGATCCCGTTCGCGGCGGATCACCCGTCGGTGAAGGCGATCGTCCTCTACTACCCCTCGGTGCGCGACGAGCCCGAGACCTCCCACCGGCCCCGGCACGCGTTCCACCTGGCGAAGACGCTCCAGTGCGCGTCGCTGGTCTTCGCGGCGGGGCTCGACTACATCGCGACGCCGGCCATCCAGGGCCCGCTCTGGCAGAGCTTCCTGCAGAACGGCAAGCTCGTGGAGTGGCACTTCTTCTCCGACGCCAACCACGGTTTCCGCCACCCGGACAACGCGGGCTTCCAGCCGTACTACGCGGACCTGACCTGGCCGCTGACCACCAGCTTCCTGCAGCGCACCGTCTGACCACGACAGGAGAGACCGACATGAGCGAGCCCAAGCAGAAGTTCAGCGCCAGCCTGGCCAAGGACGCGGTCTACCAGCAGGGCCTCCGCAGCTTCATGGAGTACCGCGACCTCGGCATCGCGGACGCCACTCACGGCAAGATGCGCGCCCACATCGTGCGCGTGAAGCAGGGCGGCGACACCCACGATCTCCACACAACCGGCCTGCACAAGCACGAGTGCGACTTCCAGATGTTCTACGTGCTCAAGGGCACGATCAAGTTCGTGTACGAGGGCCAGGGCGAGCGCACCTTCGGCCCCGGCGACTGCGTGCTCCAGCCCGCCGGCATCGTCCACAACGAGCTCGAGTGCACCGACGACCTCGAGATCCTGGAGATCTACTCGCCCGCGGTGCACCCGACGGTCGTCGTGGACCGCATGCCCGAGACCGCCGCGGCCGCTCACTAGACTCCAATCTCACCCTCTCCCCCTCGGGGGAGAGGGCAGGGTGAGGGGGTCGCTTCTCGACTCACGACCTAGCGAGGCCAACCATGCGCAAGACGATCACCGGCACCGGCGGCATGCTCCTCCTCCAGACCCTCAAGGACGCGGGGGTGGAGTACCTGTTCACCAACCCGGGGTCGGCGGAGACGGGCCTGTTCGCCGCGATCGCGGAGGATGGTGATAACCGGTTGGTGGTCGGCAAGCACGAGGGCCTGGTGGCCGCGATGGCCGACGGCTACCACCGCGTCAGCGGCAAGGTCGGCGTGGTCATCGCCCACGTCATGGGCGGCTCCTACCAGCTCGCCGGGCAGCTCTTCAACGCCCAGGTGGCCGGCTCCTCGCTGCTGGTGATCGCGGGGGACTGGGCCTCGGAGCTGCAGGACTACCGCGGCCTCGCCCCGTTCCCCGGGTTGAGCCAGGCGGAGTCGATGCGGCCCATCACGAAGGAGGCGCGCTGCGCCTACCAGGTGCACACCAACCCCAAGGCGATCAGCGTGGCCACCATCCGCGCGCTGCGCGAGGCGACCACGCCGCCCACCGGGCCGGTGTACCTCTCGATCAGCGCGGAGCTGCTGCATACGGAAGGGCTCGAGGCGACGATCGGCGAGGGCGCGCACTACCAGATCGAGCGGCCGGGGCCGGCGCGGGCCACGACCGTGGAGGCGATCGCCCGGCGGCTGGGCGAGGCGCGATGCCCGGTGCTGATGTTCGGCGACGACGTCTGGCGCGAGGGCGCACAGGCCGAGGCGGTGCGGCTGGCCGAGGCGCTGGAGGCGCCGGTGTTCGCGAGCCGCCAGATCTTCCCGAACTTCCCGACGCGGCATCCGCTCTTCTGCGGCAACTACCCCGTGTCCAAGGACTTCACCAGGACCACCGGGCTCGAGCCGGACCTGATCTTCCTGGTGGGCTGCCAGGGGGTGCACGGTAGCGTGAACGAGCCCACCATCATGCAGATCGGGCCGAACCCGCTCCTGATGGGCCGGCACTACCCGCTCGACCTGGCCGCGCAGTGCGAGCTGCCCGAGACCTTGAAGGCCATCACCCAGGCGCTCGGCCGCGTGCCCGGCTCCGACAAGGGGCCGCGCCAGCGCTCGAAGGTGCGGGCCTTTGCGGCGATGCTGATCGAGCGCGAGGAGAAGCTGGCGCGCGAGCACGAGCACGACATCCCGGTGCACCCGGCGGTGCTGGAGGCGCAGCTCGCCTCCGTGCTGCCGAGGAACACGGTCATGGTGCAGGAGAGCTCGACCGCGCGCACCGCGCTGATGGCCTTCGGTCACGGCGGTATGGACTGGACGCGCAGCGGCGGCGGCTCGCTCGGCTTCGGAGTCGGCGCGGCCATCGGCGCGAAGATCGCGGTGGGACGCGACCGCCCGGTCGTCCTGCACCTGGGCGACGGCGCGCTCGGCTACAGCGCCTCCGGCTTCTGGACCATGGCGCGCTACAACACCGCGATCCTCACCGTCGTCTCCAACAACGAGAGCTACCAGATCGTGCGCCACAACTGGGCGCGCGAGATGCCGGACGCCAAGATGATCCGCGAGGGCAAGTACCCCGGCCTCTGGCTCAGCGCGCCCGCGGTGGACTACGTGGGGCTGGCGCGCTCGCAGGGAGTGGACGGCGAGGCGGTCACCACCGTGAAGGACCTGGAGCCGGCGCTCCGGCGCGGCATGGACAAGATCACACGCGAGAACCGGCCGTATCTGATCGAGGTCGCGGTGGCGCGCGAGGGCATCGGCGCCGACTCCACCTGGTACCAGGACTGGCAGCTCTAGCGCGGACGACGCGCGTCAGGGCGCGCCGAAGTCGAGCCGCGGGTAGCTGCTGGAGGCGGTGCGCTCGAAGATGCTCACCGCGAGCATCCAGCGCCCCGCGGTGCGCCGATCCTCGCCGCGCTGCTCGTCGTCCACGCGCTTGGGCTCCAGGTGGAGCAGCGCCTCGCCCCTGAGCCAGTAGGTGCCGTCGGCCTCCGACGTCTTGCCGCCGTGCAGCGCCTGCTGTTCGGCCGTCCGGTAGACGAACCGCCCCGCCTTCCACCCGTCGGCCCGCAGGCGCTCCTGCACGCGACGCCGCTCGTCGTCGTGCTCCTCCCGGGTCATCGCGTGCGGCGAGACCCCCACGTTCATCGACTCCACGTGCCGGTCGCCGTGCGAGCGCGTCACGATGAAGTAGTAGCGGCATTCCGCGAGGCGGGTGCCGGTGTCGGCGATGTCGAGGTCGAAGACGACCTCGGCGGCCAGGCGGCTCGAGCCGGTCAGCGACTCGCCGCGAGGCTCGGGCATCGGCAGGGTCGACCGGCGGCGTACGTCCTCGAGTGTCATTCCGACGTTGGCGGTCAGGATGCCCCGGCTCGTGCCCCGCAGCCGGGCCTCGAGCCAGAGCTTGGCCGGCCGCCCGAAGAACTCGTCGGTGATCATGGCGGGCAGGGCGATCGCGAGCCCGAGCGCGAAGACGGCCCACACGGCCAGCACCACGCCGGTCTGGTGGTCGGCGAGGAAGCGCACCATCGGGACCGCTCCGTTGCCGATGCGGCGCTGGCCGTAGACGAAGAGCCGCAGCATCAGGGGGACCGCCGCAAAGCCGATCGCCAGGAAGAGCCCGAAGGCGACGATCTTGGCCAGCGTGGGGGTCACTGATCGGGGCGCCACTCCACCGCGCCGAAGCGGGTATGGCCGAGGAAGTTGTAGGAGATCGTGACCGTCTGCACCAGCTGGTGACGGTCGCGTAGATCGTGGGAGCCGGTGTTCCGGCTCGAGACGAGATACTGGATCCCGATCGCGTGTGGGCCCCAGAGGCGCACCGTGAACCCCGCGCTGCCGCGCAGGATGACATCCTGGGTGAAGTTTCGGGTGTCCACGCCGCTCTCCTTGTTCGAGCTCGTCCCGGCCACGTAGTACTGGCGGCCCGTCGCCTCCAGCATCGCCCGGTCGCCGAAGATGAGCCGGCCGGCGAGCATGGTCAGCGGGGTCAGGCCATAGTGATAGTCGCGCTCGGCCCGGTCGCCGGCGGTGCCGGCCGCGCCCAGACCGAGGCCACCGAGCGCGGTGCCCTGCAGCGCGATGTGGCGCGTGAGCCACCACTGGAAGACGGTGCCCATCGACACCGCGGTGGTGGAGACTCGGAAGATCTGCGGCGCGAAGTAATCGTAGTTGCCGAACACACCCCACACCCCACGGAAGTCCTCGCCCAGATCGTAGCGCCGCCCCCCGAGGAGCCCGCGGATCGACACGTTCTCGATGGCGTCGGTGATGTCGCGAGCCGTGGGAACCGCGGTGAACTCGAAGTGGAAGTAGTCGAACGGGCGCTTGTACTCGTAGCCGGGCTTGCCGGGGAGGCCGTAGGTGATCGAGTAGTCGAGCGCGCCGTCCTGCCGCTTCACGTGCTTGCTGAGGTCGTCGTTGTGCACCTCGTTGGTCAGCGTCACCCCGAGCCGGAGGCGGAGGAAGATCTCCGGGTCGCGGCTCGGGAAGACCGGGTCGAACCGGTCGCCGAAGGCGAGCCGGTTGAACCCGGCAGGCGGCGACAGGATCGCCGCGCCCAGCTCGCGCCAGAAGCCCGGGCGCTCGCCGCCGCCTTCCAGCAGCAGGCTCGCCATCCGGAACGCGGCCTCGCCGATGAACGCTCCGCCGATCGCGGTGTTGATGTGGTCGTTGAGGGAGGCCGGCGTGGTCTCCCCGGCCGTCTCCCAGAGCAGGCTGCCACCCAGGCTGTAGGCCAGCGATCGCCAGAAATCGAGGCCGGCCGACCGCGCGAAGCCGAAGTAGATGTTGCCCTGGTAGGGGTGACCGAGCTGGTTGATGCTGAACGGGTCCCTGTCGATGACCAGTGGGTTGCTGAGGTTCCGGCCGATCGAGTGGAAGTCGCTCCCGTATTCCTCGGAGTCGACCAAGTGCCGGTTGAACTGGTTCATCCCGAAGATGAAGCCGCCGACCTCGAGGGCGGGGATCGCGTAGCTCTTGCCCTCGCCGGTCTCCCAGTCGAGCTTCGGTCCCTCCGCGACGGCCGGCGCGGGCGCGACGACGGCGGCGGTGGTCGCGAGCAGGCCCAGGATCAGCAGCGCGGCGGGGGTGTGTCGCACGCTAGTCCGCGAGCCCGGCGGCGGTGTGGCGCAGCCGCGCGGTCACCACCACGCGCTCCCGATGCGAGCTGAGCTCGATGGTCGTGACCCGTCCCAGCGAATCTCGATCTGATCGGGCTTCACTCCGCTCGCGTCCCGGAACGTGATCGTGATGGTCGGGCCGAACTCCTGCAGCCGATTGTAAGCGAGACTGCCCGCGACGGTCGCCGCGACCAGCGAGGCACGGGATGGCCAGGCTGGCCAGGAAGATGACCACCGCGACCAGGATCCGTGTGCTCGGAGTGCGCCCCGTAGAGCTTCATCCGGAGGATCGGGCGGCCAGGGAAGACGCGGCGGTGGGCGCCAGGCTGTTCGGCCGGTGGTCGGCCCGCCGCCGGCCGCAGCGGGCGCACTCGGCCACCTGGCCAGGCCCGGGCTCCTCCCGCTGAGGGCCGGGAGTTGTGCGCCCGGCGCGCCCTGCCCTATGATGCCGGTCACTCGATGTGGAGGAGAGACTGGCTGCCCGGGGTCCTCGCGGTGGCGCTCGGGCTCGTCGTGCTCGGACGGGTCGCGCAGGCCGGCTCGCCGAGCACCGTGAGCCTGCTCGACTTCGTCACCTTCGACCAGATCGACTACATCCGCTTCGCGGACGAGCCGGGCCGGACGCTGACGCGCGACGACCTCGGGATGGAGTTCGCGACCGTCGCCTGCTCGATCGGCGAGGACAGTCGCAACTGCGCGTACGGTCTGGACGGGGGCGCCGCCTTCCTGCCCGCCGGCACCCGGGTGTACGCGGTGCGCGGGTACGCGACCGAGTTCCGGCTCGCCGCGGTGTGGAGGGATCACATCTATCTCTACCAGGCCTGGCGCAACCCGCGCGCGCGGGTCGGGGGCGCGCTCTTCGACATCGCGGGCAAGGTTCGCACCATCGAGGTGTGGCGCGGCGAGCCGACCCCGGAAGCGTCCGGGAAGCCGGCGCTGATCGCGGCGCGCGAGGACGTGGACGCGCTCGTCGGCATGATCGTGCGCGGGACGACCCGGCGCCCGCTCGCGCACGCGGCGGGCGAGCCACGCTACTGGCTCACGTTCTGGCTCACGGACGGCACCACGCTCGGCCGGTCCTATTTCCTGGAGACGGACGAGCTGATGGGTGGCGTGATCGTGGCCGGCGAATTCCGCACCCTGCTCGACCGCTACCTGGCCCGGTGAGGCGCCCGGGGGGTTTGTGCGCTCGGCCGGCTTGCACTAGAATGCCCTCCGCCCGGTCATGCACACCCTGATCGCTTTCCTCTGCGCGACGCTCTGGCTGGCCACCGCCGGCCTCGCCGCGGCCGCGCCCGAGGGCACGCTGACCATCGCGATGCACTTCAGCCCGGTCACGCGGTGGCTCGATCCGGCCGAGGGCGAGAGCACGATCACGCCCTATCTCATGCTGGCCGCGCTGCACGACGGGCTGCTCCGGCCCACCGCGGGGAAGGCCTCGGCCCCGAGCCTGGCCGAGTCGTGGTCCATGGCCAAGGACATGACGAGCGCCGAGTTCACGCTGCGGAAGACCAGGTTCCACAACGGCGACCCGGTGACCGCCGAGGACGTGAAGTTCTCGTTCGAGCGCTACCGCGGCGGGGCGGCCAAGGTCCTGAAGGACGGCGTGAAGGAGATCCAGGTGCTCGGCCCGAGCCGCGTGCGGTTCGTGTTCAAGGAGGCCTGGCCCGACTTCCCGGCGTTCTACGGCACGTTCGTGGCGAGCGCGGGCTGGGTGGTGCCGAAGGCCTACTTCGAGCGCGTGGGCGAGGACGGTTTCCGCAAGGCGCCGGTCGGGGCCGGGCCGTACAAGTTCGTGAGCTTCAACCCGGGCGTCGAGCTGGTCGTGGAGGCGTTCGACGGCTACTGGCGAAAGCAACCGTCCATCAAGAGAATAATCTTCCGCAGCCTCCCCGACGAGACCACGCGCGCGGCGGCGCTCAAGAGCGGCGAGGTGGACCTGGCCATGCTGCTGAGCGGCCCCACCGCGCAGGAGGTCAAACGGACGCCCGGCCTGCGCCTGGCCGCGCCGCTGCTCGGCATCTTCTGGCTCGACTTCCCGGACCAGTGGGATCCCAAGTCGCCGTGGGCCGACAAGCGCGTGCGGCTGGCCGCGAGCCTGGCCCTCGACCGCCAGGCCCTGAACGAGGCGGAGACGCTGGGGCTCTCGCGTCCCACCGGCAGCATCGTCCCGCGCGAGTTCGAGTTCGCCCTGCCGGTGGCGCCGCCCGCGTACAATCCGGCCCGCGCCCGCCAGCTCCTCGCCGAGGCCGGGTACCCGAGCGGTTTCGACGGCGGCGAGCTGACCCCGTTCCCGCCCTACAACTCGATGGGCGAGACCATCCAGGGGTGGCTGCAGGCGGTCGGCATCCGGACCCGCATGCGCAGCATGGAGCGCGGCGCGTTCATGACGTCGTGGCGCGAGAAGAAGCTGCACGGCGTGGTGCTCACCATCAGCGGCGTCTCCGGCAACGCGGCCACGCGGCTCGAGTCGTTCGTCACGAAGAACGGCGCCTTCGCGTTCGGCTCGCTGCCCGAGGTCGACGATCTCTTCCGGCGCCAGGCCGGCGAGCTGGACCGGAAGAAGCGCGAGGCCCTGCTCCACCAGCTCCAGCGCATCCTGCAGGAGCAGGTCACCCAGGTCCCCGTCTATCACCTGGGGTTTCCGATCGGGGTCGGGCCCCGGGTGGAGGACATCATGGCCACCGCGATCCCCGGCTTCTACATGTCTCCTTACGAGGACCTGAAGCTCCGGCGGCCCTGACGCGGCCCCGGTCGCTTGGGGTATTATGTCCAGCGGCGCATAGAGACCCCAGACAAGAGAGGGTGGAACCCGACTGATGCGATACGAGGCACCGGATTCGTTGGAAGGGGCGGTGGCCCTGCTGGCGGGGGCCCAGGGTGAGGCGCGCGTGCTGGCGGGGGGGACCGACCTCCTGGTCCAGATGCGGGCCGATATCCTCGACCCCGATCTGATCGTCGACATCAAGAAGATCGCCGAGACCCGGGCGGTCACCGAGGAGAAGGGCGGCTGGCGCATCGGCGCCGCGGTGACGGGGGCCGAGCTGAAGGAGCACGCGCGGCTCAAGAAGGTGTGGCCCGGCGTGGTCGAGGCCGCGAACCTCATCGGCTCGACCCAGGTGCAGGGGCGCGCCACCCTGGGCGGCAACCTCTGCAACGGCTCGCCGGCGGCGGACAGCGTGCCCGCGCTCATCGCGGCGGGAGCGGTGGCCACCCTGGCCGGGCCCCGGGGCAAGCGCGACCTCCCGGTGGAGGACGTCATGCTGGGGCCCCGGAAGCTGGCGCTCCAGAAGGGCGAGATCGTCGCGTCCTTCTTATTGCCTCCCCGGCCGGCCCGCTCGAGCGACGCCTACCTGCGCTTCATCCCGCGCACGGAAATGGACATCGCGGTGGTGGGGGCGGGGGTAAGCTTGACCGTCGACGGCGCCGGCATCGTCACCGCGGCCCGGGTGTCCCTGGGCGCGGTGGCCGCGCGGGTGCTGCTCGTCCCGGAGGCCGCGCAGGCCATCGTGGGCAGCCGGCTCGACGCGGCGGCCCAGGAGCGGCTCGAGGCGGCGGCGCGGGCGGCCTGCCGGCCGATCGACGACAAGCGGGGCACCATCGAATTCCGAATCCAGGTCGCGGGCGTGCTGGCGCGCCGGGCGGCCCTGATCGCGCTGGACCGGGCGAGGAGCAACTGATGGCCAAGCATCACATCGAGGCGACGGTGAACGGCGACGCGGTGGAGTTCCTCTGCGAGACGGAGGAGACGCTGCTCGACGTGCTGCGCGACACGCTCAATCTGACCGGCAGCAAGGAAGGCTGCTCCTCCGGCGACTGCGGCGCGTGCAGCGTCATGCTCGACGGCCGCCTGGTCTGCTCGTGCCTCGTGCTCGGCTGCGAGGTGAGCGGGCGCAAGATCGAGACCATCGAGGGCATGGCCAAGGGCGAATCGCTCCACCCGCTGCAGCAGCAGTTCTTGAAGAGCGCCGCGCTCCAGTGCGGCATCTGCACGCCGGGCGTGCTGGTGGCCTCCAAGGCCCTGCTCGAGCGGTCGCCCGACCCGACGGAGACGGAGGTCCGCTACTGGCTGGCCGGCAACCTCTGCCGGTGCACGGGCTACGACAAGATCGTGAGCGCGGTGATGGAAACCGCGGCCACGATGAGAAAGGGATAGATATGGCCGAGACGAACGGGCACTCCCAGGCGAACGGGCAGCACTACGTCGGCACGCGCACGATCCGACCGGACGGCCTGGACAAGGTGACGGGGCGCGCCCGCTTCGGGGCCGACTTCAACCTGCCCGGCCAGCTCATCGGCCGCGTGCTGCGCAGCCCGCACCCGCACGCGCGCATCGTCTCGATCGACACCTCGAAGGCGGAGGCGCTGCCCGGAGTGAAGGCGGTCATCACCCGCGCGGACTTCGCCGATCAGCCGTCCGAGTTCATCCCGGCCGGCGAGATGATGATGAACTACAAGGACGTGGTGCGGAACGTGATGGCCCGCGAGAAGGCCCTCTACGAGGGCCACGCGGTGGCCGCGGTGGCCGCCACCAGCGTAGCGATCGCCCGGCGCGCGCTCAAGCTGATCGACGTGAAGTACGAGGTGCTCCCGCACGTGATCGACGTGGTCGAGGCGATGCGGCCGGACGCCCCGCTGCTCCACGACGACCTCTTCACGGTCGGCGTCGAGCCCAAGCCCGACAAGCCCTCGAACATCGCCAAGCGCGTCGAGATCAAGCTGGGCGACGTGGAGGCCGGATTCAAGAAGGCCGACCTCGTCATCGAGCGGGAGTTCAAGACCGCCCCGGTGCACCAGGGCTACATCGAGCCGCACGCGGCCCTCGCCACCGTGTCCGAGGACGGCTCCACCGAGCTCTGGAC
>JBGQHJ010000096.1:0-19052 GCA_041497895.1 Methylomirabilia bacterium
CGGCTCGCGGAGAGGATGCCGACCGCCTCGTCCTTGCGGCGGCCGAGGGCGAGGAGACCGGTGGCCAGCTCGCGCACGATCTCCCCGACCTGGCGCCAGCTACGGGTGCGCCAGGCGCCGCCCTCCTTCCACTGCTGCGCCGCTCGGTCGCCGTCCTTCTCCACCCGGTGCCAGAACATGCTCGCCAGCGTCACGTGGGCCATGGTCGCCTCCTCACGTGTGGGTGCGGAGCTCTTTGCGCAGGATCTTGCCGATCGGGCTCTTCGGCAGCGACTCCACGAAGCGGATCCGCTTCGGACACTTGAAGCGGGCGAGCCGGCCCTCGCAGAACGCGCCGATCTCCTCCGCGGACGCGCGCTCGCCGCTGCGGAGCACCACGAACGCGAGCACGTCCTCTCCCATGAGAGGGTCCTTCATGCCGACCACCGCGGCCTCCGCCACCTTGGGGTGGGCGTAGAGCACCTCCTCGACCTCGCGCGGGTAGATGTTGAAGCCGCCGCGGATGATGAGGTCCTTCTTGCGCTCCATGATGAACAGGAAGCCGTCGTCGTCGAGCCGGCCCATGTCCCCGGTGTGGAGCCATCCGGCCCGCACCGTCCGCGCGGTCTCCTCCGGATTGCGGTAGTAGCCGACCATGACGTTCCGCCCGCGGACGCACACCTCGCCCAGCTCGCCGGCGGGCAGCGGCCGGTCCAGATCGTCCTGGATCGAGATCTCGACGCCGGGGATCGCGCGGCCCACCGAGCCGATCCGGCGCGGGCCGGAGAGGCGATGGGCCGACACCACCGGCGAGGCCTCGGTGAGGCCGTAGCCCTCCAGGATCCGGCCGCCGAACTTCCGCTCGAACGGCTCCACGATCTCGACCGGCAGTGGAGCCGCTCCGGAGCCCCAGACTCGCATCGAGCGGGTATCGAAGCGATGGGCCTCCGGGAAGTTCAGCAGGTAGATCAGCATCGTGGGCACCGCCGACATCGAAGCCGCTCGGAACTCCTGGATGGTCTGCAAGACCGCTTCCGGATTGAACCACCGGAGCAGCGCAGCCCGCGAGCCCAGGATGTGGCCGGCGTTCATGACCGTGAGCCCGTAGGAGTGCGACAGCGGCAGGACCGCCACCGCCCAGTCCTCGCGGCCGAGCTCGTTGAGCGAGGCGGCCGCCCGCGCGTTGGACTCGAGGTTGTCGTGAGAGAGGGCCACTCCCTTGGGCACCCCGGTGGTCCCCGAGGTGTAGAGGATCACCGCGAGATCGTCGGGGCGGCGATCGACCGTGGGGAAGGCGTCCGACTCCCCCGCCTTCTCGGCGGCCAGCGAGCGGGTCTGGCCGTCCCCGCCGCCGTCCACGAGGAGGACGTGCAAGAGCGTGGGCAGGACCCCGATCTGCGCCTCGACCTTCCAGAGCATGTCGGCGGCGGTGATCACCACCTTCGCCTCGGAATCGGCCAGGATGTGGGCGACCTCCCGATCGCCCAGCAGGAAGATGACCGGCACGATGACGCCCCCGCACTTGAGGATGGCCCCGTAGCTCTGGGTCACCTCCGGGCAGTTCGGCAGCATCACCACCACGCGATCCCCGACGCCGACGCCCAGCCGGCGCAGGGCGTGGGCCAGCCGGGAGGCCTCCCGCTGCTGGTCCAGGTTCGTGTATCGGCGTCCTTCGAAGGCCAGCGCGACGTACTCGCCGTACTTGTCGAGGCTCTCTTCCGCCAGGTGGGCGAGAGACATCGGTCGGATCACCAGTTCGCAATGAGTTTCAAGAGGTTACCCGTATAGCACGAGCGTCGTAACGCGACGCGATAAAACGCTTGACCGTGATTACGCACTGCGTTATCTTCAAGCGTGTCGTGGTCGAATCGACATCCAGGAGCGAGACGATGACCAACCCCATGCAGATGAGCGAGCTGATGGCCGAGCTGACCGGCCGCACCGTCGAGGCCTTCTCCGTGTGGGCCGACGCCAACCAGAAAGTCCTCCGGGAGCTCGTGGATCTCTCCGCGAGCACCGCGAAGGAGGGCGTGCGCCTGTACGCCGAGATCCAGTCCTCGGCGCTCGAGGCGGCCAAGGACGGCCAGGCCTACCTGATGCGTCGACAGGGCGCGATGCAGGAAGCGACCCGCGATCCGCTCGGGGCCTACCAGAAGGGGGCGCTCGAGTCGGTGGAGACCGCGCAGAAGACCTTCCGGCTCTTCGAGGGCACCGCGCAGGCCGTGACCCGATCCGCGGAGCGCCTCCAGGTGACCACCGAGCGGGCCGGGCAGGAGATCCAGGCCACGTTCGTCCAGCTCGCCGGCAAGGTGAAGTCGCTCTACACTCCGCTCGCCTGATCCATCGGAGCGCGGGTCGGGACCGCCCGACCCGGCCCGCGCTGCTACTTCTCGCGCTTCTTCTCGAGCCGCTCTTCCAGGGCGCGCAGCTGCTCGCGCAGCACCGAGATCTCCTCGCGGAGCACGTCGGCCTCCGCGGTGTCGGCGCGCTTCTCCGCCTTCGCGGGCTCGGGGGCGGGGGACGCGACGGTCTGCCACCCAGCGCGCGAGGCCCACTCCCGCAGCACGCGATCGGCCTCGCGCTGACTGGTCATGAGTCCCTCGAGGCTCGAGCGGAGCGACTTCTGCACGAAGTCCTGCCAGGCCTCCCCGTGCTTGATGAGCTGATGCAGGAACGCGGTGGGCAGCGTGGCGCGGTGATTCCGCTCGTTCTCGAGGATGATCTGCGCAAGGGTGACCGACGTGAGGTCCTCGCCGGTCGACACGTCCACCACCGAGATCTCCCGGCCGGCTCGGATCAGCTCCTCGAGTTCCTCGAGCGTGACGTAGCGGCTCTCCTGCGTGTCGTAGAGCTTGCGGTTGGAGTAGCGCTTGATGACGTACGCCATGATCGAAGTCAGTCTAGCACCGCGGTCTAGCCCCGACAAGGCGCGCGGGCCGCGCGCGGCGCGAACGCGAGGCGCGACGACGACCGCTACTTCGGGCGCGGGCGAGAGGCCGCGGCGGGCGTCGCGGCGGAGAGCGCGGAGAGGCCGAGCATGCCCATGATGGTGGCGCCCTGGGCCATCCACGCCAGGGGCTGCAGCGTCCAGAGCGCGAGCGCGCTCATCGACTGGGCGGGCCGCGCGTAGTCGATCGGGGTGCGCGACGGCATCACGACCGCTTCGCCGGTCAGCACGTCCTCGGCCCGCTGGTTGGTGCAGACGGTCCGCAGGCGGATCCGGTTCTTCTCGCGGTTGACCTCGATCACCTCGACGCGGGCCGAGATCGAATCGCCCGACTTCACCGGCTTGAGGAACTTGAGGTCCTGGGAGAGGTAGATCGCGCCGGGGCCCGGTAGCCGGGTGCCGATGACGGCGGAGATGAGGCCCGCGGTCCAGATCCCGGGCGCGATCGGCTCCTTGAACACCGTCGCCGCCGCGTACGCCCGGTCCGAGTGCACCGGGTTGTAGTCCCCGACCGCATCCACGAATGAGGCGATGTCGCCGTCACCGACGCGCCGGGTGATCTGGGCGCTGTCGCCCACCGCGATCGCGTCCATCGTCAGGCCGATCATGCGCGCTCCGGGCGCCCGGCCCCGCCGTCGAGACGACGGAGGGCCCGGTCCAGCTTGTCCTCGAGCCCGTCGATCTTCTCCTCGACCTGGGCCAGGTGACGGGCGAGCGCGACGACCTGAGCGCGCGACGGCATGCCGAGGCCGGCCAGCGAGGCATCGATCTGCTGCTCCGCCGCCTTCTTGACGGGGCCCGAGACGTTGAGGAAGCCCTCGAGCTGCTTGCCCATCATCTTGGCGAAGGTGTCGGTGCCCATCGCCTGCTCCAGCACGCGCGACCACGCCGCGATCCACTGATCGAGGAACTGCTTCCACTGGGCCATCAGGTCCGGCGACGGCGCGCTTCCCTGCGTCATCACCTTGGACCAGGCGGCCATGCCCTGGTCCATGAACGGTCGCCAGAAGGCCTGCGGATCCATGGGAGGCGTCGCGGCCGCCGGCCCCTGCCCCATCATCCGGAGCCAGGCCTGGGTGCCCTCCTCGACCTGGCGCTTCCACATGTCGAGCAGCTGCTGGCTGGTGTTGTCGGCCATGACGTCCTCCTCCCGGCCGCGGCTACGACCGCGCGGCCAGCCAGGACGCCACCTTCGGCCAGCAATGCACCGAGGCGCCGCGTCCGGCGATCAGCGAGATGTGTCCTCCCGGCAGCTCCACGTACTCCTTGTCACGCGTGCTCACGACGTCGATGAGCGGCTTCACGCACGCGGGCGGCGCGATGTTGTCCTCCTTGGCCCCCACCGCGAACACCGGGCAGCGGATCTCCCGCAGGTCCACCCGGCGACCCGCCATCACCAGCTCGCCCTTGATCAGGCGGTTCTGCTGGTAGAAGTCCTTGACCCAGTGGCGGAAGAACTCTCCCGGGAACGGCAGGTACTCGTTAGCCCACTTGTTCAGCGCGTTGAAGCCGGCCACGTAGTCCGGGTTCCAGAGGTTCCACCAGAGATTCAGATTGGTGTTGAGATCCATGGTGGGCTTGAGGAGCTTGAAGCCCATCTTGACCATCTCGGCCGGGATGCTGCCAAGGGTGTCGACGTACTTGTCCACGTCGAAGACGCTCGCGTCCAGCCACTTGCCGAACAGGCCCACGTGGGCAAAGTCGATGGGGCCCGCCATGTCCACGTAGTTCTTCAGCGGGAAGTCCGGATGGGTGGCCACGAAGCTCGCGGAGAGCGGGGCGCCCATGCAGTAGCCGAGCACCGACATCTCGGACGCGCCCGAGGCCTCGAGCGCCTTCCGGGCCAGCCGCGGGAGGATCTTGGTCACCGCGTCCTCGACGGTGAGGCCGTTGTCCTCCTCGCCGAACACTCCCCAGTCCACCAGGAAGAAGTCGAAGCCCTGCCCCGTCATGTGCTCGACGAACGAGCCCTTGGGCATGAGATCGAAGATGTAGGGCCGGCTGATGCCGAGATTGGGCACGAAGAGGAGCGGGGTGCGCACCGTGCGCTTCGACTCGTACCGCCAGAGGCGCGACTTGTTGGTCCGGTAGACCAGCTGCCGCGGGGTCGGCCCGACCTCGGGCTCCTTCGGGTTCATCACCATCTCGCTGAAGTGCTTCAGGCGGAGGAGATTGCGGTTGGCCTCCTCCCGCATCCGCGCCAACAGCTCCGGCGACACCGCCGGCATCTCTCCCATCATCGTGAAGAGCTCGTCCTTCATGGCTCCTATCCTAGCGCGTCGTGACGCTTCGCGTCAACCCTGCGCGTCAGCCGACCCCGCCGGCCCCCGGCCCTCCCCGGACGAGGGGAAGGGGCCGGGGCGGCGCCGACGGCTAGACCTGGAAGAGGCTTCCCACCTTCATGGCGAGGCCCATGTCGCCCTTGAGCTTGAGCTTCCCGGACATGAAGGCCATCTGCCCGGAGAGCTTGCCCCCGGTCATGTCGAGCCAGTCCTGCGACGACATGGTGAGGGTGAGGTTGGGACTGGTCGCCGCGCCCTGGCTCACGTTGCAGGCGCCGTCCTTGATCACCGCGTTCCAGGTCCCACCCTGATCCCCCGTGATGTCGTACTGGATGGTGGCGTTCACCCCCGCGGCCTTGTCGGCGCGGAACCGGGACGCCATGTTGTCGAAGGTCTCCTTCACTGTCGGCATGACCGCTGCTCCTTTCCGGTGTCGAGCGTTTCCTAGAAGGTGAAGAGGTCCATGCCCCCGGTGACGGTGAGCACGGCCCCCGTGATGTAGCGCGCGCGCTCCGAGCACAGGAACGCCACCGCGCTCGCGATGTCTTCGGGCTGCCCCTCCCGTTGCATGGCCACCCGCTTGACCATGCGGTCGTACAGCGGCGACATGTTCGCGTTCGGCCCCACGATCCCGGGGGCGATCACGTTCGAGGTGACATTGTACCGCGCCCCCTCGAGCGCCACCGACTTGGCGAAGCCGATGACGCCCATCTTGCTGGTCGAGTACGCGGTCTGCCCGAACCCACCCATGAGCCCGGCGATGGAGGCCATGCAGATCACCCGCCCCCATCGGCGCTCGCGCATACCCGGGAACACCAGCTTGGTGACGTTGTAGGTCCCGGTGAGGTTGATGCGGAGGTTCAGGTCCCAGTCGTCGTCCACGGCGTCCTTGAGCTGGCCCATCGTGTAGATCCACCCCGCGTTGTTGACGCAGATGTCGACGGGGCCGACTTCCCGCTCGGCGCGCTCGAGCACCTCGGCCAGGACGGTCCGGTCGGTGATGTCGGCCGCGTAGCCGCGCGCGGTGCCCCCCGCGTCCGTGATCTCCTTCGCGGTCTCGGCCGCGCCGTCCGCGTTGAGATCCAGCACGATCACCCGGCAGCCTTCCGATGCCAGGGTGAGGGCGTCCTGCTTGCCGAGGCTCCGGGCCCCGCCGGTCACCAGCGCGGTCTTCCCGGCGATACCGAGGTCCACTTAAGAATCCACCTAGCGGCCCTTGAATTCGGCGGGCCGCTTCTGGAAGAAGGCCTGGATGCCCTCACCGGCGTCCTCGGTCCGCAGCGTGTGTAAGAAAGCACGCACTTCGATCTCGATGGCCTGATCGATCGGGGCCTGGAGACCGTCGTCCACCGCCTCGATGATGAGCCGGGTGGCGATGGGCGGCCGCTTGGCGAGCTCCCGGGCGAGCGCGCGGGCGTCGTTGAGCGTCTCGCCTTCCTTCGACAGCCGGTTGACGAGCCCGGTCCGGTAGCACTCCTCGGCGGACACCTGGGTCCCCAGGATGAGGTGCTCGAGCGCCCGGCCGCGGCCCATGAGGCGCGGGTAGCGCTGGGTGCCGCCGAAGCCCGGGATGATGCCCAGGTTCGACTCGGTCTGCCCCATTCGCGCGCCTTCCTTGAGGATGCGGATGTGGCAGCCCATGGCGATCTCGCAGCCTCCTCCCAGGGCGTGGCCGTTGATCGCGGCCACCACCGGCTTGGGGAAGCGCTCGATGCGCCGGACCACGCTGTTGCCGAAGCGGATGAAGGTGCCCACGTCCGCGCCCTGGAAGGCCGAGCCGAGGTCGGCGCCCGCGCAGAAGATCTTGTCGCCCGCACCGGTGATGATCACCGCGCGCACGCCGTCGTCGGACTCCAGCTCGGAGAGCGCCGCGTTCAGCTCGCGCATGAGCGTCTCGCTGATCGCGTTCGCGGGGGGTCGGTTCAGGGTGATGATCGCGAAGCGCTCCTCGCGGGTCAGGATGAGGGTCTCGTACGCCATCGGTGGACTCTCCTCTTGCGTGGGAAGCTAGGGGCGGGCGGCCACGCCCTGCAGGAACAGGTCGGCCACCGCCGGAGCGGTGTCCGCGAGCCGGTAGCCGCGCTTGCCGAGGACCCAGGACGTGGCCACCTGGTCCATGGCGCCGAAGAGCATCTTGGTGGCCACCTTCACCGGGAGGTCGGCCTTGAAGTGTCCCTGGCCGACGCCTTCCTCGAGCACGGAGCCGATGAGGGCGAAGTACGCCGCGACCTCCTGGCTGGAGGCGCCCCGGAAGAACTTCTGGCCCTGCCGCAGCTCGATCTGCACCACCTCGGCGAGATCGGGATCTTCCTCCAGCATGTGGAAGTGGAGATGGACGAGGCGACGAACCTTGGCGACCGCGTTCGGCTCGTCGCTGATGGCGCAACGCAGGGACGCCACGAACGTCGCCATCTTCTCGCGGAACAGCGTGATGAGGATGTCTTCCTTGGTCTTGAAGTAGAGGTAGATCGTGCCGGCGGCGATGCCCGCCTCACGCGCGATGTCCGACACCCGCGAGTTGAAATAACCCTGTCGCGCGAAGACCCGAACCGCGGCCTCGATGATCTGCTGGGGCTTGTCTGGATCACGCATGGGAAGAGATGAACCGCGGTTCATTCTATTCGTGGGTCCCGGGGCTGTCAAACGGAAGTCGGTCGCGAGCCGCGCGACTGGCAGCTCGCGATGTACTCCTGGAGCCGAGTGAACTCCCGGGAGTCGAGGTTGGCGAAGACGAGTACCGCGCCGCCTTCGTACGCTTCCCACACCAGCGCGGGCAGACGTAGGCGATCGAGCCCGGGCCGGGCCGGCAGCTCGATGACCACCACGTCGCCCTCGACG
The DNA here is from genome assembly GCA_041497895.1 of Methylomirabilia bacterium. Classification (GTDB taxonomy): domain Bacteria; phylum Methylomirabilota; class Methylomirabilia; order Rokubacteriales; family CSP1-6; genus CAMLFJ01. The sequence continues at coordinate 8,047 of JBGQHJ010000096.1, forward strand.
AGGGGTTGATCGGTGACCACGCGGCCGCCCGAGCCACTCAGGTCCACGGTGTGGCCGTTGGCGGTCCCCGCCGACCCTCCCTCCACCCGGATCGGCAGGCTCACCGGCACCCGCGGAAAGCGTCGGCGCATATCGCTGCGCGAGACGAACGGCGTGACGCGGCCGGCCGGCGAGTCGGACATCTTGAGGAACGCGACGCCGATGCTCTCCCGGTCGCGTCGCACGACGGTGCCCACCATCTCGAGACGTCCCGCGTCGCCGGGCAGCGTCACCCGTACCGTGACGATGCTGTCGACCGCCGCGTCGGTGTCCGACCGCACCTTCATCCCGGACAGGCTCAAATTGACGACCTCGCCGGACACCACGCGGCCGTCCGCCGATTCCACCGTGGCCGGCCAGGCCGCCGCCGCCCTCGGAAACGCCCGTCGATCGTGACCGCTCACCCGACTCCTCCTCCCGCACCGCCTCGCTGCCTCGGCGCAGCGCGTGATTCGACCCTGACGCGTCGGGGGCCTTCCTGTCAACTCTTGCGATCGAGCCACTCGCCTTGACGGCTCCGGCACCGGCGCGTACGATGCCGCACCATGACGGTCAAGTACCGCGTCGGCATCATGCCGGGACCGTGGCCGCCCGGCCGCGCCGGCGCCGCCTTCCTGTGGACGCTCTGCGACATGCTGGAGCGGAGCGACGTGGATTCGATCTGGCTCTCGGATCGGCTCTCCTCCCCCGCGCCAGTTCCCGAGGTCATGACCACGCTCGCCGCGATCGCCGCGCGCACCACCCGGCTCAAGTTCGGGCCCAGCGTGGTGGTGCTCCCCTATCGCACGCCGGTGGTGGCGGCCAAGGAGATGGCCACCGTCGACTGGCTGTCCCAGGGGCGCCTCTTCCCCGCGGTGGGAGTAGGAGTGGAGCTGCCGCGCGAGTTCGACGCGGCCGGGGTGCCGTTCGCCGAGCGCGGTCGGCGCACCGACGAGGCGATCCGGGTGATGCGGATGCTCTGGACCCAGGACGAGGTGACCTTCCAGGGCGACTTCTACAAGCTCGACCGGGTCTCGATCTTCCCGAAGCCCTGGCAAACGCCGCCGCCGATCTGGATCGGGGGCAAGAGCGAGGCCGCGATGCGGCGCACCGCGCGCCTCGGCGACGGCTGGATCCCCTCCTTCATCACGCCGGACGAGATGCGGGCCGGGGTCCAGAAGGTCCACGACCTGGCCGCCGCGGCGGGCCGGCAGGTGCCGGAGGATCACTTCGGCACCCTGATCAATTACGCGATCGCAGACTCGGAGGCGACCGCCCTGGCCCTGGCCCAGCCCTACGTGCCGCGCGGGCGCGTGGACGAGGCTACCATGCGCCAGTGCACCGCCTTCGGCCCGGCCGGGCGCCTGATCGAGAAGGTCGAGGAGTACGTGAAGGCGGGCGCCTCCAAGTTCATCCTGCGCCCGCTCTGCCCGCCCGATCGCATGCTCGAGCAGCTCGCGCTCGTGGGCGAGCAGGTCTGCCCGGAGTTCCACCGCCGCTCGAGCTAGGCCCGTCCGGCTCGGCCCCGTATACTGCAGCCATGCGTCGACTCCATTCGCTGATCCTGGCGGTGCTTCTCGCACTCGCGGTATCTTCCCTGGCCGGCTGCTCGCTGGTCACCCTCGACTTCCAGCCCAAGATCCGGCCGCTCGAGGAAGAGACGGTGGAGGGCAAGGGGTCGAGCAAAATCCTGCTCCTCGACCTCTCGGGCACGCTCGCCGAGGACCTGCCGAGCTTCTCGCTGGGGGCGCCGCCGCCGCGGGTGCCGCTCCTGGCCCGCGTGCGGGAGGAGCTGGCCAAGGCCGAGAAGGACGAGCACGTCCGTGCGCTCATCGTGCGGATCAACAGCCCGGGAGGGACCATCACCGCCTCCGACATCCTTTACCACGAGATCCTGGCGTTCAAGCAGCGCCGCAAGATCCCGGTCATCGCGGCCATCATGGACGTGGGCGCGTCCGGCGGCTACTACGCGGCGCTCGCCGCCGACACCATCGTGGCCAACCCCACCACCATCACCGGGAGCATCGGGGTGGTCATGGTCACGGTGAACGCGCAAGGGCTGATGGAGAAGATCGGGGTCGCGCCGCTCGCGATCAAGTCGGGTCCGATGAAGGACGCGGGCTCGCCGTTCCGATCTCTGAGCGGGCCCGAGCTGGCCGTCTTCCAGAACATCATCGACGAGATGTACGGCCGGTTCGTGGGGCTCATCGTGCAATCGCGGAAGCTGCCGGAGGACCGGGTGCGCGCACTCGCCGACGGGCGCGTGTACACCGCCGAGCAGGCGCTGCGGCTCGGCCTGATCGACCGCATCGGATACCTCGAGGACGTGGTCAAGCTGGCCAAGGACGCAGCGAAGCTCGACGAGGCGCGGGTCGTGATGTACCACCGCCCGAAGGAGTACCGCTCCAACCTCTACTCGAGCACCCTCGCGTCGGCGACCGCGGAGAGCACCCTGGCCCAGTTCGCCGCCGCGCTCGGCGGCAGCGGGCCGCGCTTCCTCTACCTCTGGTGGCCCTAGGCGGGCGTCGGGGCTGACCCGGGCCGGGGCCGCGGCCCGTCCAGCGTCTCGCGGACCTTCTGTCCGAGGGCGGTGGGCGTGAACGGCTTCTGGATGAACACGGTGTCCGGCTCGAGGACCCCGTGTCGGATGATCGCCTCGTTGGTGTAGCCCGACATGTACAGCACCTGGAGCTCCGGCCGGAGCGGCCGTAGCCGCTCGGCGAGCGCCCGCCCGCTCTGCCGCGGCATGATGACGTCGGTCAACAGCAGGTGAATGGCACCCGCGTGGCGCTCCGCCACCAGGACCGCCTCGTGCGGGTCGCACGCCTGGAGCACGCGGTAGCCGCTCGCCTCCAGGATCTCGCGGGCGAGGTCCCGCACCTCCGGCTCGTCCTCCACCAGGAGGACCGTCTCGTCGCCCCGCGGCGCGGTGGTGGGGGTCGTCCTCGGCTCGGCCGGTAGGATCGTCGGCTCCGCGACCCGCGGCAGGTAGATCTTGAAGCTGGTGCCGCGCCCGCACTCGCTGTAGAGCTTGATGTCGCCACCGCTCTGCTTGACGATCCCGTACACGGTGGCCAGGCCCAGGCCGGTGCCCTTCCCGGGGCCCTTGGTGGTGAAGAAGGGCTCGAACACCCGCGAGCGGGTCTGCTCGTCCATCCCGAGCCCGGTATCGGTCACCGCGAGCATCACGTAGGGCCCGGGCGGCACCGAGAGGTGGCGGCTCGCGTAGGCCACGTCCAGCTCCACGTCGGCGGTCTCGACGGTGAGGCAGCCGCCCTCGGGCATCGCATCGCGCGCGTTCACCACCAGGTTGACGATCACCTGCTCGATCTGACCCGGATCGGCCCTGACCCGCCCGAGACCCGTGGCGGGGATCACCGCCAGGTCGATGTCCTCACCGATGAGCCGTCCCAGCATCGGCTCCATGCCGGCCACCACCGCGTTGAGATCCAGCACCTGCGGCTGGAGCACCTGCTTGCGGCTGAACGCGAGCAGCTGCTGGGTGAGCGCCGCGGCGCGGTCGGCGGTGGTGCGCACCAGGGTGGCGTCTCGGTGGATCGGCTCCTCGGGGCGGAGGCGCGAGATGATGAGCTGCGCGCGCCCGGCGATCACGGTGAGCAGATTGTTGAAGTCGTGGGCGATCCCCCCGGCGAGCTGCCCGATCGCATCCATCTTCTGCGACTGGCGGAGCTGCTCCTCGAGGTGGCGGCGCTCGCCGATGTCCTTGAGCACGCCGAGCGTGCCCACCTCCGCGCCGGCCGCGTCGCGCAGCATCGCGATCGAGGCGCTGACCTCGACGCGTCGGCCGTCCCGGGCGAGGAACCCGGTCTCGTAGTTCCGCAGCGGGCCCTGCTCGGCGAGGCGCCGCTTGACGACCCGCGCCTCCTCGAGGCCACCCGGATAGAGGCTGGCCACCGGCTCGCCGATCATCTCCTCGGCGCGGCAGCCGAACATCGCGGCGGCCCCTCGGCTGAAGTAGGTCACCCGGCCGCGGTCGTCGGTAGTGATGATGGCGTCCGGGGAGTGGTCGGTGATGGACTGCAGGAAATCGCGCGCGTCCCGGATCTCGAGATAGAGGGCCGAGTTCTCCAGCGCCACCGCGCCCTGGCCGACGAACGCGGCGAGGAGGGCCAGCTCGTCCTCGGTGTAGGTCCGGCCCGGTGCGTCGCCAAGGCTCAGCACGCCGATCACCCGCTCCCCCGCCTTCAGGGGCATCGCGAGCACCGAGCGGAAGCCGTCCGCGCGCACCCGCTCGGCCGCCCAGTCCGGCAGCGTGATCTTCGGATCCACGAGGATGTCCGGCGTCCAGACGCTCCGCTCTTCCGCCGCCGCCCGACCCACCGCACCCTCGCCGATGCGCACGCTCCGCCCGTGCCACGCGGTCGGGTGGCCGGCGCCGGCGGCCGCGATGCACACCAGCCGCCCCGCCTCCCGCTCGAGACGATAGAGCGTGGCGTGACGGGCGTCGAAGACGCGGACCACCGAGGTCGCGATCTGTCGGGCCACCGGGGCCGGCTCGAGACCGGAGGCCAGCTCGCGCCCGGTCTCGATGAGGGCGGCCGCCGACATCTCGACGCGGCGCCGCTCCGTGATGTCCGAGTGGGCGATGACCACGCCGCCGCCTTCCAGCGGCGTCACCGTGAGCGTGAACCAGCGCGAGTCGTCCGCGCCGTGGCCCGCGTAGTCGAGGGTGAAGATCGGCAGCTCCCGGCGCAGCACGCGGGCGATGCCGGCCTCGGCCCGGGCACCCTGGGGGCAGCCCGCCATCCGGCCCTCGCGGCAGACCGCGAAGTAGTCCTGGCCGACCCCTTCCGCGACCACGGGCCCGGCGCCGTTCTCCCGGCCGAAGCGCCGCCAGGCCTCGTTGGCGGCCGCGATGATGCCCCGGTCGTCCACGATGACGGTCATCGCGGGCAGGGCGTCGAGCAGCACCCGGCCCGGCCCGCCCGTCCACGCGCCCGGCGTGGACGCGTTCGGAGCGGGGACGGCCGGCGCCGCGCGCAGCGGTCCGAGACCGCCGGTGGTCATGCGCGGGCCCGTGGCGCGCCGGGCCGGAGAAGCCGCGGGCCCGCGGCGGGGAAGTGGACGGACGCCATGGCGGGTCGGGTCGAGACGGCGCTACGCCGGACGCTGGAACTCCCGCGCGGAGATGCCGTAGCGCTTCATCTTGGCGTGCAGCGTGGTGTAGTTCGTGCGGAGCAGCCGCGCCGCGTGGCTCTTGTTGCCGAGCGTGCTGACGAGGGCGCGGCGGATCGCCTCCGCCTCGGCCCGGGTCACCGCCGAGTCGACGATCTGGCGGAGCGAGAAGACCCCGACGCGCATCGACGCGTGTGCCTCCTTCGGGCCCTCGACGGCCGGCGCCGACGGCGCGGCCCGGTCGGGAACCGAGATCCACATCGGAACGGCCTCGAGTGTGCTCATGCCTTGCCCTCCTGCAGCGGTGGGTGCGGGTGCGAAACCACGCCCGTAGCAGGGCAAGTGCAGTGCCACCCGCGAGCAACCTCCGAGGGCCCGTCGACGAGCAGTCCGTTCACAGAAATTCAGCTACTTGCAGAATGGGACGGGCCAGGTCGCTCACGGGAAGCTCCCGCGATAGCGGAGCGGCACCATGGCTATGGCGGCTCCTCCATAGGGACGGCGCCGGGAGGAACGGACGATCAGCGGGGCGTGAAGTCCCGGGCGGAGATGCCGTACCGCTTCATCTTCGCGTGCAGCGTCGTGTAGTCGGTCCGGAGGAGCCGGGCGGCCTGGCTCTTGTTGCCCTTGGTCGACTCGAGCACGTGACGGATGACCTCGCGCTCGGCCTGGACCGCAGCCAGCTCGGCGACCTCCCGCAGCGACAGATCCTCGCCCACCGGCTCGGCGCCGGCGCGCGCGTGGGCGGGCGCCGACGCGCTGAGGGCCGGGATGTGCGCGGGCGTCACCACGTCGGTGGCGAGCAGCGCCGCCTTCCTCACCACGTTGCGCAACTCGCGCACGTTGCCCGGCCAGTCGTGGTGCAGCAGCACCTGCATCGCCTCGTCCGAGATGCGCCGCACCGGTCGCCGCAGCTCCATGCTCACCTCGTCGAGGAAGCGCTGCGAGAGGTGCATGATGTCCTCGCGACGGCTCCGCAGCGGGGGCAGCGCGATCGTGAACTCGCTGAGACGGTAGTAGAGGTCGGCCCGGAAGCGGCCCGCCTTGACGCTCTCCTCGAGCTCGGAGTTGGTCGCGGCGATGATGCGCGCGTCCACCGTCACCGCGCGCGCCCCGCCGAGGGGATGGACCTCGCGCTGCTCGAGGGCCCGGAGGAGCTTGGCCTGCGTGGCGAGGGGCACGTTGCCGATCTCGTCGAGGAACAGGGTGCCGCTCTTGGCGAGCTGAAAGTGGCCCTCCCGGCGGGCCTGGGCGCCGGTGAAGGCGCCCCGCTCGTGACCGAAGAGCTCCGACTCCACCAGCGTCTCCGGGATGGCCCCGCAGTCGACCGCCACGAAGGGAGACTGCCGCCGCGGGCTCTGCTGGTGGATGGCGCGGGCCACCAGCTCCTTGCCGGTGCCGGTCTCGCCCTGGACGAGCACCGTGAAGTTCGACTCCGCGACCTGGGCCACCTGCTGGATCACCTGCGCGATCAAGGGGCTCCCGCCCATGCGCTCGGCCAGCGAGCTGCCCTGGCCCTGCCGCTTGAGCTCCTCGATGCGCGAGTGGAGCCGGTGGCGCTCGACCGCCCGCTCGAGGGTGAGGATCAAGAGCTCGACGTCGAACGGCTTGGTCAGGTAGTCGTAGGCCCCGAGCTTCATAGCCCGGACCGCGGTGGCCAGATCGGCGTGGGCGGTGCAGATGATGACCGGCAGCTCCGGGTCCAGGCGCTTGAGCTCGGGCAGCGCGTCCATGCCGTTCATGCGCGGCATGCTGAGATCCATCAGGATCACCGCGGGACGCTCGCGCGGCACCGCCTGGAGCGCGGCGGCCCCGTCCTCGGCGGTGACCACCTCGTAGCCCTTGCTCTGGAGGACCGCCGCGAGGAGCGATCGGATCTCGGCCTCGTCGTCGACCACCAGGATCTTGGTCACCGGATCATCCCGTCGCTCGGAGCTGATAGATCGCGATGTGCCGGATCGAGGCGACCGGGTGCGTCGCGTCGGCCAGCAGGAGCAGGTCCAGCTCCACGAACTCGTGCCCCTTGCCCTGGAAGAGATTCTTTACCTTGGCGCGCGTCTCGAGACGCTGGCCGACCCGGGGCACGCTCAGGTGCTGGCCGTGGCTCTCCACGTGGATCCACGGGCTCACCCGCACGTTCCGGTCGAGCGCGCGGTTGGCCTGGTCGAGGTAGAGCCCGGGATGCGCGGGCGCGTCGGCCCCCTGGTAGATCGGCAGCGTGTCGCTCACCCGCTTGAGGAACCCGTCGATCACCGACCGCTCGAGGAGCAGCTCGGGCGTGCCGAGGACGGTATGCGCCGCGAGATGGGCCCGGGTCGCCAGCGGTCGCTCGGCGGGAAGCGGCGCGGCGGGATAGGCGCCCAGCTCCGGCAGCGTGAGCAGTGGGCCCAGCGGAAGGCCCATCGTCGCGGTGGCGCAGACCTCGTCCTCGTCGTTCACCACCCGAGCCTGGATCGTCACCTCGTCCCGGGAGTGCGAGGCCACGCTGGTGCGGACCGCGACCTCCTGGCCAAAGTACACCGGCCTGGCGAAGCGCACCGAGAAGGTGCCGTGATCGAGCCAGGCCCCGCCGATCGCGGCCACCACCGGGCGCGTCATCCACGAGTACACGGTCACCCCGGGGACCAGGCCGCCGCGGAACCCGAACTCTCGGGCGAGCCCGTCCTCGTGGATCTTGTTCTCCCACGCGTCGTGCGTGGGCGTGGCGCTCACCCGGTATTCCGGAAGATCCGTGCCCACCACCAGGGCGTCGAGGCTCATCGCGATCGTCAGGGCTGGGGGGACTTGCCGCCGTAGCCTCCGGCGAGATCCTGGTCCGCGTTCCACCGGACCCAGGTGGTCTCGAGCGGGTCGACGGTGAGCGCGACCGGCTGCGCCGGCACGCCGGACGCGGGGACCACGAGCTGCTGTGGGCCGGTGAGCGTCCGCTCCCACTGCCGGTCCGGGCCCGCGCACACCGCGCTCCCGTGGTGGACCTGCACCAGCAGGGCGCCCTCCGCGCTCCGCCTCAGCCCGACCCCGGCGCCGCGGATCGTGACCACCGCGGGCCCGGCCCGCACCTCGATCTGCGTCGGCTCGGGACTCCCGGGCATCACCGCGACCCAGAGCCATCCGCTGTCGAGCCGCACCCGGGTCGGCCCCGGGGTCTCGCCGCCTTCGGAGGCGAGCAGCGCGATCTGGGAGCGCGAGCCGAGCCGTAGGGCCTGACCGCTCGCGGTGCGGATGGTGACCCGGCCGCCGAGCTGGGTGCGGACGCTGTCGCCTTCGCCGACGTCGGCGCGCAGGACCGCGGGCGCCCACGCCGGCGTGCCCTTCTGGTACAGCTCGGCCGTGCCGCCGAGCGTGACGAGCTTGGCGGGCAACTCGCGCGGCTGGGCCCACGCTCCGGGCGCGGTGGCACCGACGAGGAGGACGACCCCACCCAGGACGGCCGCCCTCAAGACCTTGGGCACGCTCAGACCTCCGTGGACTTCGGTTGGTGTCCCGCACAGCGTAGCACGGGGAGCCGCGGATACTTCGCAAACGCCGGGTCCCGGCTCGCGAGCGCGCAGAGCCAGAAGGCGGATCCCCGTCCGGAGACCACGCGCCGGGCGTGCGCGCAGCTCGCGCAGAGCCCGAGATCGTCGCGCGAAGGCCGCGCCTCGCCCGGCCGCGAAATGGCTAGCGGCCGGTGAAGCGCGGCGGCCGCTTCTCGAAGAAGGCGGCGATCCCCTCGCGCGCGTCGTCGGACAGGGCCACCAGGGTGATCAGCTCCCGGAGGTAGCGCAGGGCCGCGCCGTACTCCATCTCCGGCACCATGGTCGCCGCCTCCTTGGCGAGCCCGAGGGCCGTCGGCGAATAGCCCGCGAGCGTGCGGGCCAGCGCGCCCACCGCGCCGTCCAGCTCGCCGCGGGGGACGAGGCGACTCACCAGCCCCATCTCGTAAGCCTCGCGCGCCGAAACCGGCTCGCCGGAGAGGATCATCAGCAGCCCACGCTTGCGTCCCACCGCGCGGAGAATCGGCGCCATGACGATGAGCGGGAGCAGCCCGACCTTGATCTCGGGCAGCCCGAAGGTAGCGTCGTCCGCGGCCACCACGACGTCCGCCCCGGCGGCCAACCCGCAGCCGCCGGCCAGCGCGTAGCCGTGCACCTGCGCGATCACGGGCGTGCGCATCCGGGCCATGTGCTCCAGGATGCGGCCGAGCCCGCCGAAGGACTCGCGCGCCTGGAGCGTCGTGCCGCGATCGGCCACCTTCTTGAGGTCCGCGCCCGCGCAGAACGCGCGATCCCCCGCCCCGCGCAGGACGACGACCCGCGCGGCCGGATCGTCCTCGAGCCGGCGCAGGGTGGATTCGAGCTCGCGCAGCAGGGCCTCGTTGAGCGCGTTGCGCACCTCCGGTCGGTTCAGGGTGACGCGGGCCACGCCCTCCGCCACCTCCACCAGCAGGACCGGCTCGGTCATCGCTCCGGCCCCTCGTCGAGGAGCCCGAGGAGCTGGCTCAGGATGCGCGCGGTCGCGCCCCACACGAGGTCGTCGGCCGAGACCTGGTAGAAGAGCACCGGGTGGGGCTCGCCGTCCCGCTCCCACATCTCGGTGCGGAAGATGGCGGGATCTCGCAGGGTGGCGAGCGGCACCTCGATCACCCGCTCGATCTCACGCCCGTCCGGCTTGAACTCCACCGGGTCCCGCACGATGCCCACCACCGGGGTGATCACGAAGTTGGTGGCCCGGGTCGGTGTGTCGTCGAGCAGACCCAGCACCTCCACCGCCTCCGCGGGCAGCCGGATCTCCTCCCAGGCCTCGCGCAGTGCGGTCTCGACCCGCGACCCGTCCCGGGTCTCCACCAGGCCACCGGGGAACGAGAACTGTCCCTTGTGGTGGGGCACTCCAGAGGTCTTCTTGGTGAACACGATGTGGGGCCCGCCGTGGTCGGTGACCGGCACCAGCACCGCGGCCGACACCAGGTCGCTGCGATCGAGGGTGAGGCGCGGGCGCCGGCTCAGCGCCGCGTCGAGGCGTTTGCGCAGGGCTTCCAGGTCCATCCGCCGGTCAGACGAACCGGCACGACACGCTGCCGAGGCGCGTGAAGGAGGCGCGGGCCGACTGCCCGGCGGTCGGGCGCAGCACCTTCGAGATGGAGCCGGTGAGCACGATGTCGCCTGCGCGCAGGCCGCGCCCCATCCGGCCGAGCGTGTTGGCGGCCCACGCGAGCGACACCAGCGGGTTGCCCAGGACCTCCGCCGCGGTCTGGGTCGCGACGATCTGCCCGTCCTGCTCGAAGACCACGCCCTCGAGGGCGAGGTCGAGGCCGGTCACCGCCGTGAGCGGGCGGCCCAGCACGATGGCGTTGGCGTAGACGCCGTCCGCGATCACGTCGACCCCGCGCGGGGTGCCGCTCAGCCGGAAGTCGATCAGCTCGAAGGACGGCATCGCGCCCTCCACCGCCAGCAGCGCGGACGCGGTGGTCACGCCCGGACCGGCCAGGTCCGCCTTCAGGAGGAACGCCACCTCGACCTCGACACCGGGCGCCACGAAGCGCGCGACGGGCACCGCGTCGCCGCTGCCGAACACTCCGGAGCCGAGCAGGAAGCCCAGGACCGGCTCGGTCACCCCGTGCCGCTCCTGGAGCGCGCCGGTGGTGAAGCCCACCTTCCATCCGATCACGCGCTCCCCTCGGCCGATCAGCGCCTGCTCGAGCTCACGCTGAAGCGCGTAGGCCCGCTCGAGCGTGAGATCGGGGGTGGTCTCACTCAGCGGGCTGGCCGCGCGCCGCGCCAGGCGACCCGCGAGGAGATGCTCGACGGACGACGCGGTCACGGAAGCGGCCGGGCTCAGCTCGCCACGGGACGTGGCTGCAGCCGGTCGACGAC
>JBGQHJ010000097.1:0-18936 GCA_041497895.1 Methylomirabilia bacterium
AATCACACATGAGCCTGCCGTAGAGACAAGTAAGGGGTCCCGGTAGCCCGGAACCCCTTGTCTTGATTGGTGGGCCGTCAAGGACTCGAACCTTGGACCCGCTGATTAAGAGTCAGCTGCTCTACCAACTGAGCTAACGGCCCGCGACGTAGCGGGTACTGCTACAGCAGCCGCGACAGCAGAAATGGTGCGCCCAAGAGGATTCGAACCTCTGACCTTTAGCTCCGGAGGCTAACGCTCTATCCAGCTGAGCTATGGGCGCCCGAGCCTGCACGTGGCGTTCAGGAGTGGGGTGACCGAAGGGAATCGAACCCTCAACCCCTGGAGCCACAGTCCAGTGCTCTAACCAATTGAGCTACGGTCACCGTCCCGGGACAACAGCCAAGTTGTGAGGGTACCGTATGTTTCGGGACTGGTCAACGGCCGCTCAGGCCTCCACGGGAGCCGACGCCAGCGCGGTCCGCATCGCGCGCAGACCCTCCTCGGCGCCCCGCAGCGCCGTCTTCAGCAGGCGCCGCGCCTTGCCGACGTCGAGCCCGCCGTCGAGCGGCCGCGCCGCCTTCTGGTTGAGCTGGGCGGTGGTGGCCGGGGTGAGCCGCGAGCCGTCCAGGTCGAAGACGCGACAGACCAGACGCGCGAACGCCATGCGGTCGAGCGTGTCGGCGCCGGCGAGGTGCCAGATGCCGCGCTCCTCCCGCTCGCAGCACTCGACCGTCGCGGTGGCCACGTCCACGTTGTAGGAGGGGCTCGCGCGCTGGTCCACCGCGGGCCGGAAGCCCTCGCCGCTCCGGCAGGCACGGATCAGCTGGTAGACGAAATTCTTCTCCTGGCGCTCGGGGCCGTAGACCACGCTGGTGCGGACCACGAGGGCCCGGTCGAGCGCGCCCAGCACCGCCCGCTCGCCCTCGGCCTTGCTGCGGCCGTAGACGCCCAGCGGACGCGGCGGGACGTCCTCGGCAAACGGCCCGCCGACGCCGTCGAAGACGTAGTCCGAGGAGTAGTAGACGAAACCGGCGCCGACGCGGGCCGCGGCCTGGGCCGCGGCGAGCGGGGCGTGCACGTTCGCCGCGAAGGCCTCCTCGGGGTGATCCTCGCAGTAGTCCACGTGGCTCAGCGCGGCGGGGCAGAGCACCCAGTCCGGCCGGTGATCGGCGAGCAGGCGTCCCAGCGCGGCGCGGTCGGCCAGGTCGAGCGGCACGAGGCCCGGGTAGGCGTGATGCGCCCACGTGCCGACCGCGTCGTGACCGCGAGCGCGCAGCACGCGCACGAGTGCCGTTCCTACCTGCCCCGAGGCTCCGATCACGAGCGCGCGCACGATTTCTAGGCTACCATCCCGCGGGAGGAACTCACACCGATGGCTGCCGATCGTCCGCTGGTGCTGCTCTGGATCCCCGAGGCCGGACCCTATCGCCAGGCGCTCGAGCGCGCGGGGCTCGAGCCGCGCGTGGAGCTGGTCCACGTGCCGCCGACCGAGACGCCCGCGCCGGAGCTGCTCGCCCGGGCCGAGGCCATGCTGGCCTACCGCTCGGGGCCGGGCGTCCTCGGGCGCATGCCCGCTCTTCGCTGGATCCAGGCGCTGACCGCCGGCGTCGAAGGCTGGCTCGCGCTGCCCGATCTGCCCGAGCGGCTCGTCCTCACCTGCGCCCGCGGCACCCATCGCGTGCAGATGCCCGAGAACATCCTCGGCGCGCTCTTCCACTTGACCAAGCCCTACGCCGGCATCGCGCTCGACCAGAAGGACCGGCGCTGGCGGCGACGGGTGTCGCAGACGCTCGCCGGCACCACGCTCGGCATCCTCGGTCTGGGCGTGATCGGCCAAGAGGTTGCGCGCAAGGCCCAGGCGCTCGAGATGCGCGTGATCGGCACGCGCTGCAGTCCCGCGCCCATCCCCCACGTGGACCACGTCTACGGACCCGAGGGCACCGACGAGGTGCTGGCCGCGGCCGACTGGGTGCTGCTGCTCCTGCCGGTGACTCCGGAGACGCGGAGCTTCATGAACGCGGCCCGGCTCAAGCGCATGAAGCCCTCCGCCTACCTGCTCAACTTCGGCCGCGGCGAGCTCGTCGCCGACGACGACCTCATCGAGGCGGTGACCGCGCGCACCATCGCGGGCGCGGTGCTCGACGTGTTCACCACCGAGCCTTTGCCCGCCGAGCATCCGTTCTGGACCACCGAGGGCATCCTGGTGCTGCCGCACATCGGCGGGCTGCACCCGGGGCGCGACCACATCGTGGCCTCGCTGTTCACGGACAACGTCGAGCGCTTCCTGGCCGGCCAGCCCCTGCGGGAAACGGTGGATCGCACCCGCGGATACTGAGAAAGGAGCCGCCATGGGTGACAACGAGGCCGAGCACGAGTCGCTCGCATCGGACGGGGTCTACACCCCGGCTCACCTGGCCCAGATCGACTTCGACTACGCCCGGGACCTGGGGCAGCCGGGCGAGTACCCGTTCACGCGCGGCATCCATCCGACGATGTACCGCGGCCGGCTCTGGACCATGCGGCAGTACGCGGGCTTCGCCACCGCCAGGGAGACCAACGAGCGGTTCCGCTACATGCTCGAGCGCGGCCTCGCCGGCATCAACGTCGCCTTCGACCTGCCGACCCAGCACGGCCTCGACTCCGACCACCACCTCGCCCGGGGCGAGGTGGGCAAGGTGGGGGTCCCGATCAGCTCGCTCCGGGACATGGAGGTCCTCTTCGACGGCATCCCGCTCGAGCAGGCCAGCCCGGCCAATGCCATCAACGCGCCCGCCGCCGTGATCCTCGCGATGTACGTCGCCCTGGCCGAGCAGCAGCGGGTCCCGCTCGAGCGGCTCGCGGGCAGCACCCAGAACGACATCCTCAAGGAGTTCATCGCGCGCGGGACCTACATCTTCCCCCCCGGGCCCTCACTCCGGCTCGTCACCGACGTGATCGAGTTCTGCGCCGAGCGGCTGCCCCGCTGGAACTTCATCAACGTCTGCGGCTACCACATGCGGGAGGCCGGCTCGACCCTCGTCCAGGAGGTCGGGTTCGCGCTGGCGGACGCCCTGACCTACGTCCAGGCGGCGATCGACCGCGGCCTCTCGGTCGACCACTTCGCGCCCCGCTTCGCCTTCAACTTCACCGCGGGCACGGACCTGTTCCGCGAGGCGGCGAAGTTCCGCGCGATGCGGCGGCTCTGGGCCCGCCTCATGCGCGACCGCTTCGGGGCCACGAAGCCGGCGAGCTGGGCCTTCCGGACCGGAGCGGGCTCGGGCGCGAGCGAGCTCACCGCCCAGCAGCCCGAGAACAACATCATCCGCGTCACCCTGAACGCCCTGGCCGCGATCCTCGGCGGTGCCCAGTCGCTCCACACCGCCGCCTACGACGAGGCCCTGGCGCTGCCCACCGAGGCCTCGGTGAAGCTGGCGCTCCGGACCCAGCAGGTGCTGGCGCACGAGGCCGGCCTCGCGGAGGTGGTCGATCCGCTCGCCGGGTCGTACTACGTGGAGGCGCTCACCGCCCAGATCGAGGCGGGGGCGCGGGAGCTCATCGCGCTCATCGAGGAGCGGGGCGGGATGCTGAAGGCGATCGAGTCCGGCTGGGCGCAGCAGCAGATCGCGGATGCCTCCTGGGCGCACCAGCGCCAGGTCGAGGGCGGCGAGCGGGTCGTGGTGGGCGTCAACCGGTTCGTCGAGCCGAGCGCCGCGCGGGTAGGCATCCACCGGCATCTCGAGGAAGTGGGCGAGGAGCGCCGGGCCGACCTGGCCGCGCTGCGGGCGGAGCGCGATGGGGCGGCCGTGGCGAGCGCACTCCGCGCGGTGCGGGATGCCGCCGCCGGCAACACGAACCTGGTCCCGGTGCTCGTCGAGGCGGTCAAGACGTACGCGACGGTCGGCGAGATCTGCGGCGTCCTGCGCGAGGTCTTCGGCGAGTACCGGGCGCTGCAGGTGTACTAGGGGTGAGCCGGTCGCTCGGCCCCGCGCTACCGCCGGGCCTGCTCACCCGGCTGTCTCAGGGGAATCTGCCGTCGCTCCTCGGCCTGACCCTGCCCTTCGTCACGCAGGGCGAGGATGGCGCGCCGTACCCGATGCTCTGCTCCTACCTCGAGTGGCTCGCGGTGGACGCGCGCACCCTCCGTCTCGCCATCGCCGCGGGGAGCCGCAGTGCGCGCAACCTGGAGGACCGCCGGGTCGGGACCCTGCTGCTGATCGAGCCCGAGCGCACGATGTACGTGAAGTGCCGCGCGACCGGCGCGCCGCGGCCGCTCGGCGACCTGGCCCGCTTCACGCTCTCGGTGGAGGACGTGCTGGACGACCGGCCGGCCGAGGCGGAGGGTGACGCCCGGATCGTGGGCGGCATCACCTACCGCCCGCTTCCGGCGCTGGATGCCCCGTGGGCGCGCGCGGTGCTGGCCGCGCTGCGCGCGGACTGAGCGCTAGACCTCGAGCAGGTCGCTGCCCACCACCAGCGGCCCCGCGAAGTGCCGGCGTGCCGCCTGCTCGAGGGCGCGCGCATCAGGTGGGTGACCGCCAGCTTCCGGGCGCGTGCGCCCGCCGCCACGCGGCCCAGGTCGTCCGGCTGAGTGTGATACGAGGCCAGGTCGCGGATCTTCTCCTCCAGGCTCGGCCAGCCGCAGCCCGGGTACCACGAGGTCTTGGCCATCCACGCCCTGGGCCCACCGCATCAGGTTGTCGCAGGAGGACGGCCTTCTCGCTAGCGCCCCGCGGCGGGCGGGCGGCCCGCGGTCTCGAGCTGCGGGATCACCCCGTCGATCTGGCGCCCGCCGGAGAGGAAGAAGCGCGCGACCTGCTCCTGGGCCGCACGACCGATCGCGTACACCTCCGGGAACGCGGTCCAGGTGAGGAACGCGTGCGGATTCTTGAATCGCTCCGAGAAGCCCGCGCCCATCAGGTCGTGGCGATAGAGCGAGGAGGCCGACTGCAGCAGCCCGGCGTTGAGCAGTGCGGCGGTCGTCGGGTTCGGCACGGTCTGGTCTCCTACCGCCCACTGGAAGAGCACCGGGCGCGGCGGCACGCCCGGCAGCGGCGCCTGGCGCAGATACGGCGCGAAGGCGACCGGGTTGGCGGGCTGGGTCAGCCACTCCGCGCGGTCGAGGTAGGCCTGGATCGCGAGCCCGCCCGTGGCCGGCTCGCGCACCGGCGCCTCGCCCGGCAGTGGGATGGACTCGGTGAAGTCGCTCTCCCCGTTGAGCAGCGGCGGCTTCCGCCGGCGAAGCTGGTTGATCACGAGGCCGCGGAAGACGGGCGACTGGCGCGCGATCTCCGCAATGGGCCCGCCCACCACGTTCAGCACACCCATGTGCACCTGCGGGTCGACGGCCATGAGCAGCGTGCCGTAGATGCCGCCGAACGACTGGCCGAAGTACTGGATGCGCTCGCGGTCGAGATCCACACGCCCGTCGCCGTCCACGTCGACGCCGCGGTGGATGGCGCGGATGAGCTGCATCAGGTCGGCGACGGTCTGGCGAAGCCCGTCGCGGCTGCTGATCAGCGCCAGCGGCGAGGCCGTGCGTGTGGCGACGCCCTCGGTGGCGAGGATCTTCCCGTCGCCGTCCAGGTCCATCCCGCGGCCGCCGGCGGGCAGCGTGATGGGCTCGTGGCCGGTGCGGCTTACGGTCAGCGTGCCGCCGGGCCCGCCGCCGTGGCCCACCACGTTGATCGCGACGGTGGCGAAGCCGGCGCGGGCCATGGTGCCGGCCACCGCCATCGGCGCCAGGTGGCGGTCGTTGCCGAACCCGTGGCCGAAGATCGCCACCGGCCAGCCGTCGCGGGGCATGTTCCCAGCGGGCAGGTACACGGTGACGTCCAGCTCCTCGGTGCCCGTCATCGCGGGGGCCTCGCTCCGCGTGGCCGTCGCGGGGATATTGCGCTCGGCGGTGAGGAACGTGCGGGCGGGGAAGCGGCCAAAGGCGATGGCGCGCACGTCGGTCGGCGGCACCAGGACCAGCGGCAGCTTCACCGCCTCGTCCAGCGGCGCGGCGGGATCGGCAGCCACCTGGCGGCGTAGCTCGATCGCGTCCAGCTCGACGCGCGGGTAAACCGACCGCGCCCCGCCCGGACCGAGCGTGAAGCGCATCGTGGGACCGGAGGTCGACTCGATGGCGGCGCGCATCTGCTCGAGCCCGGCGGTCACGCTCTGGGTGGTGAAGACGGATACGGCAGCCACGTCCTTGCGCGCCAGGCCGAGGCGCTTGAGCTGCTGCAGGACCGTCCCCTGCGCG
This sequence comes from Methylomirabilia bacterium, assembly GCA_041497895.1. Classification (GTDB taxonomy): domain Bacteria; phylum Methylomirabilota; class Methylomirabilia; order Rokubacteriales; family CSP1-6; genus CAMLFJ01. Next base: position 6,209 of record JBGQHJ010000097.1, read on the forward strand.
GAGACGCCCTGCGCCGCCTCGCTCACCAGCGCCTTGCCCGCGAGCGGCATGAGTGGCTGGCCCGCCTCGTCGAGCACGCGAGTGGTCAGCACCAGCGCATAGCGCCGCGCCTGCAGGAGCGGTCGCTCGGGCCGCGCGTACAGCGTCTGATTCTCGGCGTCCCACACGAACTGCGTGAGGCCCACGGGCGACGGCAACGGCTCGGTCCACAGCGGGACGATGAACGCGTTCGCGCGCGTCAGGCTCTCGAGCGAGATGGGGCCGGAGAAGCGCACGCGGATGCGCGGATTGACGCTCCAGCCGTCGAGCTCGTCGAGCAGCTTCACCTCGTCGCAACCCGCCGCGTCGAGAGCACAGTCGGGCGCCGGCAGGGCGACGCGACGGCCGGTGAGCTGGTTCGGATCAGGCGTAGTGAAGCGGTCGGAGGGAAGCAGCGACTCGACCTGGGAGGCCTCGGCGGGCCAGGCAACAAATGCGGCCGGGGCGGTGAGGGCAACCACTCCCACCCACAGCCCGAGCGCCAGGCGGGCGGCCGGGCGTCGGGCCGAGGGAGGCACCGGCCTCAGCGAGGCTGCTGAGGCGAGGGCTGCGGTTGCGGCTGCTGCCGGGGCGCCGGCGTGGGCCCGCTGCGACGAGGCGCGCGCGCCGGCGCGGCCTGGTAGGCCCCCACCGTGACCGCGACCTCCGTCTCCTTGCCCTCCCGCATGAGCGAGATCTTCACGATCTTGCCCACCGGCGTGCTCGAGATGATCCGCTGCAAGTCGCGCGGCCCCTCCACCGACGCGCCGTCGACCGAGACCACCACGTCGTTGGCCTTGATGCCGCCCTGGTCCGCCGGCTGGCCGCTCACCACCTGGCGGATCAGCACGCCCTTCGGCTCCTTCAGACCGAACTTCGCCGCGTCCTCGTCCGGCACCTCGGCGATGCTCACCCCGAGCCAGCCCCACTCGACCTTGCCCTTCTCGGCGAGCTGCGGCAGGAGGGCCTTGACCAGGTTCACCGGGATCGCGAAGCCGATGGAGCCGTTGACCGCGGCCATGCTGTTGACGCCCACGACCTCGCCGGCCATGTTCACGAGCGGCCCGCCCGAGTTGCCGGGATTCACCGCCGCGTCGGTCTGGATGAACTCGAAGCCCGGGGCCGCCACCTGGATGGGGGCGCCCTTGCGGCTCACGATGCCGAAGGAGACGGTCTGCTCGAGCCCGAAGGGGTGCCCGAGCGCGAGCACGAACTCACCCACCCGGGTGCGGTTCGAGTCGCCGAGCAGGGCGACCGGGAGCCCGCTGGCCTCGATCTTCAGCAGGGCCAGGTCCACCCGCTCGTCGAGCCCCACCAGCCGGCCGTCGAAGCGGCGCCCGTCGCTGAGCCGCACCTGGATGCGCTCGGCGTCGCCCACCACGTGGGCGTTGGTCACGAGATAGCCGTCCTCGCGGATGATGAAGCCCGAGCCCGCGCTCCGCCGCTCCTCGGGCGTGCCCTGCTGCTGCTCCTGGCCCTCCGCCTGGGGCTCCGCGGCACGGCGCACGCGGACCTGGACCAGCGGCGGCTTCATGCGCTCGGAGAGGTCGTGCATGAAGTCGTTGAGCCGGACAATGTCGGGCGGCGCGGTGGCCCCCTGGCTCTCCCTCCACAGCGGGTCCGCCGCCCGGGCGGGGGTGACGACCGTCGGCGCGAGCATGAGGGACAGGGCGAGCGCGATGGGGAGAGCCGGATGACGCATCTGCGTGCCTCCTGGGATTATGGTGCCGCGGGACGGATCGATTATACCGCGATGGCGCACGACGGCGACCCGCGCCGCTTCACCGCCGTACCTCACGCAGCACGTGCCCCAGCTCGGGCAGGATGAGCTTGTCCAGCGCAAGCCGGCACGCGTTGGGCGAGCCGGGCAGCGAGAAGAGCGCCCGCCCCTGCACCACGCCGCCCTGGGCACGGGAGAGCATGGCGGCCGCGCCCACCTCGGCGTAGGAGAGCATGCGGAAGAGCTCGCCGAACCCGGTGAGTCGCTTGTCCAGCAGCGCCTCCACCGCCTCGAAGGTCGAGTCGCGCGAGGTGACGCCGGTGCCGCCGGTGAGGATGAACGCCTCGACGGCGGGATCTCCGCAGCCTTTACGGATCACCGCGGCGACCTGGGTCGGCTCGTCCCGCACGATGGCGTGGCCGACCACGGTGTGCCCGGCCCCGGTGAGCCGCTCGCGGATGAGAGCGCCGCTCGTGTCGGTCTCGGACGTCTTGGAGTCCGAGATGGTCAGCACGAAGCAGCCGATGGCGCGCGGCGCGGTGGCCTTGTGCTCCTGGGGGACGCGGTCGGTGGCGCCCGGATCGCTCACTCGATCTCCTCGAGATAGATCACGCCGTCCTCCACCGTGGCGGCATAGCGCGGGACGTCCTCGCCGGGCACCGTCATGCAGGCGCCGGAGCGCACGTCGAACTCCCAGCCGTGCAGGGGGCAGACCACGATGTCGCCCTCGACCCAGCCGTCGCAGAGGCTGCCGCCCTGATGCGGGCACTCGTTGCCGATGGCCAGGACCTCGTCGCCGCGGCGGAACACCGCGACGTCCCGGCCGTCGACGCCCACCAGCGTGGCCTTGCCGGCGGGCAGGTCGGTGACGTCGAGCACCTTCACGCGGGGCATTCCAGAATCCCCCTCACCCTCTGGGGCCCCCGTAAGCCTCGTCCAGCAGCTCCACGATGTGGAGCACCTGCACCGGCGAGCCCTTGGCCGCGAGCCCCTGCGCGATCTGGATGATGCACCCGGGATTGGCGGTGACCACCGCGTCCGCGCCGGTGGCCTGTACGTGGGCGACCTTCCGCTCCTGCAGCCGGGTGGCCATCTCCGGCTGGGTCAGGTTGTACGTCCCGGCCGAGCCGCAGCACCAGTCGGCCTCCTGGAGCTCCACCACGCGCAGCCCGGGAATCTGGGCCAGGAGCGCGCGGGGCTGGGAGCGGATCTTCTGGCCGTGCACGACATGACAGGGATCGTGATAGGTGACGGTGCGCGGGACCGGCCGCAGCGGACCGCGTAGCGGGCGCTCGGCGAGAATCTCCGAGACGTCGCGCACGCGCGCCGCGAAGCGCGCGGCGCGGTCGCGCCACGCAGGATCGTCGGCCAGCAGCGTGCCGTACGACTTCATGTGCGCGCCGCAGCCCGAGGTGTTGACCACCACCTGCTCGACCTGGGCACGCTCGAAGGCTTCGATGGTGCGCCGGGCCAGCGCGAGCGCGGTGGCGTGCTCCCCCGCGTGCGCGTGCAGCGCCCCGCAGCAGGCCTGCGCGCGCGGGGCGATCACCTCGAGGCCGTTGCGCGCCAGGACCCGCGCGGTCGCGCGGTTGTGGGGGCCGAAGACCGCCTGCTGGATGCAGCCGGTGAGCAGGCCCACCCGCCCGCGCCGCGCGCCCTGGGCCGGCGTCACCTCGGGCAGCGGCGCGCGGTCCGCCGCGGGGGGCAGAACGGGCAGGAGCGGCTCCCAGTGCCGGAGCGACACAGGCAGAATCCCGAGCAGGCCAGAGCCGCGCACCAGGCGTTGGAGACCGCTCGCCTGGTAGAAGCGAAGACCTGCCGCGGCCAGCCGCAAGAGCCGCGGGCTCGGGAGCAGCAACGAGAAGTTCACCCAGCGGAAGAGCCGGCGCAGCGGGCCGCCGGGGCGCTGGCGCTCGATCTCCGCGCGCGCCGTCTCGATGAGCTGGCCGTAGGGCACGCCGGAGGGGCAGACCGTCTCGCAGGCGCGGCAGCCGAGGCAGAGATCGAGGTGCGCGGTCACCGAGTCGGTCAGCGCGATGCGCCCCTCGGCCAGCGACTTGATCAAGAGAATGCGCCCGCGAGGGGAGTCCATCTCGGTGCCCAGCTCGGAGAACGTCGGGCAGTAGGCCAGGCAGAGTCCGCAGTGCACGCAGCGATCGACGCCCTCCACGCTCTGCCCGTGCAGCGCGAGCGGGGCGCGGGGTGCCTGGTCGGTGGTCGTCGGGGCGTGTGCCATCGGGTCAGATGCCTCCCACGAAGCGGCCCGGGTTCAGGAGCCCGCCCGGATCGAGGCGCTCCTTGATGCCCTTCATGAGACGCAGCGTCGGCCCGGGCGCGTCCCACACCGCCACCCGCTCCTTCACCGCGAGCGGCGCCCACTCCACCATCGCGTGGCCGCCCACACCGTTGGCGAGCGCCCGCCACTCGGTGAGCGTGGCCACCACCGCGCCCGGAGCCGCGCCGCCCGACAGGATGGCGGTGACGAGGCCCATGCCCGCGTGCGCGGCTATCGCCGCGCCGAGCCCGTTGCGCTGGGCGGCGGCCGCCCCCGCGTCCATCAGGTCGGCCAGCTGGGTGGGCAGCACCGCCCACTTCATCACCGCCGCCACTCCATCGTGACCGGGTCGGCCGAGGCCGCCGAGCGCGCGCCAGGTCTCGTCACGCTCGGGCCCATCGAGCACGCGGGTGCCGCCCAGGCCCAGGGGGGCGAGCAGGCGATCGAGCTCCGCCACCTCCCACTCCACCTGCGGCGCGATGCCGTCGAGGCCGAGGAGGAGCGCGGCGCCGCCGCCGTGGCCGAGCCGGCGCAGCGTCTCCCCATCGACGAGCTCGAGCGCGGAGGGAATCAGGTCGGAGCCGAGCACCGCGCGCGCGCCCTGGCCCGCATCCTTCAGGCGGCCGAAGCGTGCGATCACCAGCCGGTCGACGTCCGCGCGCGGCCGCAGCCTGAAGGTGGCCTCGACGAGGATCCCGAGCGTGCCGAAGGAGCCGATGTAGAGCTTCGGGAGATCGTAGCCGGCCACGTTCTTGACCACCTTGCCCCCGCCCCGTACCAGCCGACCGTCGGCCCCGACCACGGTGAGGCCGATCACCAGGTCGCGCGCGGTGCCGTAGAGATGCCGGCGCGGCCCCGAGGCGTCGCTGGCGAGGATGCCGCCCACGGTCGCCCGGTCGGAGGCGGCCGGATCGAGCGACAGCCACTGCCCGCGCTTGCCGAGCTCGGCCTGCAGCCGGTCGAACGGTACCCCGGCCTCGACGGTGACGGTGAGGTCTCCCGGCTCGTGCTCGAGGATGCGGTCGAGACGCTTGAGGCCCAGCACCATGCCGATGCGGTTCGGCGGCGAGCCGACCCACATCTTGGTCCCACCGCCCCACGGAGTGATCGGCACGCGATGCTCGACGGCCACCGCGAGGGCGGCCGCGACCTCTTCCCGGGTGCCCGGGAAAACCACCACCTCCGGCGCGCGCCCCTCCACGACGTAGGGTGAGCACTCCACCCCGGTCAACACGTGAGGCGCGCCGACGATGCGGCGCAGCTGGTCGGGCAGAACTGAGGGCACCGCGAGTCTCCGAAGGTCCCGCTAGAAGCGCTGGGCGAGCCCCTTCTCTTCGATCGGATGCGGACGGTAGGCCGGGCCGACCTCGACGCAGGCCTTGTTGCTCGGGAAGATCTTGCCGGGATTGCAGAGACCCGTGGGATTGAAGGCGTCCTTCACCTGGTGCATGCAGGCCAGATCCGCCTCCGAGAAGATGAACGGCATGTAGTCGGCCTTCTCGAGGCCGATGCCGTGCTCTCCCGAGATGGACCCACCCACCTCCGCGCACACCTTCAGGATCTCGGCGCCCGCCGCCACCACCCGCGCCTCCTCGCCCGGCTTGCGCGGATCGTAGAGGATGTTCGGATGGAGGTTGCCGTCGCCCGCGTGGAAGACGTTGCCCACGCGCAGGCCGTGGGCGGCCACGATCGCGTTCACGCGCCCCAGCACGTAGGGCAGCTTGGTCCGCGGGATCACGCCGTCCATCACCATGTAGGCGGGCGAGATGCGACCGTAGGCGCCGAAGGCCGACTTGCGGCCCTTCCAGAGGAGGGCGCGCTCGGCCTCGTCGCGCGCGGCGCGCACCTCGCGGGCGCCGCAGTCGCGGCACGCGGCGACGACCCGCTCGGCCAGCGCCTCCATGCCGGCGGCGAGGCCGTCGAGCTCGATCAGCAGCGCCGCCGCCGCGTCGCGCGGGTAGCCGCAGCCGAACGCGTCCTCCACCGCCTCGATGGTGAGCTGGTCGATCATCTCCATCGCGGCGGGCACCAGCCCGCGCGCGATGATCGCGGAGACCGCCTCGGAGGCCTGGTCGACCTGATCGAAGACGGCCAACACGGTTTTTACCGCCTGGGGTTTCTTCAGGATGCGGACGACGATCTTGGTCGCGATGCCGAACGTGCCCTCCGAGCCCACGAAGAGGCCGACCAGGTCGTAGCCCTGCGCGTCGCGCGTCTTGCCGCCGAGCCACAGCAGCTCGCCGTCGGGCAGCACTACCTCGAGGCCCAGCACGTGGTTGGTCGTCACCCCGTACTTGAGCGTGTGCGGCCCGCCCGAGTTGTTGGCGATGTTGCCGCCGATCGTACACGCCTGCTGGCTCGAGGGGTCGGGGGCATAGTAGAAGCCCTGCGGGCCGACCGCCCAGGAGAGATGCAGGTTCACCAGCCCCGGCTCCACCACCGCCAGCTGGTTGTCGTAGTCGACCTCGAGCACGCGGTTCATCCGCATGAGCGAGATGACGAGACCACCCTCGGCGGGCAGGCAGCCCCCGGAGAGGCCGGTGCCGGCTCCGCGGGCCACGAACGGGATCCCCTCGCGGTTGGCCAGCTTCACCAGGGTCGAGACCTGCTCGGCGGTGCGCGGGAACACGACGAAGTCGGCCAGGGCCCGGAAGAGGGTGAGCCCGTCGGACTCGTAGACCATCAGCTCGTCGGGATCGGAGAGCACACCGCCCGCGCCGAGCAGCGCCTCCATCTCGCGGCGGAGGGACTTCTTGCGGGCGTCGGTCAGGGGGGGCACGGAGGCGATTATAGCATCGGCCCTGAGGTGGGCTCGGCGGGCCGTGGATGAGGAGTGGCTCCCCGAGCAGGACTCGAACCTGCAACCCTCCGGTTAACAGCCGGATGCTCTACCATTGAGCTATCGGGGAATCCCGAAGGGAACCGTCCGAATCCAGTTCTACCACACGGGCGGACGCCCGCCAAGCATCGCTACCCCATCTCCCGCCGACCTTCCATGGCCTTGGAGAGCGTCACCTCGTCGGCGTACTCGAGGTCGCCGCCCACCGGGAGTCCCCGGGCGATGCGGGTGATCCGCATGCCGAGTGGCTTCAGGAGCCGGGCGAGGTAGATCGCGGTGGCCTCGCCCTCCACGCTCGGGTTGGTGGCCAGGATCACTTCCTCGACGTGGTCGTTGTCGAGCCGGGCCAGGAGCTCGCGCACCCGCAGATCCTCGGGCCCGATGCCGTCGAGCGGGGAGAGCGCGCCCAGCAGCACGTGGTAGCGCCCGCGGAACTCGCCGGTGCGCTCAAGCGCGAGCAGGTCGTTGGGCTCCTCCACCACGCAGAGCATCCGCTGCTCGCGCTGCGGATCGGTGCAGATCCGACACGGATCCTGCTCGGTGACGTTGAAGCAGACCGAGCAGTGCACGATGCGCTGCTTGAGCTGGGTGAGCGCCTCGCCGAGCGCGGCCACCTCGGGCGCCGGCCGCTTGAGGAGAAAGAAGGTGAGCCGCTGGGCGGTCTTGGGCCCGATGCCGGGCAGGCGCTGGAGCGCGTCGATGAGGCGCGCCACCGGCTCCGGGTAGTAGGCCATTACATCCCGAGCCCGGGGAGCTTGAGCCCCGCGGTGATCTTGCTCATCTCCCCCTGCACCATCTCCTTCGACTTGCGCAGCGCCTCGTTGGTGGCGGCGAGCACCAGGTCCTCGAGCATCTGCGCGTCCTCGGGATTGATGACCTCGCGGTCGATCTTGATCGACACCACCTCCTGCTTGCCGTTGGCCACCACCGTGACCATGCCGCCGCCCGCGGTGGCCTCCACCGTCTTCTTGCCCGCCTCCGCCTGGAGCTGCTCCATCTGGGCCTGGAGCTTCTGCGCCTCCTTCATGATGTTGCCGAAGCCTTTCACCGTGACTCTCCTTCCTCCGGGGTCCGGGGTCGCACTGCGACCACCTCCCCCTGGAATGCGCTCAGCGCCGCCTGCACCGCCGGGTGGTTCCGCGCCCCTCCGCCGCCGGCCGGCGCGCCGCCATTGGGATCCAGTTCGAACCGGCGCGCGGCCGTCACGTGACGCTGCACGGCCTCGTTGATCAGCTCCTTGTTGCCGCGGTCGTTCAGCATCTCGCGGTGGAAGGCGCTCGCCTGCAGCGCGAGCGTGAGCACGCCGTCCTCCACGCGCAGCGGTATCGCGTGCTGCAGCACCGAGCCCAGGAGGGCCTTGCGCTTCATCACGTCGGTGACCACGCGCTCCCACGCCGCGTCAAGGCCAGCCGGCGCGGCCGGCCCCGCCTCGGTCGTCTCGATGTCGGCGGCCGCGGTCTCGACCAGCGGCTCCTCCTCGATCGGTCGCGGGCTCCGGGCCGCCACCGCGGGCGCAGGCATGGCCGCGGCCGGCATGGCCGGGCTGGCCTTCACCGGGGCCGGCGGCGCGGAAGCCTGGACGCGCGGCGGCGGCGAGCCGGCGACCGGGCGCTCGTCGAGCAAGGTCTCCTGCACCACGATCGGCCGCGCCGGCCCGGCCCCGCCCGCTGTGACGGGCATCTGCCGCAGCCGGGTCTCCGCCTCCTCGAGCTTCGTGATCAGCGTCTCGATGGCCTGCGGCTGCGGGCGCTGTGTCGCGCGCACCGCCGCGATCTCGAGCTCCACCCGCGGGTGGGGCGAGCGACGCATCTCGCCGTCGGCGTCGAGGAAGGCGCGCAGCACGTAGATCAGCTCGTCGGCGCTCACCGGCTCCGCGGCCGCGCGCAGGTCCGCGGCCTCGGCCGGGGTGAGATCGGCGAAGGGCGCGCCGGTGGCGACCTTCAGCACCAGGAGCCGCCGGGCCATCTCGATGGCCTCGCGGCAGAGCGCGCCCAGATCCTCGCCACCGGTGGCCGCGCGGTCGATCGCCTCGAGGGCCGCGGCCCCGTCGCGAGCGAGCAGCGCGCCCACGAACCCGCGCACGTGCACCGGCGAGGAGGAGCCGAGGAGCCGGGCCACCCCCGCCTCGTCGAGCTTGCCCTCCCCGTAGGCGATCGCGGTGTCGAGCAGCGAGAGCGCGTCGCGCAGGCTCCCCTCGGCGGCCCGGATCAGCACCGGCAGCGCGCCCGGCTCGAACGGCACACCCTCCTGCTGGAGGATGCGGGTGAGGCTCTCGGTCAGCTGCTCGGGCGTGATCGGCCGGAAGTCGAAGCGCTGGCAGCGCGACAGTACGGTGGCCGGGATCTTCTTCGGGTCGGTGGTGGCCAGGACGAACACCACGTGCGCGGGCGGCTCCTCGAGGGTCTTGAGGAACGCGTTGAAAGCCGCGCCGGAGAGCATGTGGACCTCGTCCACTATGTAGACCTTGAAGCGTCCGCGGGCGGGGGCGTACTTCACGTTCTCGCGGAGCGTCCGGATGTCGTCCACGCTCGTGTTGGAGGCCGCGTCGATCTCCATCACGTCGACCGGCGCACCCGAGGCGAAGTCCTGGCACGACGGGCAGGCGCCGCAGGCCTCGGGGCCGGTGCGCGCGGTGCACGCGAGCGCCTTGGCGAGCAGCCGCGCGGTGGTGGTCTTCCCGACGCCGCGCGGACCGGTGAAAAGATAGGCATGAGCCACCCGGCCCGAGCTGAGCGCGTTGCGCAGCGTGCGGGTGACCGGGTCCTGCCCCACGACCGCGTCGAAGACCTGCGGTCGCCACTTCCGTGCCAGGACCTGATACGTCAAAGACCGTGCACCCTCAATCGAACCGACCATCCCGCGATCGCCGCACGAAACCTGCTCCGGTCAGGTACTCCCACGGCACACGGGAGGAGCGCCTTACCGTTGCTCCCTTCCGGGCCTGGCGGGGTTCGACACATCCCGTTGCGTGGGGCCCAACCCTCAACGCCGTCCCGTACGGCTCATTCGACACGACCGGCCCTCGAGAGGGAATTCAACCCCGCTGTAGCGGATTGCGGGTTACAGGGCACCGCTACCTCCCCGTCTAGCACGGCCAACCTGCGTCGGTTGTCGATAAGGGGCCATCTGCTTCGTTGGCGCCCGCCTCGCAGCTGACCCCTTCTCGCCAACCGGCAAAGTCATCGGGTCCTTCCTTGAGAAATGGCGGAGGGGGTGGGATTCGAACCCACGGTACAGTTGCCCGTACACGGCATTTCCAGTGCCGCACCTTCGGCCACTCGGCCACCCCTCCGCGTCACTATCGGGCACTCCTGAAGGTGCGATCAAATTGGCGGAGGGGAGAGGATTTGAACCCCCGAGGGACTTGCGCCCCTATCCGATTTCGAGTCGGACGCCTTCAACCGGGCTCGGCCACCCCTCCGCGACTTAAGTCACGGTTACTTCCAGTACAACCCGAGTGCCAAGTGTAGCCGGGACGCCAGGGAGAGTCCATCCCTACGCGCTGGCGCCGGGCCGGTAACCCTTGCCGAGTTGAATCGACGGACCGCGTCGGGCGCCGGGTCGGCGGGCGATGGCAAGTCGCACACTTAGGGCTGGCACATGCCTTGCCCCTCCATGCCGGTGGACGAAGCCTACAAGGGTCCCGAGGTGGAGGGTCGCGTCCGGGACGTCAAGGGCAAGCAGGTCACGCTGAGCGACGGCACCCTGCTCACCGTGCCGAAGAGCCAGGCCCAGAAGGAAGAGATCAAGCCGGGCAGCCTGATCAGGGCGACCTACCAGGAGCGAGACGGCAAGAAGATCGTGACCTCGCTCCGCATCGCCGAGGGGCCGCAGGCGGGCGGTACCAAGTAAGCTCCGCCGTTTCCGTACTCGCGACGCGGGCGTCGGGCCGTTCCCCGGTGCCCGCGATCGCTCAGACCCGCCTGGTCTTGAAGAACTCGCTCAGCCGGCTCCCGCACTCCGCCGCGCGCACCCCCGCGGTCACCTCCACGCGATGATTGAGGCGCATGTCCTGGAGCAGCCGGAAGACACTCTCCACCGCACCGGCCTTGGGGTCGGCCGCGCCGTAGACCAGCCGGGCAACCCGGGCGTGGACCATCGCCCCGCAGCACATCGCGCAGGGCTCGACCGTGCTGTAGAGGGTGACGCCTGAGAGGCGGTAGTTGCCGAGCTCCTGCGCGGCGGCGCGCAGGGCCACGATCTCGGCGTGGGCGGTCGGGTCTCGCTGAATGATCGACGCATTGTGCCCGCGCGCGAGCACTCGGCCATCGAGGACGATCACGGCCCCGACCGGCACCTCGCCCGCGGCCGCCGCACGGTCGGCCTCACCGAGCGCCAGGTCCATGAACCTGGTGTCGTCGGACGTCTGCGCTTTGCCACCCTCACCGCGTGATTGCATCCGCGTTGCTTAGGACTATCCCCAGAACGAGCGCTTCGGTCAACCCGCGGGTGTGGAAATGTGCAAAACCTGCAGCGCGCCGCTGGACGCGCGCTCGGAGAGAGCGCAGGCTTTGCGCGACGGGGACGCGTTCCCGCTCGCGCGAGCGCGTCGTGCGAAAAAATAAACGAATCGAATTGACACCTGTCGCGATGCGCTTCTACACTCGTGCAACTCCCTCCAGACATGTACTCACAGAGGTGTCAATGAAGATGATTCGGCTTGGAGCGCTGGGGCTCACGCTCTCTCTTGCATTCACGTCGGCGGCGTGGGCAGTGCCGCTGTACACGACCAACTTTCCGGGGAATGAGAACCCGATCTCCGAAGGCGGCGCCTGGTACCACATCTCGCCGTCGTGGGCCGACGTGCAGACGTTCGGTGGGGAGGCGTTCGGTACACAGGTCGGCAACCTGCCAAATCCGGCAGGTTTCAACGATGCCAACGCGTCGTTGCGTGGCTTCTCACCCAACGTCACCACGACGGGCACGATCTTCTTCAACGTACCGGAAGGCGATTCGAGTAGCCACACTCACGAGCTCGAGCTGCTGTTCCGCATGAGCGGCGACGCCACGCACACCCGGGCCTATGAAGTGAACTTCGACACCGGTGGGAATGCGACGCTCATCCGGTGGAACGGGGGGCTCGGCGACTACACCTTCATATCGCCCGCGTTCAGCGCGAGCCCCAGCCTCGGCCGCTTGCTCCAGTCCGGGGATGTCTTCATGGCCCAGGCCAGCGGCGACAGGTTCCAGGCGTGGGTGAATGGCCAGCTCGTGCTGACGGCCTTCGACTCCACCTATGCCACCGGAGACCCCGGCATCGGATTCTTCATCCGCGATGACGTGGAAGCCGACCGCACATTCCAGTCGCTCTACGGCCTCACCGGCCTGTCGGTCGTGGACGACGGAACGTCCACCGATCCAGGTGGGAGCCCGGGTCCCATCTCAGATCCGGATCCCCCCATTGCCCCGACACCCGAGCCGGCGACGCTGGCCCTCATGGGGGTCTCGCTGGCCGTGACCGGCTGGTATGCCGGGAGGCGCCGCTCGACGGGGATCCGCTGACGCGGAGCAAGCGTTCGGCGGAAGACGGCGCGAAGAAGGCCCCGGGGATGATCGCCGGGGCCTTTTCCATGCCCTTACAGCGGCCATGGAAGCGCGAGCCCGCGATGCCGGACCCATCGCTCCCACGACCGCGTAGTTAGTGGTGCGCCCTAGAGGAATCGAACCTCTGGCCTTCGGATTCGTAGTCCGACGCTCTATCCATCTGAGCTAAGGGCGCGCATGGCGGAGAGGCCGGGATTCGAACCCGGGACAGAGGTTTTGCCCCTGTAACCGCTTAGCAGGCGGCTGCCTTCGGCCGACTCGGCCACCTCTCCAAACGTCAAGCCAACCGAGTATATGCCATTCGCGCCGCGCGGACTACCGGGAAGCAGGGG
>JBGQHJ010000098.1:0-18780 GCA_041497895.1 Methylomirabilia bacterium
ACGGCCGCGACGCCGCGTGTCGGGACCAGCGCCAACCCCATGGCGCCGGGCGGGAAGCTGACCAGCGCATTCACCACCGCGACGGGCAAGCCCGGCAAGACCCCGCCCGGCACACCGTCGGGCCGCACGACCGGGACCCAGTTCGCGCCCAGGATCGGCGCGAACCAGACCGGCATGCCGTCGGGGCTCGTGACTCAGTCGAGGCAGCAGCCCAGACCGTCGCGCTCCGCCACGCCCAATAACCGCTAGCCGGGCCGGCCAGGTCGGCAGAACGATCGCGGTGCTTGCCGCGTCGGATCATGCCGCCAGCGACCGCGCCGTACCCCGGGAGGACGCGATGGACGTCGGCCTGCAGATGATCTTCGCCACCTACGGGTGGACCAACGTGTCGGACGAGCAGGCCTGGGACGAGGAGCTGCGGCTCGCCCGCCTGGCCGCCGACCTCGGCTTCGACGTGCTGTGGTCGGTCGAGCACCACTTCAACGACTACTCGTTCTGCCCGGACAACCTCCAGCTCATGTCCTACCTGGCCGCCGAGTGCCCGGACGTCGGCCTCGGCACCGCCGCGGTGATCCTGCCCTGGCACGATCCCCTACGCGTCGCCGAGCAGGCGTCCGTCCTCGACCACCTGAGCCGCGGCCGGCTCCGCCTCGGCATGGGGCGCGGCCTCGCCCGGCGGGAGTTCGAGGCCTTCGGGGGCACGATGGACGAATCCAGAGGGCGATTCGACGAGGCCGCGGAGATGATCCTGCGTGGCCTTCGCACCGGCATCATGGAGGGTGACGGGCCGTTCTACCGCCAGCCGAGGACCGAGATCCGGCCGCGCCCGACGCGGAGCTTCGACGGGCGGGTGTACGCGGTGGCCTCCTCCGACGACTCGGTGGTCTCGGCCGCCCGGCTCAACGCTCGAATGGTCATGTTCGCCGACCGCCCCTGGCCGATGCGCATGCCGGCCATCCAGAAGCACCGCGATCTGGTGCGCGAGCTGCACGGGCAGGAGGCGGGGCCGCCCTTGCTGGCCGACTTCTGCGTGTGCACGCCCACCATGGACGGCGCGGCGGAGAAGGCCCGCCAGTACATGGGGAAGTTCGTGGAGAGCAACTTCTACCACTACGAGCTGCTGGGGCCGCACTTCAGCACCGTGAAGGGCTACGACGCCTACGCGCAGAAGATCGCGATGGCCCGGGAGATCGGCATGGACGGGATCGTCTCCGCGTTCATGGAAGCCGCGGTCTGGGGCACGCCCGACCGGATCCTGCGCACGCTCGAGGAGCGGCGGGCCCTCGTGGGCGAGTTCGAGCTGGCCACCTCGTTTCGCTTCGGCGGCACGCCCTTCGACCTGGCCGAATCCGGGCTCCGCCTCTACGCCAAGGAGGTCGTGCCGGTGGTGCACTCCTGGAGGAAGGCGAGCCCCACGGTCAGGACGGCAGGATGACCGCCTTGCCCGTCGTCTGGGTGTCGAAGAGCTTGTAGGCCTCCTCGGCCTGCTCGAGCTTCCAGCGGTGCGTGAAGAGGCGCTCCACGTCCACCCGCTGGTCGGCCACGAACTCGGCGCACTCGGCCTGGCCCTGCTTGGAGAACGTCCAGGAGCCGACGAGCGTCACCTGCCGGCGCAGCAGGTCGGGGCTCACGTCGAGCGTCACCTGGCCGCGCTCGCCAACGAAGCAGGCCGTGCCCCACGAGCGCACCGCGCGCACCGCCGCCGCGCGGGCGTCCGGGGCCGAGGAGGCGTCCAGCGTCTTGTGCGCACCTTCTCCGTGCGTCACGCCGCGGATCGCCGCGACCACGTCGCCCGCCCCGGGATCGATCACCTCGTGCGCCCCGAACTGCTGGGCCAGCTTCCGCCGCTCGGGCGCGATGTCGACCGCGATGACGCGCGCGCCCATGACCACGGCGAGCTGGGTCGCCGACAGGCCCACCGGCCCCTGGCCGAAGATCGCGATCGTCTCCCCGCCCTGCAGGTTGACCCGCCGGAGCGCGCCCCACGCCGTGCCGGTGCCGCAGGAGATCGCCGCGCCGGTCACGAAGGAGAGCGCGTCCGGTAGCGGCACCAGCGTCGACACCGGCACCTTCATGTAGCGGGCGTGCCCGCCGTGCCCGCCCGAGCCGTAGACCACCGTGCCCTCGAGGCACATCTGCGTCCAGCCCGCCCGGCAGTGCTTGCAGGTGCCGCAGCCGTCATAGTGGTGGTCCATCACGCGCTGGCCGACGCGGGCCTCCTTCTCGGTGACGCCGGCGCCCACCGCCGCGACGATGCCGCAGGGCTCGTGGCCCGCGATCACCCCGGCCTGCCGCTTGATGCCCCCCGTCACCGCCCCGCCCGGCTGGGCCGGCGCGCGATAGTTGTGCAGGTCGCTGCCGCACATGCCCGACGCCTTGATCTCCAGGATCACGTCCCGGGGGCCCGGGGTCGGATCGGGGAAGTCCCTGAGCTCCAGCTTCCGGTCTCCGAGAAACACGACGCCTTTCATGGCTTCCTCCGGGGTCTGCGTGTTCGCTTCCTTGACCGCTCCCGGCGGCCAGACTACTCTCCTGCCATCCGCTTGACCACGATTTCGGGAGGACCACCATGACGCTCTACGAGATGCGGACCTACACGCTGCACGTCGGCAAGATGGGCGAGGCGGTCAAGCTCTATACCGAGTTCGGCTACCCCGCGCTCCAGAAAGGCGGCCAGGACAAGAAGCTGATCGGCTACTTCCAGGCCGACACGGGCATGATCAACCAGCTCGTTCACCTCTGGAAGTTCGCCGACGACGCCGACCGCCGCGCACACTGGGCCGCAGTATTCTCCAACAAGGATTTCATCGACGGCTTCGCGGTGAAGTTCCGTCCCTTGGTCGCGTCCCAGGAGGTCAAGCTGCTGACCGCGGCCCCGTGGGGACCGCATCCCTGACTCCCGGCACCTCATCACAGGACGCCTGAAGCCGAGCCTACCCGCTCCCGGCACCTCCCTGCTACACTCGCGGGCGCGGTTCGGCACGACCACAAGGAGGATGCGATGCCGGTCGACAAGAGCGCTATCGGCAGGACGGGCGAGCCCGTGACCATGCACGTGGAGCGCGGGAAGATCCAGGAGTTCGCGCGCGCCATCAAGGACGATGATCCGCTGTACTACGACGAGGGCCACGCGGCGAAAGAGGCCGGCGGCATCATGCCTCCGGTGACGTTCTTGCAGACCGTCGCGCACTGGGACGACGGGCGCGGCCGGCCGCGCCTGCCCTTCGACCTCAAGCGCGTGCTGCACGGCGAGCAGGAGTTCGAGTTCCTCGCCCCCATCCACGCGGGCGACGTGCTGACCGCGGTGAGCCGGATCGTCGACGTGTACGAGAAGCCGGGCAAGCGCGGCGGCTCCATGACCTTCGCGGTGACGGAGACGGAGTACCGCAACGCCCAGGGCGCGCTGGTGGCCCGCGCGCGCGCCGTCGGCATCGAGACCGGCCAGGTCGTCAAGGACTGAGAGGAGATCGCCATGCCCGCGACCAAGCGCTTCTGGGAGGACGTCAAGGTCGGTGACCCCCTGCCCGAGGTCCGCGTCGACAAGCTCACGCGGACCGACTTCGTGAAGTACGCCGGGGCCTCGGGCGACTTCAACCCGATCCACCACGATCAGACCTTCGCCGAGGCCTCCGGGAACCCCACCGTGTTCGCCATGGGCATGCTCAACGCGGGCATCCTGAGCCGGGTGGTCACCGGGTTCGCGGGACGGCCCAACGTGCGCCGCTACAAGGTGCGCTTCTCGACGCGGGCCTGGCCGGGCGACGACGTGGTCTGCCGGGGCACGGTGACGCGCAAGCTCGAGCAGGGGGGCGAGAAGCTGGTGGAGGGTGAGCTCGAAGCCATCAACCAGAAGGGCGAGACCCTCATCAGCGGCACCTTCGTCGCGGCGCTGCCGTCGCGGGGCTGAGGCGGCCCATGAAGCTCGGGCTCTCGATCGGGTACTCCGGTGCCCACCTCGACCTGCCGGTGGCGCGCGTGCAGCTCGCGGAGCGGCTGGGCTACGACTCGGTGTGGACGGCGGAGGCGTACGGGTCGGATGCCCTGACGCCGCTGGCCTACCTGGCGGCGGTGACGACGCGCATCCGCCTCGGCACCGGGATCATGCAGCTCGCCGCGCGCACCCCCGCCGCCGCCGCGATGGCGGTGGGCACGATCGACGCGCTGGCCGGCGGCGGGCGCGTCATCGCGGGCCTCGGCGTGTCGGGCTCGCAGATCGTGGAGGGCTGGTACGGGCAGCCCTGGGGCAAGCCCTACTGGCGCCTCCGCGATTACGTGGCCATCATGCGAAAAGTCTTTGCCCGCAAGTCGCCCGTGCAGCACGAGGGCCGTGAGATCTCGCTGCCCTACACGGGCCCGGGCTCGGCCGGGCTGGCCAAGCCCCTGACGTCGATCTTGCACATGCGTCCGGATATCCCGATCTGGCTGGGGACGGGCGGCGAGTCCACCGTGAAGCTCACCGCCGAGATCGCGGACGGCTGGCTGCCCCTGGGCTTCACGCCCGCCCGCATGAAAGCCTTCCGGCCCTGGCTGGACGAGGGGCTCCGCCGCGCCGGCGGCGGCAAGACCCTGCGTGACCTCGAGATCCAGCCGCGCGCCTTCGTGGTGCTGACCGACGACGTGCGGGCGGGGCTACGGACCCTCAAGCCGCGCGTGGCGCTCTACGTCGGCGGCATGGGCCACCGCGACAAGAACTTCCACACCCAGGCGATGGCCGCCAACGGGTATGGCGAGGCGGCCGAGCGCATCCAGGAGCTCTACCTGGCCGGCCGCAAGGCGGAGGCGGTCGCCGCGGTGCCCGACGACTTCATCGACGAGGGCGCGCTGGTGGGGCCGCGGGACCGGATCCGCGAGCGCTTCCGCGCGTGGGCGGACAGCGGCGCGACGGGCCTCACCGTGGCCACCCAGCAGGACGAAGCCATCGAGTTGATGGCCGACCTGGCCGGGTGCCGATGAGGGCACCGGCCCGGACGTAGCCGGTTGACGCGAGACCTCGGGGCCCAGGAGCGGCTGGACGCTGCCTTCGCCCGTGAGGAGCGGCGGGGCCTGATGGTGGCGGCCGCCGCGCGCTCGGCGGCGGTGGTGTTCATCCTGGGGTGGCTGGCGGTGGCGAGCCCCGAGCGAGGCCCGGCCTACGCCTGGGTCCTCGGCTCCGCGACCTTCTTCCTCGTGACCGGGCTCGCGCAACTCTGGCTCTACCGTCGGGGACGGGCGCTGCAGCTGGCCGCCTACCTGCTGATCCTCGTGGACTCGCTCGCGCTGGCGGCGGCCCTCTTGCTGCCGAACCCCTACGCCACCCCGGAGGTGCCGCCGGCGATACCGCTGCGCTACGCCACGTTCATGTACTTCTTCGTCTTGCTCATGCAGGCCGCGTTCTCCTTCCGGCCCCGGCTGCTCCTGTGGACGGGGCTGTGCGGGGCCGGCGCCTGGACGGCCGGCTTTCTCTGGATCGTGACGCGGCCCGAGACCATCACCGACCCGCCCGCCGGGGCCAGCCGCGCCGCGATGCGGGCCGCCTACTTCGATCCGAACTATGTCTCGATCCTCAAGTACCAGAACGAGGTCATCGTGTTCCTGCTCGTGAGCGCCGGGCTCGCCCTCCTGGTCCGGCGCTCGCGCACCCTGGTGGCCGAGCGGGCCACCGCGGAACGCGCCCGCGGGAACCTCGCCCGCTACTTCTCGCCCAAGGTGGTGGATACGCTGGCCGAGCGAGACGAGCCGCTGGGCCGCGTGCGCCGGCAGGTGGTCGGCGTGCTCTTCGCCGACCTGGTGGGCTTCACCACCATGGCCGAGGAGATGACGCCGGAGGAGGTCATGGCGTTGTTGCGGGACTTCCACGGTCGCATGGAAGAGGAAGTGTTCCGCCACGGCGGCTGCCTGGAGAAATTCATCGGCGACGCGCTGCTGGCCACCTTTGGCGTTCCCGACACCGGCCGCCGGGACGCGACCGACGCCCTGGCCTGCGCCCGGGGCATGCTGGCGGCCCTCACGGCCTGGAACCTCGAGCGGGAGGCGGCGGGGCTACGGCCCCTGCAGATGGGGCTGGGTCTGCACTACGGCCCGGTGGTGGCCGGCGACATCGGCAGCCGCCGCAGCATGGCCTTCGCGACGGTGGGCGACACCACCAACGTCACCAGCCGGCTACAGTCCCTCACGCGCGAGCTGCGAGTCCGCCTCGTGGCCAGTGGTGCCCTGGTGGCCGCCGTCGAGCGCGAGGCCGCCGATCCCGCGCTCCTGCTCGGGCTGACCACGCGGGGGCCCACCGTGCTGCGGGGGCGCGACACGCCGATCGAGCTGTGGGCGGAGTAGCCGCGCGACATGGCCCAGAACGCGACCATCTTCAAGGTCACTCTCGAGATCGCGGACATCGACCGCGCCTACTACCACGACCACGCCCTGACGATCGCACGGCACCCGTCGGAGACCGATGAGCGCATGATGGTGCGCCTCCTGGCCTTCGCCCGGCACGCGGACGCGGCGCTAGCCTTCGGCAAGGGCCTGGGGACCGACGATGAGCCGGACCTCTGGCGAAAGGACCTGACCGGGGCCATCGATGTCTGGATCGACGTGGGGCAACCGGATGAGAGACGGATCCGACGAGCCTGCGGCCGCGCCGAGGCCGTCTTCGTCTACAGCTACGGAGGGCGTGGCGCCGGCCTCTGGTGGGAAGAGGCCGGCGCAAGGCTCGACCGCGTCGCCAACCTGACGGTCGTCAATCTGCCCTTCGCTGCCACCCAAGCTCTGGCAAAACTGGCGCGGCGGACCATGCGACTGCACTGCACGATGCAGGACGGCCAGATCTGGGTGGCGGACTCGGAGCAGAGCGTGGCCATCGAGCTCGAGGTCCTGAAACATCCGCGCCCAGAAGAGTAGCTCCTGGTGTTTCTCGTGCTCTCGCGACCGGCCCCGTGGAATATACTGGGTGCAGATTTCGCCTCCGGGCCCGGCGCCCGGGGGGTGCCGCGGTCGATCCGGACCAAGCGGGGCCGATCGATCCCTCCGGGAGGTCACGCACGGTACCCACCGAGCACGACATGAGGGTGCAGGCCGCGAGAGGGACACCTCGAGTCAGTGTCGGCATGCCGGTCTACAACGGGGAGCGCTTCGTCGGGCAGGCGCTGGACTCGCTGGTGGCCCAGAGCTTCACGGACCTCGAGATCGTCATCTCCGACAACGCATCCAGCGACGGCACCGCGGCGATCTGCGCGGAGTACGCGCGACGCGACGACCGCATCCGGTACGTCAGGAACGCCCGGAACGTCGGGCTCGCCAAGAACTTCCAGCGGGTGGTGGCGCTCTCGACCGGCCACTACTTCAAGCTCGCCAACGCGGACGACCTGTGCAGCCCGGATCTGGTCGCGCGGTGTGTCGACGTGCTGGATCGGCACCCCGAGGTGGTGCTGTGCTACGGCAAGACCATCCTGATCGATGGCGAGGGGCGGATCCTGCGGCCGTACGAGGACCGGCTCGGTCTGCTCTCCGCGAGCGTGACCGAGCGGTTCCGGCAGGTTCTGGACCGGGTGGGTCTGGTCAACGTGCTTCAGGGCGTGATGCGCGTCGAGGCCTTGCGGCGGACCGGGCTCATCGAGAGCTACCTCGGCGCCGACATGGTGCTGGTCGTCGAGCTCGCGCTCCACGGTCAGTTCCACGAGCTGCCCGAGCGGCTCTTCCGGCGCCGGATTCACGAGGAAGCGTTCAGCACGCGAGCGCACGAGGATCAGCAGGCGCTGTGGGAGCCCCAAGTCCGGCGGAGAATGGAGCTGTATCTCTGGCGCCACTACGTGGGATACCTGCGGGCCATCGCGCGAACCCAGCTCCCCTCGACCACGAAGCTCCGCCTGGCCGCGGTGGTAGCGCGGCGTGGCATCACGGCCCGGAGAGCGCTCGCACGCGAGCTGGTCGGGGGGCTGGGGGCTCGCCGGTGACCCGGGTGTGACGACCGGCCATCTCGTCGAGGCCCTGACCGGCCGGAGCTGGGATCCTGCGACCGTGACGCGGGAGGTGCTGGCCCGGAGCGCGCGCTACGAGCGCCGCGGCCTCCGGGCCGGCGATCGGGTCTTCCTCCATCTCGGCAACCGACTCGAGTTCTTCGCCGAGCTCCTCGCGGTCTGGCGCCTTGGGGGATGTGCGGTCCCGGTGGACGGCCGCCTCACCGCCTTCGAGGTCGAGCGGCTGCTTGCGGCCGCCGCGCCCCGCTTCGCGGTGGTGGACGACGTCACCACTCCTGCGCCGGCCGCGAATGGAGTCGGCGTCGAGGTGATCGACGCCACCGAGACGTGCCCACCGGCCGAGACGGCGCCGGCGGAGCGCGCGCGGCCGCAGGACGACGCCCTCATCCTGTTCACCTCCGGCTCGACCAGCGAGCCCAAGGGCGTGGTGCACACCCACGCGTCGCTCCGCGCTCGCTGGGCCGCGCTCGAAGCGCACCTCGGGCTCGCCTCCTACGCCCGCGCCCTCTGCCTGCTTCCCACCCACTTCGGCCACGGGCTCATCTGCAACAGCCTCTTCCCCTGGCTCGCCGGGCAAGATCTCTTCATCACGCCGCCGTTCCGGGCCGAGATCCTGGTCCGGCTGGGCGCGCTCATCGACGAGCACCGGATCACCTTCCTGTCATCGGTGCCCGCGCTGTGGCGCCTCGTCCTCCGGATGGCGCGTCCGCCGCGCGGGGGCACGCTTCACCGCGTTCACTGCGGCTCCGCGCCGCTGCCCGCGGCGCTCTGGGAGAACATCCGCGGGTGGGCCGGCACCCTCGAGGTCTTCAACACCTACGGGCTGACCGAGACCGGGAGCTGGGTCGCGGGCACCTCGATCGGGCCGTTCACCCCGACCGATGGCCTGATCGGCGAGCCCTGGGGAGCTACCATCGAGGTCCGCCGCGCCGGCGACGCCGGGTCCGCCGAGGCAGACCGCTCCGCGCCGCCCTGCGCGCCCGGCGAGGTCGGTCGCCTGTGGATCAAGACGCCCGCCCTCATGCGCGGCTATCTCGGCTGCGACGAGCTGACCCGGCGGGTCGTCATCGACGGGTGGCTCGCCACCGGCGACCTCGGCCTGCTCGACGAGCGCGGCCGGCTGTTTCTCCACGGCCGCGAGCGCGAGGAGATCAACAAGGGTGGCATCAAGATCTCCCCCGCGGAGGTGGACGCGGCGGCCGCGAGCTTCGTGAAGGTCTCGGACGCCTGCGCGTTCGCGGTGGACGATGCGCTCTACGGTCAGAACGTGGGGCTCGCGGTGGCCGTCAGCGAGAGCGGGGACACCACGATGCGCGAGCTCTACCACTGGATGCGGGCCCGGCTCACCGAGGCCAAGCTGCCGGTGCGCTGGTGGGTGCTCGACGCGATCCCCCGCTCGGACCGCGGCAAGCTGAGCCGCGAGGCGGTGCGCGACGCCTGCACCGGCCGTGCACCGCTCGATCTGGCGCGCATCCTGCAGGCTCCCCGGGCGACCTAGGATCGCGATGCCCGCTCATCTCGAACGAGACGAGCTGCGCGCGCAGCTGAGGGCGCTGATCGCCGAGTTCGCCCGGCACGAGGACGGGGCGATCGACGACGATACGCCCCTGATCAGCTCGGCGCGGGTGGAATCGATCGCCCTGCTCAACGTGGCGATCTGGGTGGAAGAGCAGATCGACGCCGCGGTCGAGATCGCCTCCTTCGACCTCGCCGCGGAGTGGGATACCGTCGCCCAGATCCTGGACTTCGTCGAGAAGCACCGCCGCGATGACCGCGCGCGGCCACCGAGCTGAGCGTGACGTACGAGATCGTCCGGTACGAGCCCGCGTTCCGGGACCAGGTGGCCGGGCTCCAGCGTCACCTCTGGGGCGACGACGCCTCCATCAACGCCGCGTACCTCGACTGGAAGTACCACCAGAACCCGTACCTCGCCGATCCGCTCATCTGCCTGGCCGTGCACGCCGGCCGGGTGGTCGGGATGCGCGGCATGTTCGGCGCGCGCTGGGAGATCGGCACGCCGGCCGAGCACGTCGTGGTGCCCTGCGCGGACGACTTCGTGATCGCCCCCGAGCATCGGAATCGCGGGCTGGTCGCCCGGATCATGAACGCGACCGTCGACCGCGTCGCCGCCGAGGGCTACCGCTACGCGTTCAGCCTGAGCGCCGGCCCGGTCACCATGATGGCCTCGCTCGCTACCGGCTGGCGGGGCGCCGGATCGATGCGGGCCGCGCAGCGCAAGGGCGTTGACGGATTGCTCACGCGGGCCTCCGCCCGACTGCGGAGGCTGCCGCTGCTGTGGCGCTACGCCGATCCGCTCGCGCGCCTTCAATATCGACTGAAGCGGCCGTTCGCCCGTCTGGACCGCGAGGCCCGGCGCGCCGGCGGCCCGCTCGATGCCGGCGTGCGGGTCGAGCCGGTGCCCCGGGTCGACGCGATGGCGGACCTCGTGCGCCGACTCGGGCACGATGGGCGACTCCGCCATGTCCGGGATGAACGCTACCTGGCCTGGCGCTACCGGAATCCCCTCTACGAGTATCGGTTCCTGTTCCGGGAGGCCGACCGGCTGGAGGGCTATCTGGTGCTGCGGGCGGACCGAAAGGATCCGGCCCGCGGCGTCAACGTCGTGGACTGGGAGGCGACCACGCCGGCCCTTCGCGAAGAGCTGCTGCGCGCGGCGGTGGACTGGGGGAGCTTCCCCGAGCTGACCATCTGGACCGCGACGGTCCCGACCGACACGCTCGCGGCGGTCTCCGGCGCCGGGTTCGTACCGATAGGCGCCGGCTCCCGGACGAGGTCTTCCCACCCGATCCTGGTCTGCGACACTCGGCGACCGAGGCCGGCGCCCGACATGCTGCTGGGAGGGCGCCGTCTGCTGGACGCGGACACATGGGATATGCGGATGGTCTACTCCATGGCGGGATGAGCGCCGCGACGACGTGAGACTCGCGTGGCTCCTCCTCCGCGGGCGGGATGCCGCCCTCGCCTGGCTCGTGGCGGGCGCGGTGGCGCTCGGCGGCTGCACCACCGCGGCTCCCGCCGGGCCACCGCCGGCCCCCGACTACGCCCGACCGGCGGCGGCGGACGGGCCACTGGCTGCGCTCGAGGCCACGGTGCGTGACGCGAGCGGCCCGGACGCTTCGGGCTTCCGGCTCCTCGAGCGCAACGAGGATGGTCTCCGGTGGCGCCTCGCCCTGGTGGACTCCGCCCGCTCCACGCTCGATCTGCAGTACTACGTCTGGGCGGGTGACACGAGCGGGCTCCTGCTCATGGAGCGCGTGGTCGCGGCCGCCGACCGCGGGGTGAAGGTCCGCATGATCATCGACGACCTCGACACCATGATGAAGGACGCGGACACGCCCAAGGTGCGCGACTCGCCCATCGCGAAGATCGACCGGCATCCCAACATCGCGATACGGCTCTTCAACCCGTGGCACAACCGTTCCCTGGTCGGCCGTGGGGTCGAGTCGGCCGGCGACCTGGCGAGGCTCAACCACCGCATGCACAACAAGCTGTTCGTCGCCGACAACCGGGTCGCGATCATCGGGGGTCGCAACATCGGCGCCGAGTACCTCGGGCTGAACCCGAAGTACAACTTCTACGATCTCGACGTGCTCGGGGTCGGGCCGATGGCCCGGCAGGGCTCCACGGTCTTCGATCGGTACTGGAACAGCCCCCTCGTGGTGGAGGTTTCCCGTCTCGACCTCAAGACCACACCCGGAGACCTGCCGGAGATGATGGCGAAGGTCACCGCCCGACTCACCGCCGCGCCCGAGCTCTCGCGCTTCCCGCCACCGCCGCAGGACTGGACCGCGGAGCTGCAGGCCCTGCCCGCGACGCTCCAGCCGGGGCAGAGCCGGGTGGTGGCGGACCGGCCCGGGGAGGAGGCGGTCAGGCACTGGATGCCGCAAGCCATCCGGACCCTGATCGGGGCGGCGAAGCGCGAACTGCTGATCGCCAACGCCTATATCATTCCCGACCAGGACATGATCGACCTGTTGCACGCCCTGACCGCCCGAGGGGTCACGGTACGGATCCTCACCAACTCGCTGGCCACCACCGACGTCCCTGCGGTCAACAGCCACTACAAGCTGTGGCGGCGTGACTTGATCCAGGCCGGCGTCCAGTTGCACGAGCTCCGTCCCGACGCGGCGCTGAAGGCCGCCGCTGCCGACACCCCACCGATCTCGTCGGTGTTCCTGGGGCTCCACGCCAAGGCCATCGTCCTGGACCGCGAGCGGGTCTTCGTGGGCTCGATGAACCTCGATCCGCGCTCGGAGGGGGTCAACAGCGAGATGGGGGTGGTCGTGGAGAGCCCGGGCCTCGGTCGAATCGCGGCCAGCGCCATGGACGAGGCGATGAAACCCGAGAACAGCTGGCGGGTTGACCTCGATCCCGACGGGGACCTGCGCTGGGTCTCGGGAGTCCAGGTTCTACGCTTCCAGCCGGCCCGAAGCTTCTGGGACCGCGTCCTGGATCTCGTCTACGTGGTGTTCCCGCGGCAGCTGTACTAGCCCCCGGGCTTCGCCCGATCCGACCTCGCGCCCCGCGTGGTAGAGTCTGCCGAGCGCTCGGATCGCTCGAATCGGTCGGTGACGAAGCCCATGGACCTGGACAAGGAGAGGAATATGGCAAGGAATCACGCCGCCGATCACGGCCGTCGCGGCTTTCTCCAGCTTGCCGGGTACGGGCTCGGCGTGGCCGTCCTCGCTGGGCCGGCTCGCGCCAGCGCCCAGACGACGACCACACCGCTGCTCAAGATCGGCATGGTCGGGGCCGGACGCATGGGCGGTGCCCTCGGCGCCCTGTTCGTCAAGGCCGGGCACCCCGTGATGTTCTCGTCGCGCCATCCGGAGAACCTGAAAGACCTCACCTCGCGTCTCGGGCCTCTCGCCCAGGCCGGCCCGGTCGAGCAGGCCGTCGCCTTCGGCGACGTGGTCGTGATGGTCGTCCCCTACGCCGCGCTCGAGGAGATCGGCAAGGCGCACGGCCGCGTCCTCGCCACCAAGCCGCTGGTCATGGATGTCTGCAATCCGATTGCCCGGCGCGACGGTGACGACCTGGTCAAGTGGGTCGGTGAGCAGGGCGGGGCCGGGCTGGCCAGCGCCAAGCTGCTGCCCGGGGCGCGCATCGTGCGCGCTTTCAACGGGATCAGCTATCGCAGGGTGGGCGGGATCGCTCATCGCGCGGGCGGCCTCGTCGGCGTGCCCATCGCCGGCGACGATCCGAAGGCCATCACCCTCGCCGAGGGGCTCATCCGCGGGATCGGATTCGAACCCGTCCTGGTGGGCGGCCTCGCCATGGGCAAGCACCTCCTTCCCGGCACCCCACTGGCCGAGGAGCACACGCCGGCGGAGATTCGACAGATCGCCGCCGGCCTGCGCTGAATCGAGGACCTATGGCTTACTGGCTCCTGAAGTCCGAGCCCGAGGATTGGTCGTGGGCCGCGCAGGTCGCGAAAGGCCGCGAAGGGGCGGAGTGGACAGGCATCCGTAACTTCTCGGCCCAGAACCACCTGCGCGCCATGAAGAAGGGCGAGCAGGCGTTCTTCTACCACACCGGCAAGGAGCGCGCGATCGTCGGCATCGTCCGGGTGATCGCGGAGGCTCACCCGGATTCGACGGACTCCGTCTGGCGCGCCGTCGACGTCGCCGCGGTGCGAAAGCTCCCGACCCCGGTCGGCCTCGACCAGATCAAGGCGGACCGACGCCTCACCGGCATGGCGCTGGCCCGCCTCCCGCGCCTGTCGGTCCAGCCGGTCTCGGAGGCCGAGTGGCGGATCGTCCGCCAGATGGGAGGACTCGGCTGAAGGACCCCGGCCGACCCGCTCGAGCTGGCGCGCCGGTGGGCCCCGTGCTGCTGTGCGTGGCCTTCCTCGCGGGTTCTGTCCTCGACGCGTCTGGCCAGGCGCCGCGCTGCCGCCCGCCCGCCAGCGCGGTCAGCAAGAGCGGCGCGGTCACGCAGCTCCGCTTCGCGAACGGCAAGCGGGTCACCCTCACCGACGAGCCGGCCGGTGACGGTCAGGTCACGTACGAATACCGAGGGTACGACGAAGCCTCCGGTCTGCACTGGGTGCGGCTCACTCTCTGGGGCGGGCCCAGCTTCTGGGTCGAGGCCTACGGCGGCTGCACCGGGACCAAGCTGGTGCTCGACGACATTCCGGTGGTCTCGCCCGACGGATCCCTTCTCGTGACGATCGGGCGCGGCGTGCCTCCCCGCCCGCTCGTCAATCGGATCCACGTGCTGTCACAGGCGCCTTCCGGCGAGTTCCGGATGGAGTGGGATTTCGAGCTGACCGTGTGGGCCCACGACGACGGCCCCCTCACCTGGGGCCCGGTCAACCCGCGGTGGGTGACCGCGAAATCGCTCACCTTCGATCGGGTCGATGCCCAGGGGCGCCTGGTCGGCACCGCCGTCGCATCGCGCGACGACCGCGGGTGGCACTTCGCGGTCGTGAAGTGACGCACGGTGGACTACCTTCGCAGACGGGCGACTCAGCCGCCGATCGTCACCCTGGAGAGCTGACGCGGTGGTGACCCGACGAATCTTCATCGTCGTCGTCGGGTGAGGCATTGACAGCAGGTCTTCCGCCGGTGAAGATCCGACCATGCGGGCCCGCGGGTTGTTCGTCGTTCTCGGAGGCCTGCTCGCGCTCAGTCTCGCTTCACGCTTGCCCGCCACATCCGAGCAATCCGCGTCGGATCTCGATCGTGCCAACGGGGTGACCTGGAGCAAGGACATCGCCCCCGTGTTCCAGCAACATTGCCAGGGCTGCCATCGTCCCGGCGACATCGCGCCATTCCCTCTCCTGAGTTACCTGGATGCGTACCGTGAGCGGCAGAAGATCCTGCGCGTCGTCGAGCGGCGGAGGATGCCACCCTGGAAGCCCGTCCCGGGCTTCGGCGAGTTTCTGGATGCCCGTCGGCTCAGCGAGGCCGAGGTCGCCTCGATTCGCGACTGGGTCACGGCGGGAGCACCGGAGGGAGACCCGCACGACCTCCCGCCGGCGCGACAGTGGCCCCAGACGTGGACCCTGGGGGCGCCCGACGCGGTCCTGGCGCCCGAACGCGCCTTCGAGGTGTCGTCGAGCGACCGCGATCTCTATCGTTGCTTCGTGATCCCGACCCGCTTCGCAGAGGACCGCTACCTCTCGGCGGTGGAGTTCGCGCCGGGGAATCGGCAGATCGTCCACCACGTCCTCACCTATCTCGACACCACCGGAGCCTCGGTGGCGCTCGACCAGGCGGATCCGGGCTTGGGCTACACGTGTTTCGGCGGCCCCGGCTTCGCGCCCACGGGCGGCATCGGCGGGTGGGCGCCGGGCGCCCGCCCGCAGATGGATCCCGACGGCGTGGGAGTGCTCCTGCCCGCCGGAGCCCGGGTGGTGATGCAGGTCCACTACCACAACCGCCGTGGCGGACCCGAGAGCGACCGCACCACGATCGGCCTCCACTTCGCGACGAAGCCGGTGAACAAGCGGGCGCGCTGGATACCCGTGCTCGACCGCACCTTCCTGATCCCGGCGGAGGCGTCCCGCCACGAGGTGCGCACCACCTACATGATCCCGCCCGGCCGGGACCTGCACGCCATCGGGATTTCGCCCCACATGCACCTGCTCGGTCGCTCGATGAAGGTCACCGCGACCTCTCCCGATGGCACCGTGCAGCCGCTGATCTACATCGACGACTGGGACTTCCACTGGCAGGGCACCTACACGTTCGCTCGGCCGGTGCCCCTACCGGGTGGCACCCGGATCGACGTGGAGGCGGTCTACGACAACTCCTCGACGAACCGGCGCAACCCGAGCGGTCCCCCCCGCGACGTGAGGTGGGGCGAGGAGACCACCGACGAGATGTGCATCGCGTTCGTCCGGGTGACGGTGGATGCCGAGCAGCTCGGTTACCGCCCGCCGTGACGTGAGCGATAACCGTCGGAGGAGACCAGCCGTGGCGGCGGCGGCCATCGCGAGCACCGATCGAGCTGACCCGGATGCCGTTCGCGGACACTGCGAGCCGCGATTCGCGCGGGTCCGTGACGCCCTCGCGGAGATCATGGCCGCGGGCATCGAGGTTGGCGCCGCGCTCGCCGTCTGCGTGGACAAGGAGCCCGTCGTCGATCTGTGGGCCGGCCACACGGATGCGGCGCGGACGCGGTCGTGGGACCGCGACACCATCGTGAACCTCTTCTCCGTGGGGAAGGCGATCACGGCTCTCTGCGCCCTCCGCCTGGTCGAGGCGGGCCTACTCGACCTCGACGCACCCGTCGCGCGCTACTGGCCCGAGTTCGCCCAGGCGGGCAAAGGCCGGCTGCCGGTGCGCTATCTCCTCACGCACCAGGCGGGGCTCGCCGCCATCGCCCGCCCCCTGCCGGCGGAGGCGTGGAGCCAGTGGGACGTCATCACGGGCGCCCTCGCCTCGCAGGCTCCATGGTGGGAGCCGGGCTCGGCCCACGGCTATCACGTGAACACGCAGGGCTTCCTGATCGGCGAGGTCGTCCGCCGCGTCACGGGGAAGTCGCTCGGGACCTTTCTGCTCGAGAGTCTCGCCGCGCCCGCCGGCATCGACTTCTTCATCGGCTGCGGCCCGGCGCTTGACGGACGCTGCGCAGACTACCTCCCGCCCCCGCCTACTCCCGAGCGCGACGAGTTCGAGCGGCGGCTCAACGTCGACCCGACGACCCTCAGCGGCCCGGCCCTCATGCGGATCAACGCGTACCGGAACCCATCGAATTTCTCCGGCATGGCCATCGTGAACACCCGGGCGTGGCGGGCGGCGGAGGTGCCGTCGACCAACGGGCACGGCAACGCCCGCGCGGTGGCACGAGTCTACTCCGCCCTGGCCGGCGACGGCGAGCTGCACGGCGTGCACGTGCTCGCCCCGGCGACGGTGGCCCTCGCGATCGAGGAGCAGGTGAACGGGGTGGACATCGTGCTGGAACGCCCCACCCGCTACGGACTCGGCTTCCAGCTCACCATGCCCGAGCGACGCCTCGGCCCCGGCCCGCGCGCCTTCGGGCATTTCGGCGCCGGCGGCTCGCTCGGGTTCGCCGATCCCGACGCGCGGGTCGCCATCGGCTACGCCATGAATCAGGGCCGCCCAGGGTGGCAACACAAGCACGTGCGCCGCCTGATCGACCTGGTGTACACCGCGCTGTAGTCAAAAGGAGGGTGGAGAGATGGCGCTTCGCGTGCGACGGGTGATCACGGGCCACGACGCGGCCGGGCGAGCCATCGTCCAGGTCGACGAGGTGGCGCAGCACACGTTCGTCGGCCGACCGGGTGCAACGGCCTGTAACGTCTGGACCACCGAGGGCTTCCCCGCGAACAACGACGGCTCTGCCGACGCGGGCCTGCGCAAGACCGGCCTGACGCTGCCGAACGGCACCATCTTCCGCGTCATCGAGTTCGCGCCGGGCGTCGCCGCGCGCAACCACCGGACCTCATCGGTCGACTACATCGTCGTCATATCCGGCGAGATCGACATGGAGCTGGACGGGTCGAACGTCCACCTCAAGGCGGGCGACGTCATGGTGCAGCGGGGTACCATCCACAACTGGGTCAATCAGGGAACCGCGCCGTGCGTGCTGGCGGTCGTTCTCATCGACGCCAAGCCGGTCGAGGCCGGTGGCAAGGTCCTCGACCCCGTCGGATAGGCGTCGGGGCCCGCCGCGAAGATGGCGCGAGCTCGACGTGCTAGGCGCCCGTCCCGCCCGGGCCACCCTCCCCCTGCTTGCGCAGGAAGTCCTCGACCTCTCGCATCAGCCGCTCCGAGTCGAGCTCTCCGCCGGGCAGCGGTTGCTGCTCCTCGCCCGCCGCCGCGTCGTACTCCTGCTCCAGCTTCCGCACGTGCTCCCGGGTGGCGCGGTCCCGAGCCACCGCTTGATCACATTGCGCGCGGAATTCCTCGATGTCCTCGGCGAACCTGGACATGTCCGGGCTCAGGTCGAGCAGACGGGCTACATAGGTCACCAGCGCTTCGATCGCCGCCGGATTCTTGGAATCGGGCAGATAGTGCGGCGCCTGTCCCATGAAGCCGACGTGCTGCATTCCCCGTCGCTCCGCCGCGTCCAGGACCACCGTGGAGATACCGGTCGGGCCTTCGTAGGTCGGAGGCCGATAGATGCCCCAGGCCTCGAGCAATGACTTCGCGGCGGGGTCGGTGCACCGGGCCGTCACACGCACCGGCCGGGTGTGAGGAGCGCCGGCCAAGAGGGCCCCGAGCGAGACGATCCGCCTCACCCCGCAGCGCTCGGCCACGCCGAGCAACGCCTTCGTGTAGGTTTGCCACCTCTGATGGGGCTCCGGGCCGCGAAAGAGGAGGAGGCCGTCCCGTCCATCTGGCTGCCACGCGAAGAACTCGCTTCGTGGCCAGTGGATGTCGCGCCCCCCGTCGGGCCTCAACCGCACCTCGGGCCGCTCCTGGGTGAACACGAAGAACTCTTCCGGGTTTATCCGCGCCAACCGCGCGGCCCTGAGGTCGCGGACCAGGTGGCGCAACGCGCCCGTGGCGGCCCGGCCGGCATCGATCCATCCCCCGAACGCCATGACCATCGTCGTCAAGTTGTCGGGCGGCTCGCGGTCGAACTCTACGTGGTCCATGCGCATCCTCTCGGCAGCATGATAGCGGGGCCGTGGAGGGCGCACAAGATCGTGCGCATCATCGGCGATCCTTGACCCCCACCGCGCTTCCGGTTAAGGTCGGCCTACTCGTTCCACGCAGAAACGCCCGCCCGGCTACCCGAATCGGAGGCGACTCGCCATGAAGCGTCCCCGGTGCCAGGCTGACAACACCGTGGACGCGCGATTCTGCGAGGATTGTGGTGGCCGCCTCACCCTCAC
>JBGQHJ010000099.1:0-18297 GCA_041497895.1 Methylomirabilia bacterium
AAGACCGCGCGGCTCCCCGGATTCCTCGAGCAGTGCGAGGCCCTCGTGAAGGCGGCGCCCCCCGCGGCCACCGGCGCGGTGGCGGTGGGGCCGTGGACGATCGCGATGCTGCTGCGCAACCCGGAGATGATGCTGCTCGACACCTTCGAGGACCCGCAGTTCATTCACGACCTCATGCGGCTGACCACCGACTTCTGCAAGCTCTGGGGCGACGCGATCGTGAAGACCAAGATCGGCCTCTCCTACTCGGAGCCCACCGCCTCGATCAGCCTCGTCTCCCCGGACAACTACCGGGAGTTCATTGCGCCCTACCACAAGGAGCTGGTGGACCACTTCAAGGCCAAGAAGGTGGGCGTCACCACCCACATCTGCGGCGTCACCTACCCGATCTTCGAGGACCTGATCGGCTGCGGCTTCACCACCGTCTCGTTCGATCTGGACCAGCAGTCGGACCCGACCCTGCACGTGGACCAGCTCGAGCGGTTCGTGCAGGTGGCCAAGGGCCGGGCGGTGGCGATCGGCAACGTCGACGCGACCATGTTCGAGAAAGCCACCAGGCAGCAGATCGACGGAGAGGTGCGGCGCTGCATCGACACCGCGGCCCGGCACTCCGGCTTCATCCTGTCCACCTCATGTGAGATCCCGCCGCGGTCGAGCCCCGAGATCGTGAAGTGGTTCATGGACGCGGCCCACGACTACGGCCGCTACGAGCGGGTATTGTAGTCGGAGGGGCCCCTTGATCCCATGGGGGCCCCCTCCGATGCCTCCCCCGGATTGCGCCGGCAAAGCCGGCGCTCGAGAGTGGACAGACAACGGGCGCGGTGGCAATCACCGCGCCCGTTGTCTGTCGCTTGGTCTAGGCGGCTACCAGCGGAAGGGCTTCTTGGAGGGTGGGACGCCGTAGGCGCCGCGATCCCCGCCGCCGCCGCGTGGTCCGCCCGGTCCGCGCCCACCACCACGAGGCCCGCCGGGGCCGCGCCCGCCGCCCGAGCCCGGCGTACGCGGGTTCGAGACGTTGACGGTGATCTTCCGGCCGTCGAGATCCTTACCGTTCAGCTCGGAGATGGCGCGCTGCGCTTCCTCGGCGGTGGCCATCTCGACGAACCCGAACCCCCGGGACTGGCCCGAGAACTTGTCCGTGATCACGGAAGCCGACTCCACGGTGCCGCACTGGGCGAAGTATTCCCTCAGCGTCTCGCTGGTCGTGGAATAGGACAGACCCCCCACGTACAGTTTCGAAGCCATAGTGGTTTCTCCTTCCGGTCACTCTTCCGCTTCGTACGCGCCCCAATACTCGGAAGAGCCAATATCGGAGGCGAGGGCGCCGCCGGCGGCGGCGCATCGGTCCAGAGTGTACACCAGGACCTCTGCCTCCGCCACGGCGGTCCCTCAGTAGGTCAGCATCAGACCGTTGCCGCGATCGATCGGCCCCATCTCCGGCTCGGCGGGGCCGGCCGGGCGCGCCGATCGCGTGTCGAAGATGACGCGGCCGAGCTCCGCGCGCGGCGACGTGCGATGAACGGACTCGCCGGTGAAGGTGAGCAGCCCGATCAGGCAGGCCGCGATGGTCAACGTCAGGACTCCGAACACCCAGCGCTTGCCCATCATGGCTCGCGTCCTACCGGCACAGCGTCTCGACCTGCGCCCGCGCACCACCGCGCGCCGGCGCGGCCTTGGCCGGCCGCTCGATCTTGGCGAGCAGATCGCGTAGGGCGAAGGGACGACTCACCACGTGAAACCCCTTCAGCTCGAGATCCACCCGATCCTCCACCCGCGTGCCCGCATCCACCGCGAGCACCACCGGCACCCCCGGCGCCACCGCGTCGAACAGGCGCGTCTGATCCGGACCGGCCATCCGCAGCGTCCCGGCCTCGGCCAGCACCAGGGACACCGGCGCATCCATCATGTAGCGCACGCCCTCGCACAGCGACTCCGCCATGCGCACGGCGACGCCGTGCTCGAGACACTCCATGGCCAGGTCCTGCGCCCGGCTGCGATTCCCGTCGATCGTCAATACCCGAATCATGTCTCCCCCTTAGTGAATACGATTCGAACCGGCTCGTTAGATTCAATGGACGTGCCAGGAGAATCGCTCAAGTAAAGCTTCGTATTCGCGGGACTTTGGCGCGGGCGCCCGGTGAGCCGGCGACAGCCTCCGGGCGTTCTGCCCGATCGAAGATGACAGTTTCCGGCGCGCGGGCTCTGGCTTTCCTCCCGGCGACACGAAGGCGTCGGCCCGGATGAGTACACTCCTCGGCATGGGACCCATGCTCGTCCGGTTCGCGCGCGCCCTGCGGCGACGATGCCCGCACTGCGGCGCGGGGCCCGTCACGGTACGGTGGTTCGCGCTGCGGCCCGTGTGCGCCCGCTGCGGTCTGCGCCTCGATCGCGGCGAGCAGGACTACTTCCTCGGCGCGATCGTCTTCAACATGGCGTTCGCGGAGGGGCTCTTCGCGGTGGGCCTGATCGGGGTGCTGCTGTGGACGTATCCGAGCCCGCCGTGGGACAGCCTCTACTACGGGGGCATCGCGGGTATGATCCTCGCCCCGATACTCTTCTATCCGTTCTCGAAGCTCTGCTGGCTCGCCTTCGATCTCGCGTTCCGGCCCCCACGTCCGGAGGACTTCGAGCCGCCGCCGGCGCCGTGACCGCCGCGCCTACCGGTAGAGGTCGGGGACGATGCCGTACGCCTGAATCTTGCGGTAGAGGGTCTTGGGGTCGATGCCGAGCACGGTGGCGGCCTTGGCCCGGTGGCCGCCCACGCTGCGCAGGGTCGCGATGATGTGCTGCCGCTCCATGTCCTCGAGGCTTCCGCCCGGCGTCGCGCTCGCGGTCCGGCCGCCGCGAAGCTCGTCGGGCAGATCGGTGGGCTGGATCTGCTCGCCCTGCGACAGGATCACCGCGCGCTGCACCGCGTGCTGCAGCTCCCGGACGTTCCCGGGCCAGTCGTAGCGCTCCAGCACGTCCATGGCCGCATCGGACAGCCGTTTGCGGCCGTAGGTCGCGTTCTGCTCGAGAAAGTGCTCGACGAGGCGACGGACGTCCTCGCGCCGCTCGCGCAAGGGCGGCAACGTGATCGTGATCGTGTTGATGCGGTAGAACAGGTCTTGGCGGAATCCGCCGGTCTTGATCGCCTCGGCGAGATCGCGGTTGGTCGCCGCGACCAGTCGCATGTCCACGGTGCGGCGTCGCGTCCCGCCCACCCGGAAGAAGGCGTGCGACTCGAGCACCCGGAGCAGCTTCACCTGGCTCTCCGGCTCCATCTCGCCGATCTCGTCGAGAAAGAGGGTGCCGCCGTCGGCCAGCTCGATGAGTCCGGGCTTGGTCGCGATCGCCCCGGTGAACGCCCCCTTCTCGTGGCCGAACAGCTCGCTCTCCAGCACCTCCCGCGCGAGCGCGCCGCAGTGGATGGGCACGAACGCCTGCGGGGCGCGCGGGGAGCGATCGTGGATGGCCCGCGCCACCAGCTCCTTGCCGGTGCCGCTCTCGCCCAGCACCAGCACCGAGGAGTCGGTAGGGGCCACCCGGTCGATGAGGCGGAGCACCTCCTCCATCCGTGGGCTCCCGGTGATGATCCCCTGGTAGCCCGGCTCCTCGAGCTGGGCCCGCATCACCACGTTCTGCCGCATGAGGCGGCCCTTCTCGGCCGCCTTGCGGATCAGGATCTCGAGCTCCTCGATGCGGGCCGGCTTGGTCAGGTAGTCGTAGGCTCCCAGCTTCATGGCCTCGACCGCGGTCGAGACCTCCTGGAAGCCGGTCATCACGATGACCTGCGGGGCCTCCTGGAAGTCCTGCAGCTCGCGCAGCACCTCGATGCCCTCCACGTTCGGCATTTTCATGTCGAGCAGCAGGACGTCGGGCACCTCCTCCTTCAGGTGCTCGAGCGCGGCGCGGCCGTCCGCGACCCCGACCACCGCGTGCCCCTTCCGGCCGAGCTCCCGCACCAGCAGCTCGCGCAGGTTCTTCTCGTCGTCGGCCACCAGCACCCGGATCGGCGCGCTCATGGCCTGGGCGCCTCGCGGGGCCGGAGCGGCAGGATGATCCGGAAGGTGGTGCCCGCGCCCACGCGCGTGTCCACCTCGATCCGGCCCTCGTGGTCGGCCACGATCCCCTGGGCGATGGCCAGCCCGAGCCCGGTGCCCTGCCCCGGCGGCTTGGTGGTGAAGAATGGATCGAACACCCGCGGAAGGACGTGCTCGGGAATGCCGGGGCCCTGGTCCTCGAAGCCGATCTCCACCTCGCGCGCATTGCGCCGTCGAGTCGTCACGGTCAGCGTGCCCTTTCCGTCCATCGCGTCGAGCGCATTGCTCGCGAGCCCGAGGAAGACCTGGCGGAGCTGCCCCTCGTTGGCCACCACGTCGGGCAGCTCGGCGTCCAGTCGCCGGTCGAGCCGGCTCTGGGCGTAGCGCGACTGGTGGCCGATCAGCTCCAGCACCTTGTCGACCAGCACGTTCAGATCGGTGGGCGCCCGCCGGCTGCCGGGATCCCGCACGAAGTGGAGCAGGCTCCCGGTGATCTCCTTGCACCGGTAGGACTCCTCCTCGATCAGCGAGAGGTAGGCGGGGAAGTCCTTGAACGCGTCCAGATCTCGCAGATGCGGATCCTGGGCCCGCTCCCGGAGTGCCTCCGCGCAGCCCGCGATGGTGGCGAGCGGATTGTTCAGCTCGTGGGCCACCCCCGCGGCCAGTCGGCCCGCGGTGGTGAGCCGCTCGGTCAGCAGCATCTGCCGCTCCAGGCGCTTCTGCAGCGTGATGTCCTCCACCAGCACCAGGACGTGGGTGGCCTGCGGAGCCCGCAGCGGCGTGGCGGTCAGGCGCACGGTGAGGGTCTCGCCACCCGCGGGCAGATCCTGCTCGGCGTGCCGCACCTCGCGCGCCGCGACGACGCCCTCCAGGAACGTTCGCACCGCCCCCACCTTGGCCGGCGGCATCAGCTCCGCGAACGGCCGCCGCGCGGTGGGCCCGACCGGCACCAGGGCCGCCCCCTCCCGGTTCGCGCTGATCACACGCAGCTCCGCGTCGAGCACGAAGAGGCCCAAGGGCAACGTCTCCAGCACGACCTCCACGAAGCGCTTCTGCTCGTCGAGCTCGTGGGTGCGCGCCTCCACCATGGCCTCGAGCCGCTCGGAGTAGGTGCGCACCGAGCTGAAGAGGCGCGCGTGCTCGAGCGCCATCGCGGCCTGGTCCGCGAAGGCCGACACCAGCGACTCCTCCTCCGCGGTGAAGTGGTGGACGTCGGTGCGCAGGACCGTGAGGGCCCCGATGGCCTGGTCGCCCACGATGAGCGGGGCGGCCAGCATGGAGCGGAGGCCCGACTGCGGGTAGCGCACGCGAGGATCGCGGTAGAGATCGGTGGTCTGGGTGGGCCGCCGCTCCTTCACCGCGGCCCCGGTGATGCCCTCGCCCACCCGCAGGCGGATCGCGGGGAGGTCCTCGGCGGGCAGGTCGAGGCTGGCGGTCGCGATCAGCTCGCCGCTCGCCGCGTCGAGCGTGAAGAGCCCGCACGACTGCACCTCCAGCACCGCGCGCGCCTGGTTCAGGATGAGCCGCACCGTCTCGCCCACGTCGAGGCTCTGGTTCACCGCGTGCCCGGCGCGCAGCAGGGCCTGCGTCTCGCGGGTTCGCCGCTGGGCCTCCTCGAAGAGGCGCGCGTTCTGGATCGCGATGCCGGCCTGGTCCGCGAAACTCTCGAGCAGGATCTGCTGGCGGTTGCCGAAGGCCCCGGGTGCGGTGGAGAACGCGGAGATCACCCCGATGATCTGGCCCCCCACCCGCAGCGGCACGCTCAGGAGGGAGCGGATCCCTTCCTTCTCGTCGACGTCACGGCGGGCCGAGCGCGCGTCCTGGCGCAGCTCGTCCGAGCGCACCGCGCGGCCGGAGGA
This sequence comes from Methylomirabilia bacterium, assembly GCA_041497895.1. Taxonomy (GTDB): domain Bacteria; phylum Methylomirabilota; class Methylomirabilia; order Rokubacteriales; family CSP1-6; genus CAMLFJ01. The sequence goes on from JBGQHJ010000099.1 coordinate 5,882, forward strand.
GGCGGCCAGCCCGATGATCCCCTCCCCGACCCGGACCGAGAGGTTACGCCACTCCAGGGTGCGGAAGCCGTGCGCGGCCGCGTGCTCGATCAGGGTCCGGTCCGGGCTCAGCAGGCCGATGCCGCAGCCGGTGCTGCCCATGAGCGCGGTGGCCGAGCGGCTGATCGTCTCGAGCACCGAGGGCAGGTCGAGCCGGGCGGTGATCAGCTGGCTCGTGCGATTGAGCGCGGCCAGCTCTTCCGCGCGCTGCGCCGACTCCGCGTGCAGGCGCGAGTGCTCGATGGCCGAGGCGAGCGGCCGGGCCACGTCGGTGAGCACCTCGACGTCGGCGTCGGTGAAGGCGCGGGGCTCCCGGTGGGTGACGTTCAGCGTGCCGATCACCTGCCCCTGCGACACGAGGGGGGCCAGGATGGCCGAGCGGAATCCGCGCCGCGAGAGCAGCTCGCGGCTCACCGCCGGGATGGACGGATCCGCGGTGGCGTCGTCGATCCGGCGGGCCGCCTGCTGGCTCGCGACCCACGCGGTCAGGGTGCCCGCGGTGATCATCCGGAAGTCGAAGACCTCCGGCAGCGCGGTGCGCGCGGCCACGTCGAGCACGCGGAACTCGCCACGCTCCCGATCGAGCAGGGTCACCCCGAGCGCGTCGAACCGGATGAGCCGGCCCACCACCTCCGCGACCTTCTCGTAGATGCGCTGTAGCGAGAGCGTCGTCGCGGTGAGGGCGGTGACCTGGTTGATGACCTCGAGCCGGATCGTGCGCTGGTGCAGGCGCCAGACGTGCTCGAGGGCGTGGCCGAACTCGCGCGGGAAGCTCGGGGGCAGCGTCTCCCGCGTGAGGCCGCGCGCCCCGCCCGGTCCGAGCAGCACCAGACCGCCCATCGGCCGGGCCTGGTCGCCCAGAGACGCGGCGAGCACCACCAGGTCCCGGTCCTTCGCGCCGGGTGGCATCTCCGACGGCTTCTCGAGCCGCGTGCCCCGTCCCTGGATCTCCAGGCGCGCCCGGAGCCACCGATCGAGCGCCGAGCCCCGCCGCGCGCCCACCACGACGTCGACCGGGACGCCGTCGCGCGGGCGAAAGCGCATCGCGCCCGCCCGGGCCCCGGAGAGCGCGGCCAGCCGCTTCAGCGTCTGGGCAAAGCCCGCCTCCGAGGAGACCGCGCCCCCCAGGGTGGCCAGCAGGTCGGGAAAGAGCCGCCCGATCTTCATGGGTCCGGTCTCAGAGCGGCGGCGCCGCGTCGAACCCGATCGCGCGCTCACACCAGGCCGACGCCGCGAGCAGCCGCGATTCGCCCCAGGACGCGCCGATGAGCTGCACCGCGAGCGGGAGCCCGCCCGGGTCCACCCCGGTCGGCAGCGAGATCGCGGGAAGCCCCGCGAAGGTGAACGGCGCGCAGAAACCCGGGTCGCCGGTGGACGCGAGCCCGCGGGGCGCGGGGGCGCCGATGGTGGGCGCGAGGAGCACGTCGTGGCGCCGCGCCACCGCGTTCAGGTCGTCGGCCGCGCTCCGGCGGGCATCCTGGGCCGCGAGGTACTCCGGCGCGGACACCGCGCGCCCGCGCTCGATCAGCTCCTTGATGCGCGGCGGGTACTCCGCCGCGTGGGCCGCGTAGAGCGGCGCGTGGGCGTGGGCGGCCTCGACGGCCAGGACCGTCTCGCCCGCCTCGCGCAGCGACGGGAAGGAACCGGGCAGCTCCACGTCGACGAGCCGGGCCCCCGCCCCCTCGAGACCGCGCAGGATCGCCTCCAGGTGCTTCGTCATCTCCGGGGTCACACGGGCCACCAGCGACGCGAGCACGCCGATCCGGGGAGGCGCGGGCGCGGCGAGCGCGGCCAGGTAGTCGTCGGGGGGCACCGGGCTCGAGCGCGGGTCGGCGGGATCCGCTCCGGCCAGCAGGGACAGGACGAGGGCGCAGTCCTCGACCCGGCGAGCGAAGACCCCGACGTGGTCGAGGCTCGCGGCCAGGGCCAGCACGCCCGCCGCGCTGATCCGCCCGTGGGTGGGCTTGAAGCCGACCACGCCGCAGTAGGCGGCCGGCCGCAGCACCGAGCCCACCGTCTGCGACCCGAGGGCGAGCGGCACCATGCGCGCGGCCACCGCGGCCGCGGGGCCGCTCGAGGATCCGCCGGGGGTGTGCTCGGGATTCCACGGGTTGCGGGTGGCGCTCGGGTCGAGGAACGCGAAGGGCGTGGTGGCGAGCTTGCCCATCGGCACCGCCCCGGCGCCGCGCAGCCGGGCGACCGAGGTCGCGTCGAGCGTCGCGGTACGGGTGGCCCACGCGGGCGCGCCGGAGGTGGTGGGCACCCCTGCCGCGTCGAAGATGTCCTTCAGCGCGACCGGCACCCCGTGGAGCGGCCCCATGAAGCGGCCCTCGCGGGCCTCGATGTCCCGCTGCACCGCCACCCGCGCCGCGGCGTCGCGGTCGAGGCGCACCCACGCGCCCACTGTCGGCTCGACCGCTTCCACTCGCTTGAGGCACGACGCGACCAGGTTGGACGGTGAAAGTGCCCCGGCGCGGATGCGCCGCGCGGCCTCGGACGCGCCAAGCTCGTGCATGGCCGCCATGGGTCAGTGCAGGGCGTCCAGCACCTCGGCCACGACCTCGAAGCGCCCGAAGGAGGGCATCAGGTAGACACCGGCGTGACGCGCGCGCACCTCGTGGAGGAGAGCCTGCGCCATCTCGATCCCGGCGCGCAGCCCGCGCTCGCCCGCCTCCTTCATCCGCGCCCGCACGCCGTCCGGCACCGTGATGCCGGGCACCTCGTTGTGCAGGAACTCGGCGTGCCGGGAAGAATGGAGCGGCATGATGCCCACCAGCAGCGGGATGGGGGGCCGGGTGCGGGCGAAGAACCGCTCGAGCACCTCGAGGTCGTACACCGGCTGGGTCTGCACCCATCGTGCGCCCGCCTCCACCTTGGCGAGAAAGCGCTCCATCTCGCGCTCGGGCTCGGAGGCGGCGGGGTTCAGGGCCACGCCCACGCAGAAGGCGGTGGGCTCGCCGATCGACGTGCCGGTGGCGTCGAGGCCGCGGTTCATGCCGGCGAGCACGCGGATGAGCCCGATCGCGTCCACGTCGAAGACCGCGGTGGCGTTGACGTAGTCGCCGGTGCGCGGCGGATCGCCGGTCATCGCGAGGATGTTGCGGATGTCCATCGCGTGGGCCCCGAGCAGGTCGGCCTGGATGCCCATCAGGTTCCGGTCGCGACACGTGAAGTGCATGTTGATGTCGAGCCCGCTCGCATCGCGGACCAGCATCGCGGTGGGCAGCACCGACATCCGAACGCGCCCGAGCGAGCCGTCGTTGATGTCGACGATCTCGACCCCGCGCTCCTTGAGCAGCTTCGCCCCCTGCACCAGCTTCTCGATGTTGTGGCCTCGGGGCGGATCGAGCTCGACGGTCACCGCGAACTCGCGCGCCTCGAGCCGCCGCTGGAGAAGCGTGGGCGGCGCGGCGGTGGCGAGCCCGGTGGGCTCCTCCGCCTCGACGCGGGCCCGGCGCGCCGGCTCGACCCGGGCCGCGCTCCGCTGGGGAACCAGGCGGTCGAGGGCCTCCCGCATCGCCCGGATGTGCTGCGGCGTCGTTCCGCAGCAGCCGCCCACCATCCGCGCCCCCGCGCCGATCATCCTCGCCGCGTAGTCGGCCATGTAGCCGGGCGATGACAGGTACATGAGCCGCTCGCCGACCCGGCTCGGCAGGCCCGCGTTGGGCTGGATGACGAGATGGAGGCCGCCGGCCTCCGGCAGCATCTGCTCCAGGATGTCGTAGAGCACGCTCGAGCCGACCGAGCAGTTCGCCCCCACCGCCTGGACCGGCAGCTCGCGGAGCGCCCGGACGACCTCGGCGGCGGAGCGGCCGGTGAACGTCACCCCGTCGTCGGTGAAGGCCACCTCGGCCACGATCGGCAGATCGGTGATCGCCCGCACCGCCTCGACCGCGAGGCCCATCTCGGTGAGGTCGGAGAACGTCTCGATCACGAACGCGTCGACGCCCCCCTCGAGGAGCCCCTCGGCCTGCTCGCGGAAGGCCAGTCGCGCCTCCTCGGGCTCGATGCTGCCGAGCGGCGCCAGGTACTTGCCGAGGGGACCGATCGAGCCGAGCACCAGCACGTCGCGGCCCATGCTCTCTCGCACGTCGCGCGCGAGCTTGGCCCCGCGGAGGTTGATCTCCCGCACCCGCGCCTGCAGGCCGTGCACCGCGAGCTTGAAGCGGTTGGCACCGAAGGTGTTCGTCTCGATCACGTCCGAGCCGGCCTGGATGTACTCGGCGTGGATGGACTGCACCACCTTGGTCTCGCTGAGGTTCAGGACGTCGAAGCAGGCGTCGAGCGGCACGCCGCGCGCGTAGAGCATGGTGCCCATCGCACCGTCGCAGAGGAGCGGCCGCTCCGCGAGGCGGGTCAGGAGCGGGGAGGGCATGGCTACCGCGGCCCCTCGCGGCGCCGCCCCTCACCCTGCCCTCTCCCCAGCGGGGAGAGGGAGAGGCGCGGCTCGAGGGCGAGGAGAACCTGGGCCACCACCTGATCGGTGGTGCGTCCGGTGGTGTCGACCGTGAGATCGGCCTGGCGATAGTAAGGCTCGCGCGCGCGATAGACGGCGGCGACCTCGTCGCGGGTCCGGCCCACCAGCATCGGGCGCTCGCCCATGCGCCGGGCGCGCTCGTAGAGAACGTCGAAGTCGCCCGAGAGCCACACCACGCTGCCCAGCGCCCGGAGGGCCTCGGGACGGCCCTCGCGGCAGAAGAGACCGCCCCCGGTCGCGATCACGTCACCCGACTTGAGCGCGAGCAGTCGCACCGCCTCCTCCTCCAGGCCCCGGAAGTAGGCCTCGCCGCGGTCGGCGAAGATCTCGGGGATCGAGCGGCCCTCGCGCGCGGTGATCATGTCGTCGGTCTCGACGAAGCAGCGGCCCATGCGCCGGGCGAGGAGACGCCCCACCGAGGACTTGCCCGCCCCCATGAAGCCGACCAGGATCACGTTGTCGCCCATCAGGTCACCAGCCTATCACCACACCCCCGCGCCCGGCTGCCGCACCGTGACGGCGGCCGGGGCCCGGCGGTAGGCGCAGTCGCGCATCCAGCAGCGCCGGCACTGGGTGAAGTAGTGATCCACCCGCGCCTCGGGCCCGAGCCCGACCAGCCAGCTGATGCTCTTGGCCGGCGTCATGAAGCAGGCCTCGTTGAGCTGTACCCCGATCGGCTCGCCGGGGCAGATCCGGAAGAGCCGCGCCTGCTCGGCGGTGTCCCAGCCGGCGTAACCCGGGCTGATCCGGTTGGTGACCTTGAGCCCCTCCGGGATCGCGGCCTGACAGAGGAGGTCGTTGGCGTACTCGGCGAGGCTCTCGGCGGCGGCGGAGCCCACGCTGTCGAGCATCACCGCGAGGGGGAACTCGCGGGCGTCGAAGAGCTCGCGCACCCGGGTCTCGATGGCCTCACCCACCGTGCAGATGCCCGCCCCGACCGCCTCGATCGGCCCCCAGAGCCGGCCGATCTGCGGGATGGCGAGCCGCTCGCCGCCCGCTCCGATCAGGTCCACGCCGCGCTCCTCGACCGGGGCCGCGCGATAGACCAGGCGAGGTGCCATCAGGCATTCCCCGAGCGCGAGCGCCTCCTCGAAGATGGCGACCACCGCCGGGCTGGGCAGGTCGACGCCTTTCTGGTAGCCCTGGAAGCGGAGGACCTCGTCGCGGTCGATCGAGAGCGGCAGCCCCTCGAGGACGACCGGGGTGCGCGAGAGGAGCGAGAAGGCGACCGCGGTCACCGCGCGCGGCGGGAGCGCACCACGTCGGCGATGAGGCGGATGTGCTCCGGATTCGATCCGCAGCAGGCCCCCACGATGTTGCACCCCGCGTCGAGCAGCGCCGGGTAGTCCTTGGCCATCGCCTCCGGGCCGAGCTCGTAGGTGGTGCGCCCGCCGGTGGTGATCGGCAGGCCCGCGTTCGGGTACGCGATGAGCGGGGCGTCGGTGACCTGACGCATCTCGCGGATGATCACGATGGCCCGGTCGGGGCCGCGGCCGCAGTTCATGCCCACGATGTCCGCGCCCGCGTCCAGGAGCTGTCGGGCCACGTCGGCCGGGCTGTCGCCCCACATGGTGCGGTCGCGGTCGTGCAGCTCCTCGTACTGGAAGAACATGGTGGCCATCACCGGCAGATCCGCCACCGCCTTGCAGGCGCGGATCGCGGCGGCCGCCTCCTGCGGGAACATCATGGTCTCGACCGCGAAGCAGTCCACCCCGCCCGCGGCGAGCGCCTCCGCCTGCTCGCGGAAGGTCTCGAGGTACTCCTCGTCGGTGGCCACGTTCTTGCCGACCCCGTAGTCGAGCGGCAGGTAGCTGGTCGGCCCGATGGAGCCGGCCACGTAGCCGCCCGGCGGGCAGGCGGCCCGGGCCAGGCGCACGCCCTTGTCGTTCAGCTCGCGGGTGCGCGCACCCATGTCGTGGCCGTAGCGCTCGTCGTACTCGTGCAGCTTGAGCGCGGTGCCCCCGAAGGTGTTGGTCTCGACGATCTGGGAGCCGGCGTCGAAGTAGCCCCGGTGGATGCCGCGCACCACGTCGGGATGGGTGTCGTTCCAGAGCTCCGGGCAGTCGCCGTTCTCGAGGCCCGCGTCGAAGAGGGCGGTGCCGTAGCCGCCGTCGAAGACCAGGCGCTCGCCGGCCCGGACGCGCTCCAAGATCTCCCAGCCGCGCGGGCGCGCCGCCATCAGGCGTTCACCGGCACGCCCAGCAGCTCCTTGGCGCGCACCACCGCGATCGTGGAATCCCTGGCGTAGCCGTCCGCGCCGATCTCGTCCGCGTAGGCCTGGTTCACCGGGGCGCCGCCGATCATCACCTTGACCTGCGCCCGGAGCCCCGCCTTCTCGAGGGCGTCGATGGTGCGCTTCATGGCCGGCATGGTGGTGGTCATGAGCGCGGAGATGCCGACGATCTGGGCGTCGTGCTCCTTCACCGCGGCCACGAACTTCTCGGGCGCCACGTCCCGGCCGAGATTGATCACCTTGAAGCCCGCGCCTTCGAGCATCATCGCGACCAGGTTCTTGCCGATGTCGTGGAGGTCCCCCTGCGCGGTGCCGATGACTACCACCCCCAGGTTCTGCCCGGCCCCGCCCGCCTGGGTGATGAGCGGCTTGAGCAGGTCGAGGCCCGCGTACATGGCCCGCGCCGACAGGAGGACCTGCGGCACGTAGTACTCGTTGCGGCGGAACTTCTCGCCCACCACGTCCATGCCGGGAATGAGGCCGCGGAAGATGAGGTCCTTCGGGTCCATCGCCAGCGCGAGGCCCTCCCGCGTCTTGCGGGCCACCGTATCCTTGTCGCCCAGGATGAGGGCGCGGGCCATCACGGGATAGTCGAAGCCGCTCGTGTCACTCATGGAGCGGCCCGCTTCACCGTGCTGTAGCCCCCCTTCTGCCAGGCGGTCATGCCGCCGATGACGTTGTACCAGTTGGCCAGGCCGGCGCGGCTGAGCGCGCTGATCACCGTGCTCGAGCGCAGCCCGCCCGCGCAGACCACCGCCTTCGGGCGGCCGGTCGGGACGAGGTCCTTCCGGGCGAGGGCCTCGCTCATCGGCACGTGGAGCGCGCCCTCGATGTGGCCCTCGTCCCACTCGAACAGCTCGCGCACGTCGATGACCACCAGATCCGGCTGCTCCTCCTTCATGGTGGCGAGGTCGTGCACCGAGATCTGCGGTACCACCTCGACCGGCTGGCCCTGGCTCTTCCACTCGGTCATGCCCCATTGCAGGTGCCCGGCGATGGTGTCGAGGCCGATCCGCCCCAGCCCCTGCACCGCGCGCTCGAGATCGGTGGGGCTCGACACCACCAGCACCACCGGCGCCTCGGGGGGCACGAACAGCCCGGCCCGGTTCGCGAACTGCGGGCTCTCGATCCAGACGTGGATCGCGCCCGGGATGTGGCCCTGGCCGTACTCCTCGGACGTGCGCACGTCGAGCACGCACGCTCCCTTGTCGATCGCCTCGCGGGTCTGCGCGGCGGACAGGGGCCGCGGCGGGCCGCTCGGGGTCAGGGCCTGGGCCCGGTTGCGCGCGATGATCCGATCGAAGTTGGGCGGCTTGGGTGGCAGCCCCGTCATCAGGCGCCGGACGAAGTCGTCGACGCCGGTCGCCTGCAGGGCGGTATTGAAGCGCCGCTCGAACCCGATCGTGGTGGCGGTCTTGCTCGACATCGCCCGGCCGCAGCTCGAGCCGGCGCCGTGCGCCGGGTAGACTTCCACGCTGTCGGGCAGGCGGAGCAGGCGCTCGGTGAGACTCGCGTAGAGCCGGGCCGCGGCCTGCTCGCCGCCGAAGTCCGGGCGGCCCACGTCGCCCACGAACATGGTGTCACCGGTCAGCACGAACCACGGCTCGGTCCCGCGACTCAGGTCGGTGACCAGCAGCGAGATGCTGTCGGGCGTGTGGCCGGGAGTGTGGATCACCTCCAGGGCCACGTTCCCCACGCGCAGCTGTCGGCCGTGCTCGACCGGCTCGTGGGCGAAGGCCACGTGGGCAGACGGGTGGATGTGGATGCGCGCCCCGGTCTTGGCGGCCAGCGCCTGATTGCCCGAGACGTGATCGGCGTGGACGTGCGTCTCCACGATACCGCTGATGTTGAGACCCTTGCGTCGGGCCAGGGCCACGTAGTCGTCCACCCGATCCCGCGCCGGATCGACGATGAAAGCCTGGCCGGCCTGCGAGCAGCCGATCAGGTAGGAGAGACAGCCGGCCTCCTCGTTCAGCAGCTGCTGGAAGATCACGTCGGAAGTATGCCATACCCAGCCCCGGCCGCGCTATGACGCACAGTCAGCGGGGCGGACGTCGGGGATGCGGGCGCGCATCCGTTCGGGGGCCATCACATCCCTCACGAGATAGGCGCGGCCGGCGGCTGGCCTGTCTGCGTCAGCCGGTAGTCGTCGCGATAGGCAGGGTGGTATTCGCGCCCGGCCGGTATCGTCTTCAGTACGAGCGACGATTCATCGGTCAGGTAGGCGTAACCGATCTTCTGGATCTCGGCTCGAGGGTCGAGCTGCTCGTACAGCTCCCGGCGGGTGACCCGATTCTGCTCGTCGATCATCTCGAGGTGATACAGGTTCACGTCGATCCGCTTGAAGCGGATCCCGGGATTGGTCGGGTGCCACGGCGAGTGGACCGGTAGATCGTGGAAGGTCTGTCCCCGCCGGAGTCGAAGCCGTACACGATATTTCGCTTGATGAGCGTGCACCATCGAATCGACCTGGCTGCCCGACGCTCGAACCGCTCGTCCGGATCGACCGCGAGGACCCAATCGGCTCCGATCATCCGGGCTGCCTCGATGAGCCCCTTCCGCACGGAGCCTTCGTGATACCAGAGTGCCTTGTTGCGAGTGTCGTCCCAGCTGATGTACCCGTCCACCAGAGGAGCGATGTTCTCTAGAAGATCGGGCACGAGAGCGCGGTCGTAGCGGAACGCAAAGAGGGCGACGACCGCTTGCCCCAGGGCGTGGCGTCGGCTCCACGATGAGGCCAACCGGCACGAGAAACCCTCCGAGCCGGCCAATCGGACCTCTCGCGACCATTGAGTGGGAATGCGGCACCTCAGTCGGCTGATTCTGCCATCAGCCTATCCTGCTCCCATCCGAGACTGAAGACGACGCGGGCGACCAAGGTTTCGATCTCGTCGATCGTCACGCGAGCTGATGCCCCGGTCACACATATGCACTCGACGGATGGCGCGCCGCGAGGCATTCTCTCCCGTGAGAGGAGACGCCCCATGGACAGCGAAAGAGCCACCGATATGAGCGCGCCCACGCTCGACGCGTCGAGAGATCGCGTGCTGGCGACGGCCGCGGATGGCGGCATCGTCCTCGCGCACGCGACCGCGACGCGGGCGGTGGCCGCGTGGACCCTGGCGCCCGCGCCGCGGGACCCCGCGCGTCACCTCGAGGTGGCCCACGCGCAGGCGCGGAGTCATCTCGCCCGGCTCACCCTCCACGACCCGGCCCGGGAGGTCCTGTCCGTCATGACGGACGAGCTGTTCTCCCGCCTCACCGACGCCCGACCGGCCCCGCTCACCGCGCCCACCGGGGTCGGACGCTACACGTACACGCCGCGCAAGGCCCTGCGTCGCGTGCTCGACCACGCCCTGGATCACCTCAACCAGATCGACCAGTGGCTCGCGTGGCAGCGCCATGGGGTCGCCCCGACGCCGACCGACGGGTGGGTCCCGTCGACGGTGACCCTGCCGGACGACCGCCTGCCCCTGGACCAGGCGGAGCTCGACGCGTGGCTCTGGCGCGTCGACCAGGCGGCGGGGCTCGTCGCCCAGCGGGCGGCCGGGCTGAGCGAGGCCGAGCTCGACTGGCTTCCTCCCGACGGGGGCTGGCCGCTTCGCCGCGTGCTCCACCACCTCGCCCGCTCGGAGCGCCTCTACGCGGCCTCGCTCGACGAAGCGCTGCCCGGAGATGATCCGGCCCGGCGCTACGTGGAGGCCTGCCGGCGCCTCACGGACGAGGTCCGCGCGGCCGCGGCCCGCGGCGACGATTCCGCGATCGTCTACCCGGGCCTCTACGGCGTCCTGCAGACGCCGGACGAGGTGGCGAGACTGGTGCTGGACATCGAAGGGGAGCTGCTGGCCGGGACCTAGAGCAGCAGGGCGACGAGCTGGAGGAGCAGGGCCAGACCCAGGAGCCAGGGGGCGCTGGTCCGCCGCACCTGGTGACGGATCAGCCGGATCCCCGCCACCAGCCCGACGAGCAGCGCGGCCCCGCTCACCGCGCTTCGCGGGTCCAAGAGGCTCGCGAGCACCTGCCCTTGCCGACGCGGGACCCGGTCGCGGCTCGTGACGTCGAGCGTGCAGGTCGCCGGGTTCGGCTGAGAGCCTCCGGAGAGCCCCTTCAGCACCAGATGGTCGGCGGTCATCGGGGCCGCGTCGGTCTCGCCGAACTGGATGGACGGCGGTGGCCGGTCCCCGGGCCGGCCGGGATCGATGAAGCGGTCGAAGTTGGACACCGAGCCGTGCAGGAGATCCCGCCGCTTCTGCACGTCGTGCCACCGCTCGATGAACCCGGTATAGCGGGCCGACTGGCCTCCGTTCTCCGGAACGCAGACTCCGGTCACCTGGACGTGCTCGAGCAGGGCGAAGCGTCGCGCCGGGGCCACCGCCTGTCGCGGCTCCGCCGTGCATGCGGCCAGCATCCAACCGAGCGCGGCCAGGATCAGCATCCGGGTCATCGCGAAACGGGCCATGAGCTACGCTCACGCCGGAACCTGGCCGCGTCAAGTGCGGACGCCGAGGCCTTGCGCGCCCGGTGGGCGATAATTTTTGGGTCGGAGGCGTGCAATGCTTGAAGAACCATGACGTGGAACCGACGGGGACGGCTGGTGTGGGGCCTGGCGGCGGCCCTCGCGCTCGGGCTTACCGGGTGCGCGACGGGCTCGTCGAGGTACACCGAGCCCGAGCAGGCCCGGATCGACGCCTACGAGCGGGCCGCCGAGCAGGTGCTCGAGTCCCGGGGGATGAAGGGACCGGCCCCTGCGGTCCGGATCGGCACCGATCCCGCCCTCGCCGGCGCCGGGCGCCCGGCCGGCTACTACACGGATCACGCGCGCTTCGGTGACCTCGGGCGACCGGGCAGCATCGTCGTCAACCGCGCGGCCGTGGCCGACGATTACATCGCCCAGGCCGTCCTGAGCCAGGAGCTGGCCCACTACGTCCTCGGCCACCTGGATGGCCGCTGCCGAGACCGCCACCTGGAGTGCGAGATCGAGGCCCGGATCGCGAGCGTCGAGCTGCTCATGACCGGCTGGGGCCTCGAGTACTCGGACGCGATTCGCCTGCAGTACGCCTACCTGAAGAGCGTGGTCCTGGCCGCCCAGCGGGGCGAGGTGCCGGCCGCGCCGGGGAGAATCGATCCCTGCCGGGAGCTCCAGGAGTTCGCGGCGCGGTTCAAGGCATCGGCCTCCTGCGAGTGAAGACGCGATGTACCGGAATCTTCTCACCGGAACGGGCAGTTGGGTCGTCGGAGGCCATCCAATTCCCTCGGCTTGACCCCCCTCTCGCTGCTAGACTAGAATTCGCAAAATCGACCACTGCCCGCACAAGGGGAACTGTGGCCTCATGAAGGACTTCGGTGAAGATTAAGGTTCTCGGGTCCTTCGGGAGCGAAGGCCCAGGGCAGCGCCCCTCGGCGTTCCTCGTCGACGATCGGGTGCTGGTGGACGCCGGCACCGTCGGCGGCGCCCTCTCGGTGGCCGAGCAGATCGAGATCCAGTTCGCCCTCATCAGCCACGCGCATCTGGACCACACCGCCGGGCTGGCCTTCCTCACCGACACGCTCGCCATGGTGGCGGCGGACCGCCGGGTGACGGCGTGCAGCATCGCGCCGGTCGTGGAGGCGCTCCGTACCCACGCCTTCAACGACGCCCTGTGGCCGAACTTCACGAACATCCCCTCC
>JBGQHJ010000100.1:0-18189 GCA_041497895.1 Methylomirabilia bacterium
CCAACATGCATGCCGGCTTCCTGCTCTCGCGGCAGCTCCTCGCGCGCGCCAAGGGCGGGAACAAGCAGATCATCATGATCACGGACGGCGAGCCGACCGCGCACCTGGAGGGCATGGAGGCCGACTTCTCCTACCCGCCCACCCGGCGGACCATCGAGGAGACGCTGAAAGAGGTGCGGCGCTGCACCCGGGACGGGATCACCATCAACACCTTCATGCTCGAGCAGAGCCACGCCCTGACCGCCTTCGTCGAGCAGATGACGCGCATCAACCGCGGCCGCGCCTTCTTCGCGACGTCCGACCGCCTCGGCGAGTACGTCCTCGTCGACTTCGTCCGCTCCAAGCGGCGGGCCGTCTCCTAGCCGCCCGATCGGATGCCGGACGCCGCGTCGGTCGTGCTGCTCGTGCGCCACGGGCTGACGCCCACCACCGGGATCAAGCTGCCCGGCCGCGCCCCCGGCCTGCACCTCTCCGACGAGGGCCGACGGCAGGCCGAGGTGGCCGCCGAGCGGATCGGCAAGGTGGGCAAGATCGCGGCGGTGTACGCCTCGCCGATCACCCGCGCGCGCGAGACCGCCCAGCCGATCGCCCGCGCGGTCAAGCGGGCGGTCCGCATCGAGCGGGACCTGGCCGATCTCGACATCGGGGACTGGACCGGAATGAGCCTCAAGCAGGCGGCCCGGCGGCCGGAGTGGGAGACGGTGCAGCGGAACCCGAGCAGCTTCCGCTTCCCGGGGGGCGAGTCCTTCCCGGAGATGCAGACCCGGATGACCTCCGCGCTCGGCCGCATCGTGGCCCGGCATCCCGGCCAGATCGTGGTCGCGGTGTCGCACGCCGACCCGATCAAGGCCGCGGTGGCCCAGGCCCTCGGCACCCCCCTCGACCTCTTCCAGCGCATCATGATCGCGCCCTCCGCGATCACGGTGGTGGCCTACCGGCGCGGCGGGCCCAGCGTGCTCACCGTCAACTCCCTCGCGGGCGACCTGGCCTGGCTCGGGGGCGGCAAGGCATGAGCGACAACCCGTCCTTCGAGATCGACTCCCCCGATCACTTCACCGCCGGCGCGGTCGGACCGCCGGGCCAGCGCGTGTTCTACCTGCAATCGCGCGAGGCGGGGCGCGTGCTCACCCTCAAGGTGGAGAAGGAGCACGTGCGCGCGCTCGCCGAGTACCTGGGCGGCCTGCTGGCGCGGGTGAAGCGCCCGCCCGAGCCGGCGCGGGGCGGGGTCGAGCTCCTCGAGCCCCTGCAGCCGGTGTGGGACGTGGGCACGATCGCGGTGGGCTACGACGAGGGCCGGGACCGGGTGGTGGTGGAGGCGAGCGAGCTCATCGAGGAGGCCGGGGAGGAGGGCGGCGGCGAGGCGGGGCAAGAGACCGGCCCGCAGCCGGCGATGGCGCGCTTCCGGATCACCCGCGGCCAGGCCGCCTCGTTCGTCGAGCGCGCCGGCGATCTCATGAAAGGCGGGCGGCCGAGCTGCCCGATCTGCAGCCGGCCCATGGACCCGGCGGGCCACGTGTGCCCCCGGTCCAACGGCCACGTCACCCACTAGCCATGCCGGGGCGCGCGGACCCGACCATCGCGCTCGACCTGCTGACTCGCGGGGAGGTCACGGTCAAGGGGCGCATGCCCCGCAGCAGCAACGCCACCTTCCTGGTCGAGTGCTGCCTCGACGACCAGACCACGCTCGCGGTGTACAAGCCGGAGCGCGGCGAGCGGCCGCTGTGGGATTTCCCTCCCGGGCTCTACCGACGCGAGATCGCCGCCTACCTTCTCTCGGAGGCGCTCGGGTGGGGCCTCGTTCCCCTCACGACTCAGCGGGAGGGGCCTCTCGGAGACGGGTCGCTCCAGCTCTTCGTGCCCGCCGACTTCCGCCAGCACTACTTCACGTTGCTGGAGCAGGGCGAGCACCGCGAGACGCTCCAGCGCATCTGCCTCTTCGACCTGGTGGCCAACAACGCCGACCGCAAGAGCGGCCACTGCCTCTGGGTGCCGGAGGACCGGATCTACGCGATCGACAACGGCCTGTCCTTCCACGCGGAGTCCAAGCTGCGCACCGTCATCTGGGACTTCGGCGAGGAGCCGATCGCGGCGGCGCGGCTGGAAGATCTGCGCCGCCTCCTCGAGTCGGGCCTGCCGCCGGCGCTGGCCGAACTGCTCGACACCGACGAGCAGCGCGCGCTCGAGCGCCGCGCGCGCGGGCTGCTACGGTCGGGCCACTTCCCGGTGGACAAGAGCGGCCTCCGCTACCCCTGGCCGCTGATCTAGGCGCGGTGGCCGCGGCGCGACGAATCGCCGTGGATCACGTCGCACCAGCGGCGATTCTCGTCGCCCCCCGCCTCGGCGCTGCCGGTCAGCATCGCGTCCGACATGACGCGCGCGTCGTCCACGCCTTCCCGCAGGGGCATGTGCAGGGCGCACCACTGCACCTCCAGGATCTCCAGCAACGTATCGGCGTCGGGCTCGCAGGCGGGGCAGTACGCGCGCGCAATACGGGGGGTTTCGGCCGGAATGTCACTCAAGGCAGGCCACCACGGCGGGAAACTGCGGGACTTCCTCGCGAGTGTCGAGCGATGACAACCTCCTGTCCGGAATGCCGAACCGGGCTCGAGCCTCACGACCATTCTACACAGGGGATAATTTCAATCCTAATTCTCCCCCGCGACCGTTCGGACCCTCCCCGGCCCCGCAGCGGTGCCGCGGGGATCTCGGAGGCCCTGCCTACAAGAATGTCTGGTCGGGCTCGAGGCCGAGGAGGTAGCGGCCGACCGTCTCGAAGTGGGCCTGGCGGCCCTGGAGCTGCTGGGTGACGGTGTGGATGTCCCGGAAGCGCCGCTCGAAGGCGCTGCTGGTGAAGATGGAGCTCGACCCCGCGGCGTGATGCACGGTGTCGACCACCTGCTTGGCCTGGTGGATGCCGTAGGTGGAGGCCAGGCGGATCTGCACCCGCTGGTCCACGCCGAGCGGGCGGCCCGATCGGCTCACCTCGGCCCAGATGCGCGCGAGCGCGTCCAGCAGGAACACCCGCGCCGAGCCGAGCTTCGCCTCGGCCTCGGCCACCTGGAACTGGATCACGCCGCTCTCGCGCAGCTGCTGCTTGGACGAGCGCGGCTCCTTGTCGCGGGCGAGCTCGACGAAGGCGTCGAGGCTGCTCCGCGCGATCCCCATGGCCACACCCGAGAAGCCGGCCGCGTAGAGGCTGCCCGACGGGAAGCAATAGAGCGGGCCGGGATGCCGGCGCTCGGCGGGATCGTCGCGCGAGACGGTGTGCTCCTCCGGCACGAACAGGTCGGTGACCGTGAACGCGTCACTGCCCGTCCCGCGCAGCCCGGTCACGTGCCAGACGTCGATGATCGTCGCCTGCCCGGCCGGAAAGAGCATGGTGCGCCCGTCGGGCGTGCCGTCCGGGCGGCGCCGAGTCCGCCCGTCGGGCCCCTGGATCGGACAGTAGCCGCCGAGCCAGGTCGCGTGCCGGCAGCCGCTGCCGAAGCTCCAGGTGCCGTCGATGCGGTAGCCCCCGTCGACCGCCACCGCGCGCGCGTCGTTGCTCGGCCCCCAGGCCAGCACCGCACGCCGGTCGCCGAAGATCTCGCGCCCGACCTCGGGCCGCAGGTAGGCGGCGGTCATCGAGCAGCCGGAGGCCTGGCAGAGACACCACGCCGCGCTCGCGTCGTGGCGGGCGACTTCCTCGATCACCTGGACGAAGGTGACCGGGTCGATCTCGGCCCCGTCGAGGAAGGCGGGCAGGAGCAGGCGGAAGAGGGACGCGTCGTGGAGCGCCCGCAGCATCGGCTCGGGCAGCCGGCGCTCCTGCTCGGTCCGCTCGCTCAGGTCCTCCAGCAGCGGGGCCAGCGCGCGGGCCCGCTCGAGCGGGCCCGCCGGGTCGCGCGAGTCCGTTTAGTCCACCCCGAAGTCGTAGATCTTGCCCGAGCCCGCCCCGAAACCGGTGGCGAGGATGAAGCCGTACTCGCCGGGCGCGAGCGGTGCCGACGGGGTCACCTTGTAGAAGCCCCGCGGATCGCGCTCGATGCTGACCGCGATCTTGTCCTCGTTGCGCACGCCCATCTTCTGGGTGCCGCCGAACGGCATGAAGGCGCCGCTGCCGATCTTCAGATTTCGATCGTTGTGGTCGTCACCGGGCTTGAGCCGCACGAGCGGCGCGTCGGTCGACGAGTACGTGCTGAGGAACACCGGCTGCTTCTCGGTCGTCCGGTACTGCGCCCTCTTCCCTTCCAGCACCACCTCGCTCTTGCTCTGGAAGAACGCCATGTTGGTCTCGAGGTTGGCCGAGGTCGCGAACATCTCGACGTACTTGCCGCCAATCAGCTGGTAGATCACGTCCTGGTTCTTGAGCGCCCCCGCCGCCACCGCCGGCGCGGGCGGGGGGGGCATCGCCCCGGTGGTGGGCGCGGAGCCGGAGCCCGCCCCCACCATGGCCTCGAGCACCTTGTCGGAGACGCCGGCCTTCTTCAGGTTCACCAGCGAGTCCGTCTTGAGGTCGAACTTGGTCGCGGTCGACTTGATCTTGGCGATGACCACCGCCTCGGGCAGCCCCGCCTTGATCATCTGGATCACGGAGTCGTTGGTGAGCACTTCCTGGGCGAGGGAGGTGGCGCCCGGCAGCGAGAGGCCGACGGCGGCCACCAGGACCAAGATCAGGAGCGCGCGGATCATCGAAGCTTTCATGTTTTTCCTCTAGAATGGACAGATTTGCCGCCCAGGTTGTGGGCAGTAACTGTACTGCACCGTTCCGGATGTCGTGAAGCGCTTCAACAGGTTCACGGAAAATGCCATGTCGCTCACCACCGCCGCCTGGTGGCACAGCAGGCAATCACCGGGCAGCTCGAGCTTCAATGGCTCGGCGGTGATCGGGTCGAACCCGCCAAACGTCCAGTTCCGACTGCCGAACCCCGGCTGCGTCTTCTGCATCAGATGCAGCGTGCGCTCGCCCTTGCCCCGAACCAGGTGCTTCTGGCCATCGGTGGCGAAGATCGTCGCTCCACTCCTGGCGTCCCGGCCCAGCACCCTCGCGCGGTAGACGTCGATGGCCAGGAGCACCCCCACCGGAAATTCCCGGAGGCCTGGATCGTGCGTCAGCGCCTCGATCGCGTCCCTCGACGCATAGAGATCCCGGGAGAGCCCATCCACTCGATCGACCACCGCGTACTTCACCAGGCTGGTCCGGTACTCCTGGGGATAGGAAACGACGGGGCCTTGCGCCAGCACTCCCTCCATCGGAACCAGACCGGCCAGAACCACCAGCAGCGCGGTGCGCGCCCACATGCTCTGTCCCACCGGCCCCCAACTTAGGGCACTTCGAAAATCTGGTCAATAGCGGCTCCCCCGCGTCCCCGCCGGGCGAGCGGCCAGGCCGCGGGCAGCATGGCGAGCAGCGCGGCGGTGCCGTTCAGGGCCATCGCGGCGGGTACCCCGATCCCACCCGACAGGAAGCCGATCCAGAGGGTGCCGGCCGGCTGGGTGCCGATGCACGCCGAGAGGATGCCCATGGCCCGGCCGCGGCTCGCCTCCGGCGCCGAGAGCAGCACCAGGGTGCTCTGCATCGCGGCGAACCCGGACTCGCAGGCGCCGATCAGCACGAGCACCGGCAGGCAGGCCCACGGCCAGCGCAGGCTCGTGAAGGCCAGGAGCAGGAACGGCGCGATCAGGACCGAGAGGGCGAAGAGCCGGCCGTGGGGCAGGAAGCCGCGGCGGCCCGCGATGGCCAGCGCACCCAGCAGGGCGCCGAGCCCGTCGGCCGCGACCAGCCCGCCCAGCCACTCCGGGCCCACCTGCAGCACCTGTCGGGCGAACACCGGGAGCATGTGCTGGTAGGGAAAGAACAGCACGTTCATCATCACGGTGATCGTCAGTACCGCGCGCACGGTGGGCTCGCGCCACGCCTCGCGGAAGCCCGCGCCCAGGCTGGCCGCGACCGAGGTGGTGTCGCGACCGCTCGGCCCGCCGATGCGCGCGGGCAAACCCAGGAAGACGAGCAGGCCGATCGCGTAGAGCGCGGCCACCGCCACGTAGCAGGGCGCGGGGCCGAGGCGCGCCAGACCCACGCCGGCCAGCACCGGCCCGACCATCTTGGCCACCTGCATCGAGACCGTCTCGAGCGAGACCGCGGTGGCCACGCGCCGCGAGCCCACCAGGGCGTAGAGCGCGGTGCGGCGCGCCGGGAAGTCGAGGGCCCAGAGCACGCCGAAGAGCATCTCGAGGCCGACCAGCGGCCAGAAGCCGCCTCGGCCGGACGCGAAGACCGCGCCGAGCCCGAGCGCGGTGACGAGCCCGAGCGACTGGGTGAAGATCAGCACCCGCCCGCGGTGCATGCGGTCGGCCAGGATGCCGGTGAACGGGCCCAGAATCATGAGCGGCGCCGAGCGGGCGAACGCGGCCAGCCCCACCATGAACGGCGAGTCCGTGAGCTGAAACGCGAGCCAGCCGAGGAGGACCAGGTCCATCCAGCGCGCGCCGTTGACGCAGAGGCCGGAGAGCCAGAGGCGGCGATAGGGGCGCTCGCGCAGGACGGAGGCGAAGGCGTGGGGGGCGACCAGGGCGGCCGCCGACGGAGCGACGCTGCTCACCCGCCAGGGATAGCACGGAAGACGGCCGCGGCGAAAGGAGATCCGGGTCGATTTCGGTCCCGGCGGGGTTGACAGTGCAGTGGTTCTGCGGATAATCACCCTACTCCAGTTCCGGACCGCTCCATCTCGAGAGGGAGGAATATCCATGATCCTTCGCGCTCTCGTCCTGACTCTGGTCGCGTTTGCCGCCGCCCTATGGGGCCCCGCCGACGTGGCCGCCGGCCCGGAGGGCCAGATCACCTGGGGGGTGCATGTCTCGCTCGCCCCCACGTGGTTCGACCCCGCGGAGACCTCCGGCATCATCACGCCCTACATGGTCCTCTACGCCCTGCACGACGCGCTGGTGAAGCCGATGCCGGGCCAGCCCAAGGCCCCGGGGCTGGCCGAATCGTGGTCGGTCTCCAAGGACGGGCTGGTCTACGAGTTCGTGCTGCGCAAGGGCGCGCTCTTCCACAACGGCGAGCCGGTCACCGCGGACGACGTGAAGTTCTCGCTGGAGCGCTACCGCGGGGCGGCGGCCAAGCTGCTGAAGGATCGCGTGGCCGCGGTGGAGACCCCCGATCCCCATCACGTGCGCATTCGCCTGAAGCAGCCCTGGCCCGACTTCCTCGCGTTCTACACCAACGCCACCGGCGCCGGCTGGATCGTGCCGCGCAAGTACGTGGAGAAGGTCGGTGACGAGGGCTTCAAGAAGGCGCCGATCGGCGCGGGGCCGTACAAGTTCGTGTCGTTCACGCCCGGCGTGGAGCTGGTGCTGGAGGCCTTCGACCAGTACTGGCGCAAGCCCCCGAGCGTGAAGCGACTGGTGTTCCGGGTGATCCCCGACGAGACCACACGCCTCGCCGCGCTGAAGCGCGGCGAGGTGGACATCGCCTACTCGATCCGCGGCGAGCTGGCCGAGGAGATCCAGCGGACGCCCGGGCTGACGCTCAAGCCCGCGGTGATCCAGGCCCCATTCTGGGTCTACTTCGCCGACCAGTGGGATCCCAAGTCGCCGTGGCACGACCGCCGGGTGCGGCTGGCCGCGAGCCTGGCCATCGACCGGCCCTCGATCAACCAGGCGCTGACTCTCGGGCATTCGCTGCTGAGCGGCAGCATCATCCCGACCGCCTTCGACTACTTCTGGCAGCCGCCGGCGCCGGCGTACGACCCGGCCCGCGCCAAGAAGCTGCTCGCGGAGGCCGGATATCCCTCGGGCTTCGACGCGGGGGAGTACTACTGCGACACGTCTTACTCCAACCTGGCGGAAGCCGTGACGAACTCGCTCCAGCAGGTGGGAATCCGCACCGAGCTGCGTCCGCTCGAGCGCGCCGCCTTCTTCAAGGGCTACGCGGACAAGAAGTTCAGAAACCTCATCCAGGGGGCGAGCGGGGCCTTCGGCAACGCCTCCACCCGGCTCGAGGCCTTCGTCGCCGGCGGCGGCACGTACGTCTACGGCAGCTACCCGGACATCGACGGCCTCTTCCGGGAACAGGCCGCCGAGACGGATCCCGCGCGCCGTGAGTCGACCCTGCACCGGATCCAGCAGCTGGTGCACGAGAAGGTGATCTACGCTCCGATCTGGCAGCTGGCCTTCCTCAACGGGGTGGGTCCGCGGGTCGGCGAGTCCGGCCTCGGGTTGATCCCGGGTCACGCCTACTCGGCGCCCTACGAGGACGTCACGCTGAAGGCCAAGTAGCCGAACACGAGGTGGGGCGGGAGGTAGAGCACGAGCGAGAAGGCGACGATCAGCAGGGCCAGGTAGAGCCTCGGCGGCAGTCGGCGCTGGGGCTTGCCGAGGCCGTGGACCCAGTTCACGTTCTCGGCCGGGTCGGTGAGCCAGTAGCTCACCGGCAGCACCACCAGCGCGAGCAGGCTCTGGTAGAGCCACGCGCGGCGGTCGTAGCCCAGCCGGTGGACCAGCCACACGAGCCCGATCGGCAGCGGCACGTGGAAGAGCGAGAGCGCGCGGAGGTGGCGGGGGATCCGCGCGTCGAACATGTAGGCGCTCATGCCGAACAAGCCGTGGCCGGTGAGCAGGCGGCCGAAGAAGTCGAGGTTCCAGGCGCACTCGGGCAACAGCACCGCCAGCATCATCATGCTGGCCAGCAGCGGGCTCTCGAGCCAGAGGGTGGCGCCGGTGACGAGCAGCGCGATGTCCGAGAACCAGAGGAAGTTCTTCGGCCCGTAGTGCGTCCAGTACACCGGCACCAGGACCGCGAGGAACAGGGTGTAGGCGATCTTGATCCCGAGCGCGATCGACTCGCCGGGCACCGACCGCGCCCTAGCCCATGATGACCTTCTCGTCCACCACGAAGGTCTTGTTGGAGCCGATGAAGAGCGCGCCGTCGGCGTGCAGCGCGGCCATCTCGGGTGAGGCCAGCGCCCGCTCCATGCTGGCCCGGTCGTCGAACCAGAGCTCCGCGATGCCGTCCACCTGCACCGGCGAGGTCGGGATGTCGGGACGACGGAACTCCTCCAGGATGTGCGACTGCACGTAGCGCCGGAGGCCCGGCACCGGCCGCGCGAGCGGGGCGTGGATCTCGAGCCAGTGGCGCGTGAACTGCTCCCGGCTCATGCCGTCCTTGCGGGTGAGCAGCGACACGCGCTTGATCATCGGCCGGGACCCGGCTCGAGCTTCGGCGTGATCCGCTTGAAGACGGCCGGCGAGCCCGCGTCGAGCCGCATGTGGTGGCGCACCCGGCGCGTCCACGGGTTCGCGTCGCGGACCCGGTTCCACGCGGGGCTCTCGGGCACGTCGGGACGCTCGAACTCGTACACCGTCATGTACTTCGGCTGGCCCTCGACCGCCATGAACCGGCGGGCCCGGATCACCCCGGGCACCGTGAGGTAGTCCGGGACATAGACCCAGTTGTACCAGTCGTTCCACTCCTCCTCCATGTGCGCGGGGATGTCCATGCGCCCCATCTGCAGATACGGCGCCGGCCCCATGGTCAGCTCGATGGGGTTCGTGCGAGGGGGGAAGATCTGGCGGTAGCCGTTCAGCAGGTAGTTGCGGCCCACGTGGCCGCCGGAGGACTGCTGGCGGCGCGCGGAGGGGCGGAACCGCACCTCGTCGAGGAAGGCGGCGGTGCGAAGCACGCTGGCCTCCTCGAGCTCGTACATCGCGAGGTACTTCGGCCCGCCGCGCAGGGCCTCGTAGCGGGCAGCGGACAGAAAACCGGGCACCTTCAGCAGCCGATCGAGGTGCTCCTCGTCGTACCAGCGATTGAACTCCGCCTCGTGCTGCGGGTCCACGTCGGTCCACAGCATCAGCAGGCCGGTGCCACGCGTCTTCGCCATGCGCTCCCCCTTTGGATCGGCCGGACCGCGCCCTTGACTCGACGGCCGGCCTCTCTCAGGATTGGCGGCGGTCGACGTGAACGCGCCGACGATACGGCAGGGCGAGGGGAGACGCAATGGGACTGCTCGACGGCAAGGTGGCGGTGGTGACGGGCGGCGGCACGGGCATCGGGCGCGCGGTTTCGATCGGCCTCGCGGCGGCGGGCGCGAAGGTGGTGGTCAACGACTACGGCGTCAGCGTCGACGGGATGGACCCCTCGAGCGAGCCCGCGAACCAGGTGGTGGCCGAGATCCGCCGAGCGGGTGGCCAGGCGGTGGCCGCCGCGGACAGCGTGGCCACCATGGCGGGCGGCCGCGCGGTGGTGGACCTGGCGCTGAAGGAATTCGGTGACCTCCACGTGCTGGTGTGCTGCGCGGGCATCCTGCGCGAGCGCATGATCTTCAACATGAGCGAGGAGGACTGGGACGCGGTCATCGCGGTGCACCTGAAGGGCCACTTCACGGTGATGCAGCCGGCCACCCGCCACATGCGCGAGCGGCGGGCGGGCAGCATCATCACCTTCACCTCCACCGCGGGCCTCGAGGGCAGCCCCGGCCAGCCCAACTACTCGGCGGCCAAGGAGGGCATCGTGGGCCTCACCCGCTCCACCGCGCTCGCCATGGCGAAGTATGGCGTTCGCTGCAACGCGATCTCGCCGACCGCCGACACCCGCATGACCCAGCGCCTGCCCGGCGAGCGCCGCGGCGCCGCCACCGCGACCCCGCCCGAGGCCATCGCGCCGGTCGTCGCGTTCCTGGCCAGCGACCGCGCCGCCCACATCACCGGCCAGGTCATCGGCGTGCGCGGCAGCGAGGTGACCGTGTACTCGCACCCGGCGCCGCTGCGGACCGCGAGCACGCCCGGCGCCTGGACGCCGGAGACGCTCGCGGAGGTGTGGGACCGCGCGCTCGGCCAGGACCGCCTGCGCCGCCTCGACAGCATGAAGATCCCCTGGCCGCCCGCTCCCGCCTGAGAACCGGCGCCCACCGGCTCCGGCCGTCGGACTGAGGTCCGGCCTGCCCACCGCAACTAAAATTGGCGGTGAACGGCGATCGACTGCGTATGCTGTCCGCCAACGGCACACTCGATCGACACGGTAAGGGAGGCGGCACCATGACCCTGATCCGAATCGTCGCTGCGTCTGTTGCCACACCTCGGCCGCTCCCTCGGCTGGGAACCTTCGTGACCGGAGTCGTCGTGAGCCTGGGGCTCATGAGCTTGCCGACGGTCGCCGTGGCGGTGCCGATCTACACCACGAACTTCAATCTCACCGAGACGGTGATCTCCGAGGGAGGCCGGTGGTCGAACACCAGCCCCTCCTGGTCCAACGTGCAGACGAGCGGGGGCCTCGCCTTCGGCACGCAGACCGGGCTGGAGGTGTCGCCCAACTTCAACGACTCGACCGCGCTCCTGTCGGGATTCTCGCCCAACGTGACGTTGTCCGCCGTCGTCCACGTCTCGTCGAACATCTCGGACGGGCAGACCCACGAAGTCGAGCTTCTGTTTCGGATGGCGCAGACGCCGACCACCACGCGCGGCTACGAGATGAACTTCGACACCGGCGGCAATGCGGCGCTCGTGCGGTGGAACGGCCCCCTGGGCGACTATACGTTCATCAGCCACGGGACCGGGAATCCCAACCCCCTCCAGGACGGAGATGTGTTCTCGGCCACCGTCTCCGGGAACGGGGTGTTCAAGGCCTTCGTGAACGGGATACTGGTTCTCTCGGCCACCGACTCGACCTTCCTGACCGGCCAGCCGGGCATCGGCTTCTTCATCAGAGACAGCGTGACCGCCAATGCGGAGTTCCAGTCTCGGTACGCGTTCACGTCACTCACGGCGACCGACGACACGCCCCTCGCCCCGGTGCCGGAGCCCGCGGCGATCGGACTCGTGGGAGCCATCATGACCCTGGCCGGGTGGTATGGCGCCAGGCGCACGAAGCGGGGGTACCAGCTCGGGTCGTGAGAACCTGCCGCACCCCGGCCACCGGCTGCGAAGACCCGATCCCGCCTGTCCCCACCATCAGCCTCGACCTCGACCCGACGGCGTCCCCCGGTCCGTGGCGGCCCCATCAGCGAGCCCAGGAGGAGGAGCCCATGAGCCAGATCTCGAGCCTGGACCCCCCGTCACTCCGACCCATGGCGGCGGCCCGCGGGTCGGCCGGCGCGGACGGCGAGCTTGCGGTCTCGCGCGGCCAGACGGTCGACGGCCCGGCGCCCGGCCGCATGCGGGTCGGGCCGTTCTCGCTGAGGCAGATCGTGGCCGCCGCCGTCGCGCAGGCGGAGGGCGAGGCAATCCGACGCGTGCTCGGCGCCGAGCGCGGCGACAAGCGCCGGGCGGCGGGCGTCCTGTCCATCAGCTACAGCACGCTCCTCGCGAAGATGAAGCGCTACGGCATTTCCCCGCCGGCGTTCCCGCGCTAGCCGACCCGGGCGTCGAGCCGTGCGGCCAGCCGCCGGGCGAAGGCCTGGCCGTGAACGGTGATGGACGTGAGGTGATCGCCCGGAATCGTCTCCACCTCCGCGCCGGGTGAGATCCGCCGCCACCACCGCAAGGTGTCGGCGGCCGGCTCCGGCTCCTCGGCGGGCCAGAACAGCACGACCTTTCCCCGATACGGAAGAGGCACGTAGTCGTCGGCGGCGTCGGTGAAGGTGGCGATCAGCCTATCCCGGTCGTCGGGAGCCGCGGACGCCTCGGGCCCCGGTCGTCCCGCCCCGCCGGCGGGTCGTCGCACCAGCCGGATCAGCTTCCCGACGACCAGGCCGACCCGCCCCGGCGGGGATGCCGCGCTCCAGGCCCGGACGAACCACCGCCACCGTCGCACGAGGCTCCGCTGAGTGACCTCGCTGAGCCCGAGCAGGCGCCCGCCGCGCTCGATCAACCGCCGCGCCCGGCTGAAGCGCGCGTTGGCGGCGGAGGTGCGGATCACGAGCAGCGGCTCGACCGTCTCGCCCTCCTCGGCGAGCCGGCGCGCCATCTCCAGCGCGATCAGCCCGCCGTTGCAGTTGCCCGCCAGGCGATACGGCCCGTGTGGCCGGTGCCGGCGAAGCGCCTGGAGGTGACGGGTGGCCATCTCCTCGATCGTGAGCGGCGCCGCCTCGCCGTCGAGACCGCAGGGCGTCAGCGCGAAGACCGGCTGCTCCGGCCCCAGCGCCCGCGCGATCTTCCGGCAGTAGAGGCCGCCGCCGAGATAGTCGCCGTGCAGGAAGTAGAGCGGCGCCTTCGAGCCATCCGTCTGGACGGGTGCGACCGCCGCCGACGCCTTGCCCGGCCGTGCGAGCCTCGCGGCCACGTGCTCGACGGTCGATCCCGAGAGCAGGATGGAGGGGGAGGCCTCCACCCCGATCGCCTCCTCGATCGCGGCCAGCATCTCCGTCGCGAGGAGCGAGTCGCCGCCCAGATCGAAGAAATCGTCCCGGATCCCGACGGGCTCCACCTCCAGCAGCTCCTGCCAGATGCGGACCAGCTCGGACTGCGTCGGATCCTCGGGCGGCGCATAGGCCTGGTCGAGTGCCGGCCGGGCCCGGGTGGGCGCGGGGAGGGCGTTGCGATCCACTTTCAGGTTCTGGTTGAGCGGCAGCGCGGCGAGCCGTCGGTACCTCGACGGGATCATCTGCGGCGGAAGCTCCTCCGCGAGATGCCGCCTCAGCTCGCTCACGGTGGGCTCCGAGCCCGCCGCGGGAACGTAGTAGGCGAGCAGGCGGCGCTCGTGGTGGGCATCGGTGCCGGCGATCACGGCGGCTTCGCGGATGGACGGCAGGCGCGCGAGCGCCGCCTCCACCTCGGCGAGAGACACGGTGATGCCCCGGATCTTGGTGCGCGAGTCCCGGCGGCCCAGATGCTCGAGACAGCCGTCCGCTCTCAGCCGGCCCAGGTCGCCGGTCCGGTAGGCCCGCCGGCCCCGGGCGTCGGTCTCGAACGCGCGCGCGGTGAGATCCGGGCGGTTCCAGTAGCCGAGGGCGAGGTACTCGCTCCGCACCGAGATCTCCCCCACCTCTCCGGGAGCGGCCGGCTTCCCGTCGTCGTCGAGCACCGCTACCTCCATGTCCTCGACCGGATAGCCGATGGGCACGAGATCCCCGTCGAACGGCGTCTCCCGGCCGAGCAGGAACCGACGCACGAGGCCCGTCTCGGTGGCGCCCAGCCCGTTGGCCAGCACACAGCCGGGAGCGAAGTGGCGCCGGAAGAGCTCGACGTCGAGCCGCGCGGATCGATCTCCTTCCAGCCGGACCACGCGAACCCCGGGGAACACCCGGTCGCCCCGCAGGAAGCTCCGGAAGATGGTCGGAACCGAGTGATAGATCGTGACTCCCTCGCGGTCGACGTAGTCGGCCAGCTCTCCGCCGCCCGCCAGGCGAACGTCGAACGGCAGCGACGTCGCGCCGTTGAGGAGCGCGCAGAACATGCTGGACACCGCGCCGCTGAAGCCGGGCGACTGGAGCAGAGTGAGCCGATCGCCCGGCCCGATCCCGAGCCCGTTCGTGTAGCGCATCACGTTGTGGAGCACGTTGCGATGCGAATCCACCACGCCCTTCGGCTCACCCGTCGAGCCGGTCGTGTAGTAGATGTACGCGGGCGCGGTGGCCGCGATCTCGATCTCGGGCGCCTCGGCGGGTGCGCCGGAAGGGAGATCGTCGACATCGAGGAGGTCGAGATCGGGGTCGGCCGCGTCTCGCACGAGGCACGCGGCGGATGCGGTCACGAGCGCGGTCGACGCGCACGAGTCCCGCAGCAGGTGGCGGAGCCGATCGCGGCCCAGCCCGACCTCGAGCGGAACGTAGATCCGACCCGTCTTCAGGGTTCCCAGGATGGCCGGCAGGAGCGACAGCCCCTGCTCGACCACGACCGCGACCGGCTCGGCCCGGATACCCCGGGCCAGGATCGCCCGCGCCACGAGATCGGCCCGCCGGTCGAGCTCCGCGTACGTGAGGGAGGCCGATCGGAGCTTGACCGCGAGGCGATCCGGACCGGCCGCGACTTGCTGGGCGAATCGCCGAGGGATGCTCTGCTCGATCGCCGCACGCTCGAACGGGACGAATCCCTCGCCCGGGGAGAGCCTGACCACGGCCGAGATACTATCACGCGCCCTGGCTCCGGGACGTGAGGGAGCCAGGCATCAAGACCCGCCGTCCGAGCGGCACGCGGAATAAAGGAGGACCCGCGAGCACGGGTTTGGTATCAAGGAGGGGAATGTCCACCGCGCTGGCCAAGCCCCCGACCACCGAGCCGAAGCCGGCGGCCCCATCCGCCACCGAGATGGGCGCGCGCCAGCGGGAGATCTCGGTCTCCGAGTTCTTCACCAAGAACCGACATCTCCTCGGCTTCGACAACCCGCGCAAGGCGCTCCTCACCTGCGTCAAGGAAGCGGTGGACAACGCGCTCGACGCCTCCGAGGAGGCCGGCATCCTGCCGGAGGTCGTCGTCACCCTCGAGGTCGTGCCGAGCAACGGGGACGCCTCGCCCC
Source organism: Methylomirabilia bacterium (assembly GCA_041497895.1). GTDB lineage: Bacteria > Methylomirabilota > Methylomirabilia > Rokubacteriales > CSP1-6 > CAMLFJ01. The sequence goes on from JBGQHJ010000100.1 coordinate 15,371, forward strand.
CGGCCAGCCAGGCGAGCCGCTTCCGGGTCACGGTGGCCGACAACGGCCCCGGCATCGTGCGCCAGCAGATCCCGCCCATCTTCGCCAAGCTCCTCTACGGCTCGAAGTTCCATCGGCTCCGGATGAGCCGGGGCCAGCAGGGCATCGGCATCTCGGCGGCCGGCATGTACGCCCAGCTCACCACCGGCAAGCCGGTGCAGATCATCTCGCGCACCGGCGCGCGGGCGGCGGCCCACTACTTCGAGGTGCAGATCGACACCAAGAAGAACGAGCCCCGCATCTTCGAGAGCAAGAAGATCGACTGGGAGCACCCGCGCGGCACCCAGGTCACGCTCGAGATCGAGGGCCGCTACCAGAAGGGCCGCGCCTCGGTGGACGAGTTCCTCGAGCAGGTCGCCATCGCCAATCCGCACGTGAAGCTCGTCTACCACCCGCCGGAGGGGCAGACTCGGGAGTATCCCCGGACGATCCACGAGCTGCCGCCCCAGCCCCGCGAGATCAAGCCCCATCCCTACGGCATCGAGTTCGGCGTGCTCCTGCGGATGCTGCACGACACCCGGGGCCATTCGCTCGCCGGGTTCCTCGCGGGCGACTTCAGCCGGGTCTCGCCGCCGGTCGCCCAGGAGATCTGCAAGACCGCCAAGCTCTCGGTGAACGCGCGGCCCCGCAACGTCCACGGCGCGGACGCGGAGGCGCTCTACAAAGCGATCCAGGCGACCAAGATCATGGCGCCGCCGTCGAACTGCATCTCGCCGATCGGCGAGAAGGCGATCCTCCACGGCCTCTACAAGCAGATCAAGGGCGAGTTCTACACCGCGGTCACCCGCCCGCCCGCGGTGTACCGCGGCAACCCCTTCGTCATCGAGGCGGGCCTGGCCTACGGCCGGGGGCCGGACCAGGTCGCGGCGGCGCCCGAGGCCCCCGCGGTCCCGCTCGCCGAGGGCGAGCAGCGCGAGGACGACGACGAGCTGGCGCGGGTCATCCGCTACGCCAACCGCGTCCCCCTGCTCTACCAGCAGTCGGCCTGCGCGACCTTCAAGGCGGCGCTCGAGACCGCGTGGAAGAACTACGGCATCACCCAGTCCCGCGGCGCGCTCCCCGCCGGCCCCATGGTGGTGTTCGTCCACATGGCCTCGGTGTGGGTGCCGTTCACCAGCGAGTCCAAGGAAGCGATCGCCGACTACGACGAGATCCGGAAGGAGATCAAGCTCGCGCTGCAGGAGTGCGGGCGCCGGCTCGGCGTGTTCCTGCGACGGCGCGAGCGGGCCAAGAGCGAGTTCCGCCGGCGCAACATCTTCGACCTCTACATCGAGGAGGTCGTCGAGGCCTGCGCCCGTCTCAAGGGCGGCCGGCTGCCCAAGGAGAGGCTCAAGAGCCAGCTCCAGAAGATCGCGCTGAAGCGGACCGGGGGCACGCGCACCGACGAGATCCTGGGCAAGAACAGCGGGCCCGAGGGCCTCCCGCATTCGATCATCGTCACCCCGGACGGCGCGGAGGGAGAGGCGCCGCTCCTGCCGGGCGAGCCGACCGGCGCCGCGCCGGACACGGAGGCGCCGGCGCCCGAGCCGGAGGCGCCCGCATCCCGGAAGGGCAAGGCCAGGCCGGCCCGGCCGGCGAAGCGCGGCGCGGCGGCCAAGGGAAAACCCGCGAGCGCCCCCGCCCGGAAGGCGACCAAGGCGGCCAGGACCAGGCCGACGAAGACGAAGCCGAGCCCGAAGCGTAGAGCGCGGTAGGATCGATCCCATGGCCAGAGCGAAGGCGAGCAAGACCGGCCCGGTCGAGAAGAAACTGATCGGGGTGGCCGACGTCGTGATCACGGCCGCGGAGAAGAGCAAGGACCCCACCCTGGCGATCCCGGTGCGCAGCCTCGCGAACGTCAACTTCAACGCCAAGCGCGGCATCATCGAGCTGGGCAAGCGCAAGCAGGCCCGCACGTTCTTCAACGTGGGCATGGCGAAGAAGTTCATGCAGACGGTGCTGGTGGCCGACGCGCTCAGCGAGCTGCAGCGGGCCAACCTCACCACCTCGCTGCGGGAGATCTACTACCGCACCAAGCACACCATGAAGGGCTCGCACGAGAACACCTTCGACAACCAGAACGAGTCCGACCCCCTGATCGAGGACCTCGAGGTCACCCTGGCCGCCCTGCGCGAGGAGCTGCACGTGCGCGCGGAGAACGCGGGCAGCGTGGTGGGCCCGCTCGTGCTCGACGACGACGGCGACCGGGTCGACTGCGCACGCCTCGGCAAGGGCGGCTACTCGGTGCCCTCCATCGTCGAGCCCGAGTACATCAACATCCGCCGCTGCACCGCCGACTTCGTCCTGCTCGTCGAGAAGGGCACCCAGTGGAACCGCCTCTCGGAGGACAAGTTCTGGCGCCGCTACAACTGCGTGCTCCTGACCGGCAACGGCCAGCCCCCGCGCGGCGTCCGCCGCCTCGCCCGGCGCCTGCACGAGGAGTACCGGATCCCGGTCTACGTCCTCGTCGACAACGACCCGTGGGGCTACTACATCTACTCGGTGGTCAAGCAGGGCTCGATCAACCTCGCGTTCGAGAGCGAGCGGATGGCCATCCCCAAGGCCAAGTTCATCGGCCTCTCCAGCGCCGACCCCGACCGCTACGGCCTCCCCCGCAACGTCGGCATCAAGCTCAACGACAAGGACGTCGGCCGCGCCAAGGAGCTGGTGAAGTACCGCTGGTTCGACAAGAAGCCCTGGCAGGAAGAGATCAAGCGCATGCTCGCCTCCGGCCTCAAGTACGAGCTCGACGCGCTGGCCAACAAGGACTTCCGCTACCTGACCAAGACCTACCTGCCCCG
>JBGQHJ010000101.1:0-17758 GCA_041497895.1 Methylomirabilia bacterium
GAAGGTGGTGGACCCCGAGGTGGCGAGCGCGTGCGAGCGGGCGGCCCGGCGCTTCCGCGAGCTGGGCTGCCGCGTCGAGGAGGTCACGCCCAAGTGGCCGAGCCCGCACGCCGCGTGGAGGACCATGTTCCTCGGCGGCATTGCGGCCCGGCTCGGACCCGCCCTGCGCGACCGCCGAGACGACATCGATCCGGGCCTGCTGGCCATCGCGGACGAGACCCGCGGCTGGAGCCCCACCCAGTTCGTCCAGGCCTGGTTCGACCGGCTGGCCTGGGAGGAGCACCCGCGGCGGCTCTTCGAGCGCTACGATCTGCTGCTCACGCCGACCATCGCGTGCGCGGCATTCAAGGTGGGGCAGGACGGGCCGCCCGAGATCGCGGGCATCCCGACCGGCGTCTACGACTGGATCCCGTTCACCTATCCGTTCAACATGACCGGCCATCCCGGGGCCTCGGTGCCCTGCGGCTTCACGCGGGAGAAGCTGCCCATTGGCCTGCAGATCATGGGGCGACGCTTCGAGGACGCCACCGTGCTGCGCGCTTCCGCCGCGTTCGAGAAGCTCGCACCCTGGGCGCACCTGCGGCCCCCGCTCGACTGAGCCGCCCGCCCGGGCCTGCTCCCGGGCGATACGCGTCGCCCTCCGGACGCGTCTCGAAGAGCAGGCATTGTGCGGCCGGGCTCCATCGGCCACGCTCCGGACGTGCGCCACGCGCCCGCCGGCTACTCGCTGGTCGACCTGCTCGTCGCCTTGGCCGTCGGCGGGGGCCTCATGGCCTCGACCTTGACGCTGCTCCACCTGGGGCTCCGCGCCTGGGTGTGGGGCGCGGCACGCGTCGAGGCCCAGCAGTCGGCGCGCTACGCGCTCGAGCGGATGGCCGGCGAGCTCCGCGAGGCCGGCTACGATCCCACCGTCGCCGGCATCGCGCCGGTGGTGCTGGCCGAGCCCACGCGCGTCGTCTTCCAGCGCGATCTCAACGGCAACGGGGTGGTGGACCCGACGCGCGAGCGGGTCACCTACCTGCTGCGGCCGGGGGAGACGATCCTGCGCCGCGACGCGGGTGGGGGAGCGCAGCCGGTCGTCGAGGGCGTGCGGGGATTCCGGCTCACCTATCTCGCCCGCGCGGGCGAGCCGACCACCGATCCCGCCGCGGTGACCGCGGTGCGGATCCGGCTCGAGATCGGCGGGAACGACGCGGGCGTCGTCATGGAGACGCAGGCCACGCTCCGGAACCTGCTCTGGTAGAATGCGCCCGTGCCCCGCCACCATCGCTCGCTGATCCTGCTGCTGATCGCGCTCACCCTCGCCCCGCTCGGCTGCGAGACGGTGCCCTACACGGGCCGCCGGCAGATCCAGCTCGTCTCGCCGGACGAGGAGACGAAGATGGGCGTGCAGTCCTACCAGGAGATCACGAGCAAGGCCCCTCTCTCGACCGACGGCCAGAGCAACGCGATGGTCCAGCGGGTGGGCAGCCGCATCGCCGCGGTCACCGGCCTCAAGGAGCAGTGGGAGTTCAAGCTCATCGCCGACGACAAGCAGGCCAATGCCTTCGCGCTCCCGGGCGGGAAGGTGGCGGTCTACACCGGCATCCTGCCGATCACGCACGACGAGGCCGGCCTGGCCGCCGTCCTGGGCCACGAGATCGGCCACGTCCTGGCGCGCCACGGCGGCGAGCGGCTCAGCCAGCAGATGGGGGTGCAGACCGCGACCCAGCTCCTGGCCGGCCTGGCGAGCAGCAACCCGGCCACCGTGCAGCTGGTGAGCGCGGCGCTCGGCGCGGGGGCCCAGGTGGGCGTGCTGCTGCCGTGGAGCCGCCAGCAGGAGTCGGAGGCCGATCATATTGGCCTCATCCTGATGGCCAAGGCCGGCTACGACCCGCACGCGTCGCTCGAGCTGTGGAAGCGGATGGCCGAGGCGGCCAAGGGACAGCGGCCGTCCCAGTGGCTGTCGACGCACCCCTCCGAGGCCACCCGCATCGACCAGATCCAGGCCTGGCTGCCCGAGGCCCTGCAGTACTACCACCCGGCCCGCTAGGGTCGGCCCACCCCGCCCCACCCCGGCTCCCGGCCTACCCGCTGTAGGCCTGGCGCAAGCCACCCCCAACCGGTGGCCTCCCAGGCGCAACGGAATGGCTTGAAAATCCGGAGTTTTCGCTTGACACCCCCAATCGACCCCCACTAGGATGGTCCCTCGAAGTGGGATGAAATCCCATGAAGTGCCATTGACAGGTAGTTCGGGGCTAAATCGAGGCCCCCGAGGGGGACAGTGTTTCGGGGACATTTCAGGCACACGATCGACCCGAAGGGGCGGCTCAGCATCCCGGCGAAGTTCCGCGAGGTGCTGCGCGAGGCCGGCAGTGATCGGCTCGTGATGGCGCCCAACGGGACCGGCCTCGACGTGTACCCCGAGGACAAGTGGCGTGAGCTCGAGGAGCGCGTGAACGGGCTCGCCAAGCTCGATCCGGATCGGCGCCGCTTCCAGCACGTGTATCTCTCCGCCGGTCTCGACGTGGTGCTCGATCCGCACGGGCGCATCCAGATCCTGCAGGACTACCGCGAGCGCGGCGGCCTCTCGAAGAACGTGGTGATCATCGGGATGATGGATCACTTCGAGATCTGGGACGACGATCGCTGGGCGATCTACCAGCGCGAGCAGGCCGGTCCGTTCGACGATCTGCGCGCCCGCCTCGCCGAGAAGGGAATCTAGATGCGCCGCGAACGGCACGACCGCGCGATGCACAAACGACATGACCGCAAAATTCTTGAACGACATGACGGCGAGGCAGTGGCAGGGCGAGGCGCAGCCGAAGGCGAGCCGAGCGCATTTCAAAGAGAAGCTTCCGGTGTCAGCCGGAGTGAGCCCGAACACGTAACCGGGAGCGATGCAGGAGCCGAACACGCCCACGTACCGGTGCTCTCCGACGAAGTGACGTTCCTCTTGCGCCCCCGCCGCGGGGGCTGGGTGGTGGACGGGACGATCGGCATGGGCGGCCACGCAGAGCAGCTGCTCGAGACCGCGGGTGGCGACACGCGCCTGCTCGGCATCGACCGCGATCCCGAGGCGCTCGCGCGCGCCGCGCGAAGGCTCGCGCGCTTCGGCGCGCGCGTGGTGCTCCAGCACGGCAGCTTCCGCCACATCGGCGCGCTCGCGAGCGGCGCGGGAGTCGAGCGCGCCGCCGCGGTGCTCCTCGATCTCGGCCTCTCGTCCTACCAGCTCGACGAGTCGGGTCGCGGGTTCTCCTTCCAGGGCGAGGAGCCGCTCGACATGCGCTTCGACCCGACCGGGGGCGTGACCGCGGCCGAGCTGCTGGGGCGCCTCTCGGCGGAGGAGATCGCGCACCTGCTCGCGGAGATGGGCGAGGAGCGGCACGCCCGGCGAATCGCGCGCGTGCTGGTCGAGCAGCGCCGGCGCGCCCCGCTGCGCACCGCCGCCGACCTGGTCTCGGTGGTCAAGCGCGCGGTCCCGCGCGCCGCCTGGTCCAAGCGTACTCACGTGGCCACCCGCACCTTCCAGGCGGTGCGAATGGCCGTCAACGACGAGTCCGGCGCCCTCGCCGAGGCGCTGCCGCAGGCGGCCGCGCTCCTCGAGGACGGCGGCCGGCTCGGCGTCATCTCCTTCCACTCCGGTGAGGACCGGGTGGTCAAGCGCGCGTTCCGCTCGCTGGCGGGTCGAGGCTTCGTCGAGCTCGAGCCCACTCCGGTGACCGCGGGCCGCGAGGAGACGGCGTACAACCCGCGGGCCCGCAGCGCCAAGCTGCGCGTGCTCGCGCGGCAGGAGGCAGCATGAGCAGTCGAGTCGCGACGTCGCGCGCACCGCAATCACACTGGGGTTCCCAGCATCGCGCCCGCCAGCACGAAGCGGTGCGGCGTCATCGCGTCAGCGATCGGCGCCGGCTCCGCTCCATGGCCGCGGCGGTGCTGGGCGCGGGGCTCGCGGTGCTGATCGTGCTGGGGGTGGTGGGCCTGCGCGTGCAGCAGGTGCGCCTGTCCTATCGTCTCGACGCGCTCCGGCAGAGCCGCGCCGAGCTCGAGGAGACCAACCGGCGGCTGCGGGTCGAGATGGCCACGCTCAAGTCGCTCTCGCGCATCGAGGGCAAGGCCCGCGCCGAGCTCGGCATGGTGGCCCCGGGCCGCGACCAGGTGCGGCTCGCGCGCGAGTTCGTCCAGTCCGGCGGGGGCTCCGCCGCCCTCGACCGGCGCGCGGTGGTGGCCGATCGCTGGGTGTCCCGGAGCGTCGGGGTCCAATAGCGTGACTCCATGACCGAGCTGCGGGCCGAGGGCCTTCGAAGCCGGACGCTGATCTTCGCGGCGTGCCTGGCCTGCGCCTTCGTCATCCTGCTCGGGCGGCTGACGTATCTCCAGATCCTCAAGCACGACGAGTACGCGCGGCTGGCCGAGAACCAGCACGCCAAGACGGTGCCGCTCCGCCCCAAGCGCGGCCCGATCCTGGACCGCACCGGGCAGGCCCTCGCGGTCTCCTCGCGCGCCGACACCCTCTACGTCACACCCTCCAAGGTCGAGGACGCCCCGCGCCTGGCCGCGCGCCTCGCGGTGATCCTGGGCGAGCCGGCCCGCGACGTGGCCCGCCGGCTCACGGTGGCGAAGAAGTTCGCGCCGGTGCGGCGCCGCCTCACCCCCGACATGGCGCGTGCGGTCCGCGATCTCAAGGATCCCTCGCTCGCCCTGGTGGAGGACAGCCTGCGCCTGTACCCGAATCGCGAGCTGGCCGCCCAGCTCATCGGCTTCGAGGGCGCCGAGGGCAAGGGGCTCGCCGGCATCGAGCAGACCTGGGACGCGCACCTGGCCGGGGTCGAGGGGCGCGCGGTGGTGGAGCGCGACGCGCTCGGCCGCGAGGTCACCGGCGCCCCGATCGTGCTCAAGCCGTCGGTCGCGGGGCAGGGGATCGTGCTCACGATCGACGCCACCATCCAGTACCTGGCCGAGAAGGAAGTGGACGCGGCGTGGCGGCGCACCCGGGCCAAGTCCGCGATGGCGGTGGCGATGGACCCGCGTACCGGCGAGATCCTCGCGATGGCGATCCGCCCGACCTACAACCCCAACGCCTTCGGCGCCGCCACCGACGACGACCGTCGCGCCCGCGCGGTGACCGATCCGTTCGAGCCCGGCTCGACCTTCAAGGTGATCATGGCCGCCTCCGCGCTGGAGGAGGGCGTCGTGCACCCGACCGACCGGATCTACGGGGAGAACGGCGCGATCACGGTGGCGAACGCGACGATCCACGACTGGAAGAAGTACGGCTGGCTCACCTTCACCGAGGTGCTCCAGAACTCCTCCAACGTCGGCTCGATCAAGGTCGGGATGATGCTGGGCAAGGAGCGCTACTACAAGTACATCACCGGGTTCGGCTTCGGCGCCTCGACCAACCTGGGGCTCCCCGGCGAGAGCCGCGGGCAGCTCCGCCCGCCCGGCCAGTGGTCGGGCCTGTCGCTGGCCACCATGTCGATCGGCCAGGAGATCTCGGTGACCGCGGTCCAGATGGTCGCCGCGTTCTCCGCGGTCGCCAACGGCGGCCGCCTCATGCAGCCGCAGATCATCCGCGCGGTCCTCGACGCGCAGGGGCGCGAGGTCCGCTCGTTCGAGCCCACCGCGGTCCGGCAGGTGATCAGCCCGGAGACCGCGCGCACCCTCACCGAGATGATGGTGAACGTGGTGCGCAACGGCACCGGCCACAACGCGGCCATCCCCGGCTACGACGTGGCGGGCAAGACCGGCACCGCCCAGAAGATGGACCCGGCCACCCGGCGCTACTCGCGCGCCCCCGGCGTGCTCTCGTTCGTGGGCTTCGTGCCCGCCGACGATCCGCGCCTGGCCATGATCGTGCTGCTCGACGAGCCCAAGAACGAGAAGTGGGGCAGCGAGGCGGCCGCGCCGATCTTCTCCGCGATCGGCCGCGAGGTCCTGCGTTACCTGAACGTGGCGCCCCGCGACTCGAGCCCGGTGCCGATCGTGCGCGGAGAGATGGCGAGCGCCGCCCCTTCGCCCACGCGGACCGGCACCGGAGCCGGTGGGCCCTCCGCGCTCGACGTGGCGGCAGTGCCCGCCGGCGTCGCCGAGGCCGCGCCTGTGCCGGCGCCCGCCGCGGATCCGGTGATGCCGCGCCTCGCCGGCCTGTCGCTCCGCCAGGCCATGGAGACCCTGGCGCCCCACGGCGTCCGCCTCGAGATCACCGGCCGCGGGGTGGTGACGAGCCAGCTCCCGCTGCCCGGCGCGCCGCTGCCCCCCGGAACGGTCTGCCGGCTGCAGCTGGCGCCCGCGGCCGGCCGGCCGAGCGCCGCCCTCGCGGTGAGCCTCCAGCGCTGAGGACATGAGCGACCACCCCGTGCCGACCTCCACGCTCCTCGACGCCCTGCCGGACAAGACGGTGCTGGGCACGCTGCCCGCCCAGGTGGCCGGCCTGGCGTACGACTCGCGAAAGGTCGCGGCGGGCGCGCTCTTCGTGGCGATCCCCGGCTTCAAGCAGGACGGCCGACGCTTCGCGGCGGACGCGCTCGGCCGCGGCGCGACCGTGGTGGTGGCCGAGGGCGGCGATCCCCTCCCGGGCAGCGCGACGGCGCGGGTCCTGGTGCCCTCCTCGCGCGAGGCCCTGGCGCGGCTCGCCGACGCCTATCACGGCCACCCGTCGCGGCGCCTCACCGTGGTCGGCATCACCGGCACCAACGGCAAGACCACCACGTCGCTCCTGGTCGAGGCGCTGCTCGGCGCGGGCGGCCGGCCGACCGGCGTGATCGGCACCATCCAGTACCGGGTGGGCACCCAGGCCGAGGCCGCGAGCCAGACCACACCCGAGGCGCTCGAGCTGCAGGCCCTGCTGGCGCGCATGGTGCAAGCCGGGGTGGGCGGCGCAGCCATGGAGGTGTCCTCCCACGCGCTCTCCCTCTCGCGCGTCGACGGTATCGAGTTCGACGTGGCCGTCTTCACCAACCTCACCCAGGACCACCTCGACTTCCACAAGACGCTCGAGGCCTACCGTGACACGAAGGCCCGGCTGTTCGGCCTGCTCGCGACCGGGCACAAGCCGCGCCGCGCCGCGGTGGTGAACGTGGACGACCCCGCGGGGGCCGCCATGGTCCGCGCCGCCTCCGCCGATCCCCGGGTGCGGATCCTGACCTTCGGCCTGCGCGCCCCCGCCCTACTGCGGCCGCGGCGCTGGGAGTCTGGGATGGGCGGCATCGAGCTCGAGATCGCCTCGCCCGAGGGCGCGATCGAGATCACCTCCGCGCTGGTCGGCGAGCACAATGTGATGAATCTCCTGGGGGCCGCCGGCGTCGGACTGGCGCTCCAGATGGAGCCCCGGCAGATCGGCCAGATCCTCTCCGGCGTCGCCACCGTCCCGGGACGCTTCGAGCGGGTCGAGGCCGGCCAGCCGTTCCTGGTCGTCGTGGACTACGCGCACACTCCGGACGCGCTCGAGAACGTGCTGACCACCGCCCGCAAGCTGCTCAAGCCCGGGGCGCGGCTCGGCGTGGTGTTCGGCTGCGGCGGCGACCGCGACCGGGGCAAGCGCCCGATCATGGGCGGCATCGCCGCGCGCCTCGCGGACCGGGCTTGGGTCACCTCCGACAACCCGCGCAGCGAGGAGCCGGAGGCCATCCTGGCCGAGATCGAGACCGGCATCCCCGCCTCCGGGGCGGCCCGCCACGAGTCCATCGCGGACCGGCGACGGGCCATCCAGGGTGCGATCGGCTGGGCGCGTGAGGGGGACGTGGTCGTCATCGCGGGCAAGGGCCACGAGACCTACCAGATCGTCGGCTCGGAGGTGCTGCCGTTCGACGACCGCGAGGTGGCGCGGACGGCGCTGGCCGAGCGCGGGGGAGCGGGAGGGCACGGATGGCGGGCCTGAGCGTCGAGGACGTGGTCCGCGGTACCCAGGGCGCGCTCGTGGCGGGCGACCTCGGCGTGCCGGTGACCGGCGTCAGCATCGACAGCCGCCACCTGGCCATCGGCTGTGCCTTCTTCGCGATCCAGGGGCCGAATCGCGACGGCCACGCCTTCCTGCGGGACGCGGCGGCGCGCGGGGCCTCGTGCCTGGTGGTCCACAACCTGCCCGACGACCTGCCGCCGTCGGTGCCGACGATCCTGGTCGACGACACCACCCGCGCCCTCGGGCGACTCGGCGCCTATCACCGTGCGCGCTTCACCGTCCCGGTCGCCGCGGTCACCGGCTCCAACGGCAAGACCACCACCAAGGAGATGATGGCCTCGGTGCTGGAGGCGCTCGGGCCGGTGCTCAAGCCGGAGGGCAGCTTCAACAACCAGTGGGGCCTGCCGCTCACCCTGCTCCGCCTCGGTCCCGAGCACCGGGCGCTCGCGCTCGAGCTGGGCGCCAACACCCCGGGCGAGATCGAGTCGCTCGCCGCGATCTGCCGGCCCACGGTCGGGGTGGTCACGGTGGTGCAGGGGGCCCACACCGAGGCCTTCGGCTCGCTCGACGGCGTGGCCACCGAGAAGAGCGCGCTGGTCCGCGCGATCCCGCCCGACGGCACGGTGGTGCTCAACGCGGACGATCCGCGGGTGCTGGCGATGCGGGACCAGAGCCGCGCGCGGGTCCTCTACTACGGCACGCGCCCGGGGACCGACGTCCACGCGGTGGGCCCGGCCGCCGATCCGGGCGACGGGCTCCGCTTCACGCTCGCGATCGGCACCGCGCAGCGCCCGGTGCGCCTCCACTTCGCGGGCCGGCACAACGTGACCAACGCGCTCGCCGCCGCCGGCGTCGGCCTGGCCCTCGGGCTCTCGCTCGAGCAGATCGCGCGGGGTCTGGAGGCGGCCCGGCCGGCCAAGGGGCGCTGCGTGTGGCGCCCCGCGGGCCGTCTGCGCATCCTGGACGACACCTACAACGCCAATCCCGGCTCGGTGGCCGCCGCGCTCGAGACCCTGGCCGCGCCGTCGGACGTGCGCCGGCGCGTGGTGGTGCTGGGCGACATGCTCGAGCTGGGGGAGATCAGCGAGGCCGCCCACCGCGACATGGGGCGGGCGGTGGCCGCCTCCGGCGCGGCGGAGTTCCTCGGGATGGGCCGCTGGGCGCGGGTGGCGGTGGAGGCCGCGCGCCAGGCCGGGCTCGCCGAGAGCCATCACGTGACCACGTTCGAGGATGCGGTGGCGCTGCTGCTCAAGCGGCTGGCGCCCGGCGACGCGGTGCTCGTCAAGGGCTCCCGGGGCATGCGCATGGAGCGCGTGGTGGACGCGCTCGTGGCCCGCTTCGGAGGAGAAGATGCCTGATGCTCTACGAGCTGCTGGTGCCGCTCGCCAAGTACCACACCGCCTTCAACGTGTTCCGGTACATCACGTTCCGGACCGCGATGGCGACGGTCACCGCGCTGGTGATCTCGTTCATCCTGGGCCCCTGGTTGATCACCCGGCTGCGCGAGATGCAGCACGGCGGATCGTCGGTCCGGGAGGACACCCCGGAGCGGCACCAGAAGACCAAGGCGGGGACGCCCACCATGGGGGGCATCGGGATCCTGGTGGCGATCCTCGCGTCCACCCTGCTCTGGGCGAACCTGCGCAACCGCTACGTGTGGGTGCTGGTGCTGGCCACCGCCGGGCTCGGGCTGATCGGCCTCAAGGACGACTGGAAGAAGCTCAAGACCCGCAAGGGCATCTCGGCGCGCGAGAAGTTCGGGGCCCAGATCCTGCTGGTCGGCCTGCTGATGGGGTGGCTCTACTTCTGGCCGCCCGACGGCTTCACCACCAGCGTCGTGATCCCCTTCTTCAAGGGCTGGCTCCTCACCTTCGGCTGGCTCTGGATCCCCTTCGCGATCCTGGTGATCGTGGGCGCGTCCAACGCGGTGAACCTGACCGACGGGCTGGACGGGCTCGCCATCGGGCCGATCGTGACCGCGGGCGGGGCCTTCGCGGTGATCGCGTACCTCACCGGCAACTTCCGGGCCGCCGAGTACCTGCGCATCCTGAACGTCAAGGGCACCGGCGAGCTGACGATCTTCTGCGGGGCGCTGGTGGGCGCCGCGCTCGGCTTCCTGTGGTTCAACAGCTACCCGGCCCAGGTCTTCATGGGGGACGTGGGCTCGCTGTCGCTCGGCGGCTCGCTCGGCACCCTCGCGGTGGTCACCAAGTCGGAGCTCCTGCTGCCGCTCATCGGCGGCATCTACGTGGTGGAGGCGGCCTCGGTCATCATCCAGGTCGCCTCCTTCAAGCTGACCGGACGGCGGGTGTTTCGCATGGCGCCGCTGCACCACCACTACGAGATCAAGGGATGGGCGGAGCCCAAGATCATCGTGCGGTTCTGGATCGTGTCGATCATGCTGGCGCTGCTGGCCCTCACCACTCTCAAGCTCCGCTAGGGTGACATGACATGGCGATTCTGGCGACACCGCGGCGCGACGCCGCGTACCAGGTGGGGATCTTCGTGAGCGGTGACGGGACGCGCGGCGTGCCGTACCGCGAGTCGCTCGCGGGCAAGACGGTGGCGGTGGTGGGCCTCGCCAAGAGCGGGGTCGCGGCGGCCCGGCTGCTGCGCCGGCTCGGGGCGCGCGTGCTCGCCTCGGACTCGGGAACGCTCGAGAGCCTCGCGGCGGAGGCGCGCATGCTGGATCGGGACGGCTGCGCGCTCTGGACCGGCGGCCACCCCGACGCCGCGTTCTTGGGGGCGGATCTGGTCGTCGTGAGCCCGGGCGTGCCGCTCGAGCTGCCCGCGCTGGCCGCGGTGCGCGGGCGCGGGGTGCCGGTCATCGGCGAGCTCGAGCTGGCCTGGCGGGTGATGGAGGCCGACTGCATCGCGATCACCGGCACCAACGGCAAGACCACCACCACCGCGCTCACCGGCGAGCTGCTGCGCACCCAGGTGCGGCCGGTGATGGTGGGCGGCAACATCGGCACCCCGCTCGCCGAGCACGCGCTCGAGTTCCCGGGGGACGGCATCGTCGTGGCGGAAGTGTCGAGCTTTCAGCTCGACGCGGTCGACCGCTTCCGCCCGCGGGTGGCGGTGGTCCTGAACGTGACCCCGGACCACCTCGACCGCCACGGCACCTTCGAGCGCTACGTGGACGCCAAGGCGCGCATCTTCGCCAACCAGACCGCGACCGACTGCGCGGTGCTGAACGCGGACGACCCGGTCACCGCCGGGCTCGCGGGGCGGGCGCGCGGGCGGGTGATCTGGTTCAGCCGCGCGAGCACACTGCCGCACGGGGTGTTCATCTACGACGGCTGGATCGTGGCCAAGCTCAACGGCAGCACCGAGCGGATCTGTCCGGTGAGCGCGATCACCCTGCGGGGCCAGCACAACGTGGAGAACGTCCTGGCCGCCACCGCGTGCGCGCTGTGGACCGGGATGGCGCCCGCCGCGATCCGGCGCGGGATCTCCGCGTTCCGCGGGGTCGCCCACCGCATCGAGCGCGTGCACGACGACCGCGGGGTCGTCTACTACAACGATTCCAAGGGCACCAACGTCGATTCCACCATCAAGGCCCTCGAGAGCTTCACCGAGCCGGTCGTGCTGATCGCGGGCGGCAAGGGCAAGGGCCAGGACTTCGGCCCCCTCGCCGAGGCGGCTCGCGGCCGGGTGCGGCGGGCGATCCTCATCGGCCAGGACCGGGCCCAGATCCGGGCCGCGCTCGAGCCGGCCGGGGTGCCCACCGAGGACGCGGAGTCGATGGAGGACGCGGTCCGGCGCGCCCGCGCCGCGGCGGGAGTGGGCGACGTGGTGCTGCTGTCCCCGGCCTGTGCGTCGTTCGACATGTTCCGCAACTACGAGCACCGCGGCGACGTCTTCAAGGCCGTGGTGCGGGCGCTGCTCGGCTGATGCCCCGCAAGCTCACGCCCGACCTGCCCCTCTTCGGAGTGGTGGTGACCCTCGTGTGCGTGGGCGTGGTGATGGTCTACTCGGCGAGCGCGATCGTGGCCGCCGACCGCTTCCACGACCCGTTCTTCTTCCTGAAGAAGCAGCTCTTCTGGGCCGTGCTCGGCCTGGGCTGCCTGTGGGGCGGCATGCTGCTCGACTACCGGAACCTGGAGCGGTTCGTGATGCCGCTCCTGGTCGTCTCCTTCGTGCTGCTGGTCCTGGTCCTGGTGCCGCCGTTCGGCCAATCGATCAACGGCACGCGGCGCTGGTTCCACGTGGGCCCGGTCTCGTTCCAGCCGGTGGAGCTGGCCAAGTTCGCGCTCGTCCTCTATCTCGCCTCCTTCCTCACCCGACGGCAGGAGGTCCTCGCCCGCTTCACCGAGGGCCTGCTGCCGGTGCTGCTGGTGGCGGGGGGCATGGCCGCGCTCACGCTGCTCCAGCCCGACCTGGGCAACAGCCTGGCCCTGGTCATCCTGACCCTGGTCCTCGCCTACCTGGCCGGCGCGCGCGTGCAGCACATGGCGCTGATCGCGGGCGCGGCGCTACCGGTGGTGGTCGCCCTGATCGCGCTCAAGCCCTACCGGTGGCGGCGGATGGTCGCGTTCATGAACCCGTGGGACGATCCCCAGGGCAGCGGCTTCCAGATCATCCAGTCGTTCCTGGCGCTGGGGTCGGGGGGCTGGCTCGGGGTCGGGCTCGGCGACTCCAAGCAGAAGCTCTTCTACCTGCCCGAGCCCTACACCGACTTCATCTTCGCGATCATCGGCGAGGAGCTGGGGCTGATCGGGGCCACCGTGATCGTGGCCCTCTTCGCCCTGCTCATCTGGCGCGGCCTGCGCATCGGCCTGCGGGCGCCCGATTCCTTCGGGGCCTTCCTGGGGCTCGGGCTCACCATCATGCTCGCCACCCAGACCATCGTGAACCTGGGCGTGGTGACCGGGGCGCTGCCCACCAAGGGGCTGCCGCTGCCGTTCATCTCCTTCGGGGGCTCCGCGCTGCTCATGACCATGTTCTCGGCGGGCGTGCTGCTCAACATCTCGCAGCACGGGAGAGCGGCCTAGTGTTCAAGAAGTACCAGCACATCCACTTCGTGGGCATCGGCGGCGTCGGCATGAGCGGCATCGCCGAGGTCCTGCTCACGCTCGGCTACCGGGTCACCGGCTCCGACGCCCGGCGCAGCGACGCGGTGGAGCGGCTCGAGCGGCTGGGGGCCAAGGTCTTCCTGGGCCACGCCGCCGCCCACGTGGAGGGGGCGCACGTGGTCGTCTACTCCTCCGCGGTGGCGCGCGACAACGTGGAAGTAGCGGCCGCGCGTCAGCGCGGCATCCCGGTCATCGCGCGGGCCGAGATGCTCGCCGAGCTGATGCGGCTCAAGTACGGCATCGCGATCGCGGGCACCCACGGCAAGACCACCACCACCTCGATGGTGGCCGCGGTGCTGGGCGCGGGCGGCTTCGATCCCACCGTGGTGGTGGGCGGCCGCGTGCACGGGCTCGGCACGAACGCCCGGCTCGGCCAGGGCGAGTTCCTGGTCGCGGAGGCCGACGAATCCGACGGCTCGTTCCTCAAGCTCACCCCCACCATCGCGGTGGTGACCACCGTCGACGCCGAGCATCTCGACCACTACCCGGATCTCGACGCCATCGTCACCGCGTTCCTCGCCTTCGTGAACAAGGTGCCGTTCTACGGCTGCGCGGTGGTCTGCCTCGACGACCTCAACCTGCAGCGAATGATCCCGAGGATGATGGACAAGCGGGTGGTGACCTACGGCCTGGAGGCGGGTGCCGACGTCACCGCGCGCCGGCTCCAGTTCACCGAGATGCGCTCGACGTGCGAGGTGGTGCACCGCGCGGTTCCGCTCGGGACCATGACGCTGCAGATCCCGGGCCGCCACAACGTGCTCAACGCGCTGGCCGCCACCGCGGTCGCGCTCGACCTCGAGATCCCGTTCGAGAAGATCCAGTCCGCCCTGGCCGGCTTCGCGGGCGTGCAGCGCCGCTTCCAGATCCGCGGCACCGCCCGCGACGTGCTCGTCGTCGACGACTACGGCCACCACCCCACCGAGATCCGCGCCACCCTCGCCGCCGCCAAGGCGGGGTTCGACCGCCGCGTGATCACGGTGTTCCAGCCGCATCGCTACTCGCGCACCCAGCACCTGCGCGACGACTTCCTGACCGCGTTCTACCAGTCCGACGTCCTCATCGTCATGGACATCTACGCCGCGGGCGAGGCGCCGATTCCCGGCGTGCACGCCCGCGACCTGGCCGACGGCATCGCGGCCCACGGGCACCGCGAGGTGCTCTATCTCGGCAGCGACCGGGCGGCCATCATCGACTACCTGTGCGAATCCACCAGAGCGGGTGATCTCGTGCTCACTCTCGGGGCCGGCGACGTGGGCCAGCTGGGCGGGGAACTGCTCCAGCGGCTCGGCGACGATCCCGGGACGTTGTCGAAAGGGAGACCATAATGCTGGGAGAGATCCGGGGCGAGGTCCGGTTCAAGGAGCCGCTCAGCTTCCACACCTCCTTGCGCATCGGAGGTCCCGCGGACATCTTCATCGTCCCTCAGGACGTGGAAGACATCCGATGCGCGCTGTCGTTCGCCGAGCGGGAGCAGCTCTCGATCGACGTCATCGGCGGCGGCAACAACCTGCTGGTCAGCGACCGGGGCGTCCGCGGCGTGGTGCTCAAGCTCGAGGGCTGCCTCGGCCGCGCCGAGTTCAACGGCGAGGAGGCGGTGGCCGGCGCGGGGGTGAGCCTCTCGGCCCTGATCCGCGAGGCGGCCGCGCTCAACCTGGGCGGCATCGAGTGTCTGGTCGGGGTGCCGGCCACCGTCGGGGGGGCGGTGGCCATGAACGCGGGCACCCCGGACGGCGGCATCGCGGACTTCATCTCCGCGGTCTACTTCCTCCATCCCGACGGCACCCTCGGCGAGTTCAAGCCGGGAGCGGGCTCGTTCAGCTACCGGATGTTCGCCGCGCCGCCGCGCTCGGTGCTCATCGGGGCCCGGCTGCAGCTGCACCGGCGGCCCTTCGCGGAGATCCAGAAGGACATCAAGCAGCGCCTCAAGCAGAAGAAGGCGACCCAGCCCCTCGCGCTGGCCTCCGCGGGGTGGGTGTGGAAGAACCCGCAGGGCGAGACCGCCTCGCGCCTCATCGAGAAGGTCGGGCTCAAGGGCAAGCGCCTGAACGGCGCCGAGATCTCGGCCAAGCACGCCAACTTCATCGTCAACCGCGGGGGCGCCGCCGCGACCGACATCAAGGCGCTCATGCAGCTCACCCTCGATCGGGTGCGCAACCACTTCGGCATCACGCTCGAGCCCGAGATGAAGACCATGGGAGAGATTTGAGGACCCACAGCTCCGTCCTCTCCCCGCGGGCGGGCCGCGGCCGGCTCGCGGACCTGGCCGAGCGCGGCCCCGCGATGGAGCGGCAGCGCGTTTCCCGCGCGCGCCTGGCCCGGCGGGTCACCCGCCGGGTGCACTGGGTCACCTCGCGGGCGGTCCCCATCGGGATCGCGCTGGCGGTGCTCGGCGCGGGCGGGCTCGGGGCGCTGTGGGCGCTCACCTCGCCGCGCTTCACCGTCACCGAGGTGGCGGTCACCGGGGCGAGCCGGCTGCGCCCCGAGGACGTGGTGGCCGCCTCCGGCATCGGCCCCGGCACCAATCTCTTCCGCCTGGACCGCGCCGCGGTGGTGGCGCGCCTGGAGGCGCTGCCGCTCATCCGGCGCGCCGACATGGTGCGACGCTTTCCGAACCAGGTGACGCTCGCGGTGGAGGAGCGGCGCCCCTTCACGCTGGCCCACGCGGGCCGGCTGCACTGGATCGACGAGCAGGGCGTGAACCTGGGGGCCGAGACGCGGGCGGTGGCGCCCAGGGCCCCGGTCATCACCGGGCTCGGACCGGCCGACCTCGCCTCGGGCGACGGGGGGCCCTCGCCGCGGGTGGCGGCGGGGATCTCGCTGCTCCGGGTGCTGCTGCGCTCGGAGACCACGCTGCTCCAGCAGATCTCCGAGATCGACGTGAGCCGCCCGGACGGGCCGGTGCTCTACACGGTGGACGGCATCGAGGTCCGGCTGGGGGCCGACGACTGGGAAGGCCGGCTGGGCCGGCTGCAGGGCGTGCTCGCCCAGGTGCGGTCGGGCGGCGAGGCGGTGGGCGCGATCGACTTGCGGTTCCGCGATCAGGTGGTCCTCAAGACCGTGACGAGGTGAGGAGGGCAATGGCCAGATCCCGAGTGCGGCAGGTCATCGCCGGGCTGGACGTGGGCACGACCAAGATCTGCTGCGTCATCGCCGACTGGTCGCCGGTCGGCAACCTGGACATCGTGGGCGTGGGGACGAGCCCGTCCCGCGGCCTCCGCAAGGGCGTGGTGGTCAACATCGACTCGACGGTGGAGTCGATCAAGCACGCGGTGGCGGAGGCCGAGGAGATGGCGGGCGTCGAGATCCCCTCGGTGATCGCGGGGGTCGCGGGCGGCCACATCCGCGGCATCAACAGCCGCGGGGTGGTGGCGGTCTCGGGCAAGCACCGCGAGGTGAGCCAGGCCGACATCGACCGCGCGCTCGACGCGGCGCGGGCGGTCAACCTGCCCCAGGACCGCGAGATCATCCACGTGCTGCCCCAGACCTTCCTGGTCGACGACCAGGACGGGGTGAAGGAGCCGCTCGGCATGTCGGGGGTGCGCCTCGAGGTGGAGGTGCACCTCGTGACCGGGGCCACCACCTCGGTGCGCAACGTGGTCCGGAGCGTGAACCGGGCCGGGCTGCAGGTGCAGGACCTGGTGCTGGAGCCGCTCGCCTCCGCGGAGGCGGTCATCTCCACCGAGGAGAAGGAGCTCGGCATCCTCCTCATCGACCTGGGCGGCGGCACCACCGACGTGGCCCTCTTCCGCGACGGCGCGGTGTGGCACACCAGCAGCCTGCCGCTCGGCGGTGACCACATCTCCAACGACATCGCGGTGGGGCTGCGGACGCCGACCGCGGACGCGGAGGAGCTCAAGAAGCGCCACGGCTGCGCGCTCACCGCGCTGGTCCGCGAGGACGAGGTGGTGGACGTGCCGAGCGTGGGCGGGCGTAAGGCGCGGCAGCTGTCGCGGCAGATCCTGTCCGAGATCATCCAGCCGCGCGTCGAGGAGATCTTCACCCTGGTCGCGCGCGATCTGGTACGGGCCGGGCTCAACGACGTGGCCGCGGGCGGGGTGGTGGTCACCGGTGGGAGCTCGATCATGCACGGGGTGCCCGAGCTGGCCGAGCAGGTCTTCGACATGCCGGTGCGCCGGGGAGTGCCCGCGGGGCTCTCCGGCCTGGCCGACGTGGTGCAGAGCCCCATCCACGCCACCGCGGTGGGGCTGGCCCTCTACGGCGCGCGTGGTCACGGCACCGGCGGTGGGGCCACCGAGATGGAGGACGGCACGCTGGTCGGGCGCACCGGCCGGCGGCTGCGGGACTGGTTTGCGGAGCTCTTCTAGGAAAGGCGGCGGGGGCAAGCCCCCGCGTGCCGCCGGACAGGCGGAGCTGTTCACCACCATGCCGCCCGTCCGGGCGCGGCATCCAGAAGGACGATCTCCGGGGGACCGATCCCCGCGGGGGGAAGCCAAGGAGGGGTCGATGGAGCACACTCAGGGGCGGCGGCCGGTGTTCGAGCTGGAAGAGGAGCGCGAGGCGGCGAAGATCAAGGTGATCGGCCTCGGCGGGGGCGGCTCCAACGCCGTCAACCGCATGATGGCGGCCTCGTTCACCGGCGTCGACTTCATCGTGGGGAACACCGACCTACAGGCCCTCCGCTCGTCGCCCGCGCCGGTGAAGCTGCAGCTCGGCGCCCGGCTGACCGGCTGGCTCGGCGCCGGGTCGGATCCCGAGGTCGGCAAGAACGCGGCCCTCGAGGACCGCGACGAGATCAAGCAGGTGCTCGAGGGCGCCGACATGGTGTTCGTGACCGCGGGCC
>JBGQHJ010000102.1:0-17580 GCA_041497895.1 Methylomirabilia bacterium
CGATGCTGCTCGCCGAGGCGCAGGAGGCCACCGGCGATCGTGCCGCCGCGCTCGAGACCTACACGCGCGTGGCCGCCACGGGTACCGCGAAAGAGAAGGCGTCGGGGCTGCTGGGGCAGGGGCGGCTCCTCGCCGCCGACGGCAAGTGGGACGAGGCGCGCGGGCGGCTCGAGCAGGCGCTCGACGTCGGGGACGGGGCAGTGGCCGCGGAGGCGGCCTATCGTCTGGGCGAGGGGTTCCGGGCGACCGGCAAGGCGCAGGACGCGGCCGACATGTACATGACCGCGGCCTACCTCACCGCCGATTCGCCGTGGGCGCGCCGCGCGCTCGTGGGCGCCGGCCAGGCCTTCACCGCGCTCAAGCAGAACGACGCCGCGGTGATCGTGTACCGGAAGCTGCTCGCGACGAACGGGGTCGAGCCCGACCTGGCCGAGGCGGCGCGCCGCGGCCTCCGCGCCCTCGGCGCTTCCTGAATCTCCCTCTCCCCGGAGGGGAGAGGGCAGGGTGAGGGGCCCTAAGGTGAGGGGCCCTACGGTGAGGGGCCCTGGGGTGAGGGCTCACCTCACCGCAGCAGTGGTCGGAATCGCCGCCACCACCGCGTCGAGATCCGCGTTGTCCCCCGCGAAGCTGTCCCGCCACTCGTAGCGGAGCCGATCGCCCGGCCCCAGCACGAACGTCCCGCCCTGCTGGGCCACGTCGCCCTGCCGCGCGCCCTGCCGAAATCCCTGCGCGAACGCGATCACGCCCTTCAGGACCGAGCGCGGGTGATAGGTGCTGGCCCAGCCGTGCACGAGCCCGGCGGTCCGGAAGGCGCGCAGCGACGGGTCCACGTAGAGGAGGCCCGCATAGCCGGTGGCCTGCCGGAAGGCGGCGATGTGCTGGGGCCGGGCCGGCCCCACCACCACGATCGTGGCGCCGCGCCGCTCGATCTCCGGCAGCCGTGCCATCAGGCCAGCGACCTGCTGGCGGCAGAACAGTCAGCCGAAGTGGCGGACGAAGGCCAGCACCACCGGCCGCTCGGCCCAGAGCCCCTTGAGCGGCACCACCACGCCGCTCTCGTCCAGCACGGTGAGCTGGGCCAGCGCGGCCGCGAGCAGATCGTCCATGCGATGCATTGTAACCGGCCTCCATTCTCACTAAAATGGGCCGCGCCATGCGGGGATACGGCGGGCGGATCCTCTTCGTCGACGTGACCACCGGCGCGAGCCGCGTCGAGCCCGTCCCGGAGACGCTGGCCCGGAGCCTGCTCGGCGGCAACGGCTTCGCGGCGCGCCTCCTCCTCGACCACGTGCCGCCCGGCGTCGACGCGTATGACCCCGCGAACGCGGTGATCTTCGCGGTGGGCCCGGTCACCGACACCACCGTGCCGGGCAACAGCCGCGCCTGCGTGGCCGGCAAGTCGCCCCTGACCGGGCTCTTCTTCGACTCCACCTTCGGCGGGCGCTTCCCGGCCACCATGAAGCGCACCGGCTTCGACGCCATCGTGATCACCGGGTGCGCGGCGGAGCCGGTCTACGTCAAGGTCACCGAGGCCGGGGCGGAGCTCCGGCCCGCGCGCTCGCTCTGGGGCCAGACCACCCGCGACACGGTGCAGGCCATCCACGCGGTGGAGGGCGGCGACGCCGACGTGATGGCCATCGGGCCCGGCGGCGAGCGCCTGGTGCGCTTCTCGGCGATGGGCACCTACTGGAAGAACCGCGAGGCCTTCGCGGGGCGCGGTGGCCTGGCCTCGGTGCTGGGCAGCAAGCGGGTCAAGGCGGTGGTGGTGGCGGGCGCGCGCAAGACCGAGGTGGCCGACCCGGCCGCGCTCAAGGCGCTGCTCGAACAGCAGCGCGAGCCGCTCAAGACCGGCACCAAGGCGCTCTCCACCTACGGCACCCCGTTCTTGGTGAAGCCGATCAACACCCTGGGCGCGCTCGGCTCCTATAACCTGCGCCAGGAGGTCTTCGCGGACGCGGTGGCGATCTCCGGCGAGGAGATGCACGCCCACTTCCACGACCGGGACACCACCTGTCTCAAGTGCCCGGTGGCCTGCGGCAAGCAATACGAAATCCGCGAGGGCGAGCTCGCCGGCCTCAAAGCCAAGATGCCGGAGTACGAGACGATCTTCGCCTTCGGCTCCATGCTCGGCAACGCCCACGCGGGCTCGCTCGCGCGGGCCAACGATCTCTGCGATCTGCTCGGGCTCGACACCATCAGCATGGGGGTGACGCTCGCCTTCGTGTGCGAGGCGGTCGAGCGCGGCTGGCTCACCGAGCGCGAGCTGGGGCTGCCGTTCGGCTGGGGCGACTGGCGCGGGATGCTGCGCCTGGTCGAGATGACCGCGATGCGCGAGGGCTTCGGCGACCGGCTGGCCGAGGGGGCGTGGCGGCTCGCGGAGTCGGTGCACCCGGAGGCCACGCGGCTGGTCTACGCGGTCAAGCGGCTCGAGCTGCCGGCGCACTCCGCGCGCGCGCTCAAGGGCATGTCGATCGGCTACGCCACCGCCACCCGCGGCGGCAGCCACCACGACACGCGGCCCACGCCCCAGTACGCGCAGAACTTCGACCGGCGGAGCCCCGACGGCAAGCCCGAGTTCGCGGTGCGGAGCCAGCACTTCACCGCGGTGGACGACTCGCTCGTCCTCTGCCGCTTCACCTCCGAGCGCGGCTTCGGCCTCTACGTCGACGAGCCCTACGCCCGCATGGTTCGCGCGATCACCGGCTGGGACATGACGGTGGAGGAGCTCGAGCGGGTGGGCGAGCGCGTGATCAACCTGGAGCGGCTCTTCAACGTGCGCGAGGGCGTGCGCCGGCAGGACGACGCGCTGCCCTGGCGGGTGATGCACGAGCCCATCCCCGACGGGCCGTCCGCCGGCGCCTACTGCCCGCCGGAAGAGCTCGACCGGATGCTCGATCGCTACTACGCGCTCCGGGGCTGGGACGCCGACGGTGTGCCGACGCCGGGGCGCCTCGCCGCCCTCGGCCTCTAACCCCCGCGAGGTCCACCATGCCGGTCACCCGCTTCGACGTCACGCTGCGCCGCCCGCTGGCCGGCTTCCCGGGCTACGAGGAGCTGAAGGGACGGCTGCACTTCGCCATCGACCCGCTCCACGCGGCGAACCTCCGCATCACGGACGTGGCGCTGGCCCCGCGCGACGCGACCGGGCGGGTCACGTGGGACTCGGACGTGTCCATCCTCCTGCCGGTGGACCGCGCGCGATGCGCCGGCCGTGTTCTTCTGGATGTCGTCAACCGCGGCAACACGGTGGCGGTGCCCAACTTCAACCGCGCCACCCGGCCCGCCTTCGGGCCCGGGTCGGACCCGAACCCGCCGGTCGACGTGGGCGACGGTTTCCTGATGAAGCGCGGCTGGGTCGTCATCTCCTGCGGCTGGCAGGGAGACCTGCCGCGCGTGCCCGGACTCATCGGCATGCGCACGCCGGAGGCGCGGGACGCGCAGGGTCGCCCGCTGCGCGGGCGCATCTACACGCAGGTGCAGTCGACCGGGCCCGTCGCCGACTTCCTGCTCTCCGACCGTGGCCACGTGCCGTATCCGGCCGCCGACCTCGAGGAGCGGGACGCGCTCCTCACCGTGCGCGATCAGCCCGACGGGCCGGCCACCACGATCCCGCGCGAGCGCTGGCGCTTCGCCCGGAGCGAGGGCGGACGCGTCGTCCCCGACGCCGGGCACGTCCACCTCGCCGGCGGCTTCGAGAAGGGCCGGCTCTACCAGGTGACCTACACCGCGGAGGGTGCGCCGGTGCAGGGGCTCTCGATGGCCGCGCTCCGCGAGGCGGTGGCGTGGCTCAAGCACGGCGGCGCGGCCGAGGGTAACCCGGCGCCCGGCCGCTTGCGGTGGGCCTACGCCTACGGCCGCTCGCAGACCGGGCGGCTGCTCCGGACCCTGATCTACGAGGACCTCAACCTGGACGAGCAGGGGCGCGAGGCCCTCGACGGCGTGCTCGCCAACGTGGCCGGCGGCATGCGGGGCGAGTTCAACCAGCGCTTCGGCCAGCACTCGAAGGACCGCAACAACATGATGGCGCACCTCTTCCCGTTCACCGACCAGCCGGCGGTGGATCCGGACACCGGCGCCAAGGACGCCCTGCACGCGCGGCTCGACGCCCGGGGCAGCCGGCTGCGCGTGTACTACACCAACACCTCCGCCGAGTACCATCGCGGCGACGCCTCGCTGATCCACACCGATCCCGACGGCCAGCGGGACGCCGCCCCCGGCCCGCATACGCGCGTCTACCACTTCGCGGGCACCGAGCACGGCCTCGGCATCTGGCCGCCGACCGACACCCAGACCGCGCCCGCCGATCCGACCGGGCCCGTCGAGCGCTCGCAGAATCTCCGGAGCGTCGTGGACTACTCCCCGCTGCTGCGCGCCTGCCTGGTGCACCTCGACCGCTGGGTGGTCGAGGGGATCGAGCCGCCGCCGAGCCGGCACCCGCGCGTGGCCGACGGTACCGCGGTGCCGCCCGATCGCCTCGCCGCCGCCTTCGGGCGGATTCCCGCCGCGCGCTATCCGCGCCACAATCCGAGTCCGCGTCGGCTCGACTGGACGACGCTACCCCCGGCGCCGGGCCGCGCCTTCGGCTCGCTCGTCTCCGCGGTGGACGCCGACGGCAACGAGGTCGGCGGGATCGTGCTGCCCGAGCTGGCGGTGCCGCTCGCCGCGCACACCGGCTGGAACCTGCGGCATCCCGACATCGGTGGCGGCGAGCAGCTCCTGGTCTTCGCGGGCGCGACCATCCCGTTCGCGCGCACCCGCGCCGAGCGCGACGGTTCCGGCGACCCGCGGCCGTCCATCGCGGAGCGCTACGCCTCGCGCGAGGCCTATCTCGACCGCGTCCGCGAGGCGGCGCACGCGCTGGCCCGGGACGGTTACCTCCTCCCGGACGACGTCCCGCTGTCGGTGGCCGCGGCCGGACGCTGGTGGGACCACTTCACCCGCTGATCGATCGGAGACTTCCCATGTACGATCTCCTCCTCAAGGGCGGCGCCGTGCTGGATCCTTCCTCCCAGCTCGACGGAGCGATGGACGTGGCGGTGGAGAAGGGCGCGATCGCCCGCATCGCGCCGCAGATCGCGGAGGCCGAGGCCGCGCGTACCATCGACGTGCGGGGCAAGACGGTCACGCCCGGGCTGATCGACCTGCACGCGCACGTGTTCGAGGGCTTCAACCGCACCGGGGTGAACCCGGACCTGGGCGGCGTCTACGCGGGCGTCACCACCATCGTGGACGCGGGGAGCGCGGGGTCGGCCACCTTCGGAGGCTTCCCGCGCCACATCCTCCCCCATTGCCACACCGAGGTGATCCCGTTCCTGCACATCTGCTCGACCGGGCTCGCGACGCTGCCCGACATCATCGCAGAGTCGAGCGTCAACCTCGACGACACCCTCAAGGTGGTGGACCAGCACCGGGGGCTGATCCGCGGCATCAAGGCGCGCATGGTCTCGCCCGCGCTCGAGATCATGGGCATGGAGATGCCGCGCCTGGCCAAGCGGGCGGCCAAGGAGAGCGGGGTGAAGCTGATGGTGCACATCGGCGACACCGAGAAGCGCTACGATCCGAAGGTGATCCGCTCGCTGCTGCCGCTGCTCGAGCAGGGAGACATCCTCACCCACTACTTCACCGCCAACCCGGGCGGCGTGCTCGACGGCAACGGCAAGCTGGTGCCCGAGGTGCGCGAGGCCGCCGACCGCGGGGTGTGGTTCGACACCGCGCACGGGCGCATGAACTTCAGCTTCGACGTGGGCCGTCGCGTGATCGAGCAGGGCGTGCTCCCGCACTGCATCAGCACCGACCTCACCGTGCCCGGCCGCGTCATGACCGTGCACAGCATGACCGAGATGATGACGCGCTTCCTCGGCCTGGGCTTCACGCTGCCGCAGGTGGTGACCATGTGCACCGCGAACCCGGCGAAGGCCGCCGGCGTCGCGGAGCGCCTGGGCAGCCTCGCGGTGGGCCGGCAGGCCGACATCTCGGTGCTCGACGTCCGGCCGGGCGACTGGATGGTGTACGACGTCCTGGGCGCCGGCCTGCGGGTGGACCGGGCGGTGGTGCCATTCGTGACCGTCAAGAAGGGGCGAGTGTTCACGCCGGACTGGGGGCCGCGCTCGTGGGGCTGGGAGCCCGACCGCGCGCTGCCCGCGGGTGGCCCGATCCGCGGAGGGTGCTGCTGAAGCGGCGGCCGCTACGGCCGCGCCCCGGAGCGCGCGCGACGTGGCCGGGGCCAGCCGGGGGCTGAGACCTCCCGATGCTCCTCTTCGGCAAGCTCCAGCGCCGCCTGCTCGCCGTGGTCCTGGTGGCCCTGGCCCCGATCGTGACCCTCTCCGGTGTCAACCTGATCCTGAGCGCCCGCCAGCAACGCACCGACCAGCTGCGAGCGATGACCGAAACGATGCGGGCCATGGTCGGGGCGGTCGATACCGAGCTCGAGCGGCTGACGGCGATCTTGCGCGCCCTCGCGGCATCGAGCTCGCTGCGGCGTGGGGACCTGGAGGGTTTCCACGATACGGTTAGTCGCGCCAAGGCCCAGGATCCGTCGTGGGCCAACATCGTGCTCGTCGACCCCGCCGGGAAACAGCTGGTCAACATCCTGCGCCCATACAGGGCGGCCCTCCCCGACAAGCCGGCATGGCCGGACATGTTCTTGCCGGTGGTGCGCGACCGGCGGCCGACGATCAGTCCGATCGTCCCGTACGGCCCCATCATCCGCCTGCCCACTTTCGCGATCGACGTGCCGGTCATATATGGAGACGAGCTGCGCTACGTTCTGACCGGAGTGGTCGACCCCGAGAGCATCCGCGGGGTGATCCACAAGCAGCGGGTGCTCCCGGACGCGGTCGTGTCGATCCTCGATGCGCGCGGCAATCACGTCGCGCGCTCGCGCGAGCACCCGCAATGGCTGGGGAAGCCGCCTTCGGAGACCCTGCAGGCGCTGATGGCCCGCGGCTCGGAAGGGGCCGGCCCCTCCCGCACCCTCGAGGGGGAGGAGACCTACGCCGCCTTCAGTCGCTCGGCCGCGACCGGATGGTCGGTCGCGATGGGGGTTCCGCGGGCGACGATCGACGGCCCGGTGCGGCGGTCGTACCTGACCGTCGGCGTGGGGCTCGCCCTGTCGCTCGGGCTCGGGTTACTCGTCTCCTTTTGGGTGGCGCGCAGCGTGAGTCGGCCGGTCGAGGCGCTTCGGCGCGCCGCGCAGGCGATCGGCCGCGGTGAGCGGCCCCCGATCCAGCCGACGGGACTCTCGGAGGTGAGCGAGGTCGCGGACGCCCTTGTCTCGGCACACGCCGCGCGCGAGAAGCAGCTCGAGGCCGAGCGCGCGGGACGCGCCGAGGCCGAGACCGCCAGCCGCGCCAAGGACGCGCTGCTCGCCGCCCAGCAGCGAGAGGATGTGAGTGCCCGCCGGCTCGCCGCCGTCGTCGACTCCTCGGACGACGCGATCATCAGCAAGACACTCGATGGCGTCGTCACGTCGTGGAACCCGGCCGCGGAGCGCATGTTCGGCTACGCGGCGGCCGAAGCGATCGGTCGACATATCACGCTGATCATTCCGACCGAGCGCCGCGCCGAGGAGGACGAGGTGCTGGCGCGGATTCGCCGCGGGCAGAAGATCGACCACTTCGACACGATACGGGTCGCCAGGGACGGCCGGCGGATCGAGATCTCGTTGACGGTCTCCCCGGTGCGCGGCGCGGGAGGCGAGATCATCGGCGCCTCCAAGATCGCCCGCGACATCAGTGATCGGCGGCGATTCGAGGCCGAGCGCGCGCAAGCGCTGGCCGCGGAGCAGGCCGCGCGGGCCGAGGCCGAGCAGGCGAACCGGACCAAGGACGAGTTCCTGGCCATGCTCGGCCACGAGCTGCGCAACCCCCTCGGCGCGATCACCACCGCGCTGCGGGTGGTGGATCTATGCGGCCTGGCCGACGACCGCGGCATCCAGGCCCGCGAGATCATCACCCGCCAGATGGGCTCTCTCGTGCGTCTGGTGGACGATCTGCTGGACGTCGGCCGGCTCACCACCGGCAAGATCGCGCTCGCCCGGGTGCCGGTCGACCTGGCCGCCGTCGTCCGCCGCGGGGTCACCGCGGTCGCGGGCGAGGGCTCGCCCTCCCGCATCGAATGCCTGGCCGCGGAGCCGGTGTGGATGGAAGCCGACGAGACCCGGCTCGAGCAGATCGTGAGCAATCTGCTGGGCAACGCCTTGAAGTTCACTCCACCGGGCGGACGGATCATCGTCGACGTGTCGGCCGCGGCCGGCGAGGTCATCCTGCGCGTGGAGGACACGGGGATGGGCATCGCGCCCGATCTCTTGCCGCGGATCTTCGATCTGTTCGTGCAGGGGGAGACGGAGCTGCACCGCCCTCGGGCCGGCCTGGGCATCGGGTTGACCCTCGTGCGCCGGCTCGTCGATCTGCACGGCGGGCGCGTCGAGGCGGCGAGCGGTGGCCTCGGGCGCGGGAGCGTGTTCACGGTGCGCTTCCCGCTGACCGCCCCGCCGGGAGACGTGGCCACGGCGCCTCCGGCGGTCACGAGCGCGGCGATCCGGCGCCGCGTGCTCATCGTCGAGGACAGCGACGACGCCCGCGAGATGCTCCGGTACGTGCTGGAGCGGGCCGGGCACGAGGTGCACGACGCGGCCGATGGCGCGACCGGGCTCGCGCGCGCGCTGTCCCTCCGCCCCGACGTCGCGGTGGTCGATGTCGGCCTGCCCGGCCTGGACGGATACGAGCTGGCCCGGCGCATCCGCGCGTCCGGCCGGAGCGACATGTGCCTCATCGCGGTGACCGGCTATGGGCAGTCCGAGGCGCGCCAGCGCGGCCTGGAGGCGGGCTTCGACGCCTACCTGACGAAGCCGATCGCGCCGGACCGCCTGACCGAGGTCATCGCGATGGGCCCGGCTCGACGTCGCGGTCTCGAAGGAGCTTAGGGCTCGACGTCCGGCCTGGTCTATGATGTCGGGGGCGCGGGCCGGTGGGTGATCGGCCGGCGCGGAGAGAGGCAAGGGATGCTGGTGCTGCCCGAGTGGTCGAGCCTGGGATTGTTCGCGGTCGCGGCCCTGGTGCTGCTGCTGACGCCGGGTCCCGCGGTCCTCTACATCGTCACCCGGAGCATCGACCAGGGCCGGAGGGCCGGGCTCGTCTCGGTGCTGGGCGTGCACGTAGGCACCCTGGCACACATCTTCGCGGCCGCGGTCGGCCTCTCCGCGCTGCTCGCCGCCTCCGCCACCGCGTTCGGCGTGGTGAAGTACCTCGGGGCCGCCTACCTGATCTACATCGGTGTGCGCCGGCTGCGCGATCGCTCGAGCATCGTCGCGCCGGCGGCGGGGAAGCCCAAGGCGCTTCGCCGTGCGTTCCTCGACGGCGTCATCGTCAACCTGCTCAACCCGAAGACCGGCCTCTTCTTCCTGGCGTTCCTGCCCCAGTTCGTCACCGAGGACCGGGGACACATCGGCGAGCAGATCATCGCGCTCGGTGTGGTGTTCGTGCTGCTCGGCGCCGTCACCGACTCGCTCTACGCCCTGACCGCCGGCTCCGCCGTCCGGTGGCTGCGCGGCCAGCCTCGCTTCCTGGCCGGCGAGCGCTGGATCACCGGCGGGCTCTACATCAGCCTCGGGGTGGCGGCGGCGCTCTCGAGCGGTCACCGGAAGTAGCCGCGGCGGGCTCCGCCGCGACGGTCGCCGCGGGCCGGGCCCGGCGCGCGGCGGATCCGGTCGTCGTCGTCCGGGCCCGGACCCTGCGGCTGGTCGCCCGCGTAATCGTCCGGAGCGTGCTCGTCATCGAGTCGTCGACGGTCCATCGTCGTGTTTCTCCCGGCTCGGGTAGGAGCAAGCCATGTGCCTGAGCGCCGTGCGAGGCCCGATGGCCGTAATCTCGTGGGCGCGCTTGTACGCCTGCCATCTCCAGGTAAGGAATTCCACGTAAGCTCTACCGTCTGAGGAGAAGCGGCTCCCAGGTTCGCGCACCGGGGGGAGCCGGCACACCACTTGCTCTCATGTGAGCCAGGAGGGAGATCGATGCGGGACCGGCTGGTGGTGTCCACGCTCGCGGCGGGCTTGCTATGCGCGGTCGCGGGGGCCGGGAGCGGGCCGACGGCCCAGCCCGCGGCTTCGTTAGCGCGCTCGGACGTCGTGGTGGAAGACTGGCGCGCCGGCACGCCGGGCCAGCTGGGCGTCCCGCCGGGATGGGAAGGGCAGACCTGGGGCAAGACCTCGGCGTTCGCCCTCAGCATCGTGGTCGAGGACGGCCAGCGCGTGCTGCACCTCGAGAGCCGGAACGACCGTGCCACCATCACCCGCGACCTGCGCGGGAGCGTGTCCCTGGCGCGCACGCCGATCCTGCGCTGGCGCTGGAAGGTCGTCGCGATGCCCACCGGCGGGGACGCCCGCCGACGCGAGACCGCGGACCAGGCCGTGCAGGTGTACGTGACCTGGCCGCGCCTGCCCGCGCTGCTGCGCTCGCGCATCATCGGCTACGCGTGGGACACGACCGCGCCGGCCGGCAGCACGTTCCGGAGCCAGAAGACGGGCACCGTCACGTACATCATCCTGCGCTCCGGCCCAGCCGAGCTCGGACGCTGGCTCGATGAGCGCCGCGACGTCCGCGCGGACTACCGCGCCATCTTCGGCGAGGAGCCGCCCGATCCGGGCGCGATCACGCTGTCCATCGACTCCAACGACACGCACTCGCGCGCGGAGTCGCTCATCGGCCCCATCCACTTCTCGCCTTCGTGAGCCGCGGCGCCTGCGGCACAATTCGGGACGCGATCAATTCCCCTACGATAGAATCGTCAAGGTAAGTCTCAGGTCTTCCTCACGTAGGCGGGTAGCTCAGCTGGGAGAGCACGGCCCTTACAAGGCCGGGGTCGGGAGTTCAATCCTCCCCCCGCCTACCACTTAAAAGCTCGTGAGATGACGCATCAGGTTCCGAACGTCGCCCTGACCCGCGCCCTGATGCGCCGGCTCGACCTGTAGCCGCAGCCGGGGAGCCCTATTGCCGCGGATCCGGCTCCTCCCGGAGGAACGAGAGTCCGCTGATGGCCAGGTACAGCCCGGCCATCTCGAGCACGACCACGAGCACGGCGAGCCGCGAGAAGCTCCAGATCGTCGTCATGAAGCCGGCCGCGCTGCAGACGACCCCCAGCGCAATGACCATGCGCCGTACGAGACGACTGGCCGGCTCCGGCCCCACCCAGTCGCTGGAGTCGATGTAGAGCCACGCCCCCAGCGCCGGCAGGGAGACGGCCAGCAGGCCGACGATGACCGGCGAGCGGGCGATCGGAGTCCCGGAGGCGACCACCGCCAGCAGCGTGGCCGCGGTGAAGGCGAGATAGCCGGCGATCGCCGGGATGACGTTGAGCTCACGCGCTGACGCCCACATGTTCTCCTCCGTGAAGACCCTTCTGCCTCGTCCGTCTTTCACCGACCGCCGGGACCACCGCGAAGCCGTGAATGCGCAGGCTGCGGGCCACCCAGGGGTGGTTGCGCGCGCCGCTGGC
Organism: Methylomirabilia bacterium; assembly: GCA_041497895.1. GTDB lineage: Bacteria > Methylomirabilota > Methylomirabilia > Rokubacteriales > CSP1-6 > CAMLFJ01. Next base: position 11,491 of record JBGQHJ010000102.1, read on the forward strand.
CCGCCGGTCGAAGATCACCCGGGTACGGCGGTCCGCCGCGAGCACGCGGCGGAGCTTCGCGTGGATCTCATCCTCGTCGCGGGCCACGATCACGAGCCAGCCCTGCGGCCGGCGGCGCCTGGTCCTGCGGGGGGGGCGCGCCGAGACCGGAGCCGGCGCGACGATCCAGCCAGCCTGCATGTTATCCAGGGGTATCACGTTCGATTCCTCCCGGAGGAATTCGCACGATTCGCGCGTGCTTAGCGGAGAGCCACTCGCGGACCCGGGCCCAGCCGACCGGGTCCTTCGCCGCCCAGGCCGCCTCGGTCGTGGCAGACACGATGATGTAGGAGAGCTGTGCGCGGCACACTCGCTCGACCACCCGGACCAGATCGGTGCACGGCGTCAACGTCGCAAGCAGCTCCTGCGTCGTCAGGCAGGATCCCGAGGGGTTGTCAGGGCCCGTCACCACGCACCCCTGGGGCAAGCCCCATGCCAGGGCCACATGCTGACCCGCGGGCCAGGCGCTGCGACGGGCCTCGATGCTTTCCTGATACTTGTGCCCGCGCCCTGCGCAGCGCGCGCTAGGGGCCGGCTCACCGCAGCACGAAAGGTGGGTAGGACTGACCGGGTAAAACATTCCAGGAAGATGGTCATCCGTCGCGTACCGGGCCGCTTGACCGCCGCTCCGCCGGTCGGCTACGCTCCGGGCACGGAACCGCGATCCCCCAGCGCAGGAGACCATGCATGCCCGCCAGATTCGTGCTCGCCTTCAGTGTCCTCGCGTTGCTCATCGCCCCCATCGACGCGGGCGCGGCCGAGAAGGTCACCGTGGCCCTGGACTTCACGCTCAGCGGCTACCACGCCCCCTGGTTCGTGGCCCAGGACAAGGGCTACTTCGCGGAGGAGGGTCTCGACGTCACCCTCGGTCGCGGCTACGGGTCGGGCGACACGGTCAAGAAGCTCGCGACCGGGGCCATCGACATCGGGCTCAACCATCCGGCGCCCCTGATCATCGCCAACGCGGAGGGCGGCAATCTCCGGACCGTGATGGGCTACCTGAACCAGGAGATGTGCGCGATGTACTCCTCGGCCGAGGGAGGCAACGTGCGCGTGCCCAAGGACCTCGAGGGCCAGACCTTCGGCGGGCCCCCGGGCGACATCTGCACCATGATGCTCCCCGCGCTGGCCGAGAAGACCGGGGTCGACTACGGCAAGATCAAGGTCCAGCAGATGGACGGCCCCCAGCGCCTCGCGATGCTCACCGCGGGCCGCATCTCGGTGCTCGGCACGTTCTTCGACAAGGACATCCTGATCAAGAAGGGGCTCGATCAGGCGGGCAAGACCATGGTGAGCTTCCACTACTCGAAGTACATCTCGATGTACTCGATCGGGGTCACCGCCACCCAGGCCACGATCGACAAGCGGCCGGAGATGGTACAGAAGATGGTGACCGCGCTGCTCCGGGGCTTCAAGTTCACGGTGGCCAATCCGGCGGAGGCGGTGAAGATCACGAGCAAGCTGCATCCGGAGCTGGACGCCGACTACGTGAAAGCCTCGGTGGACACCCTGCTCGAGGGCATGTGGGACGAGACGTCGAAGGCCAAGGGCATCGGCATCCTCGACGCGGGCAAGATGCAGGCCACCCGCGACACGGTGGTGAAGTACTGGAAGCTCAAGACGGAGCCGCCGATGGACCAGCTCTACACGAACCGGTTCGTCGAGACCGCCCACAAGGCCGTCAAGTAGATGCGCGAGCGGCTCGGCGGCGCGGTCGCGCCGACGCTGGCCTTCGCGGCGGTGCTCGTGTTCTGGCAGGGCTCGGTGTGGCTCCTGCGGCCGCCGCCCTTCATCCTGCCCGGCATCGGGCAGGTGATCGCCCGGCTGGTGGCCTTCGGGCCCAACTGGGTGGGGCACGTGATCGCGACGGTGGAGGGCATCGTGCTCGGCTTCCTGGCCGCGGTCGTGTTCGGCACCGCGGGGGCGGTGCTCATCGTGTCGTCGGACGTGCTGCGGCGCGCGATCACCCCGCTGCTGGTCACGGTCCAGATCGTGCCCAAGATCGCCTTCGCGCCCCTCATCCTGGTGTGGTTCGGCATCGGCCTCACCTCGCGGGCCACCATCGCGTTCCTGGTCGCGTTCTTCCCGGTCCTGGTCAACACCGCGGTCGGCCTGGTGCAGATCGAGCCCGAGCTGCTCGACCTCGCCCGGTCCATCAAGGCCCGGCCGGCGTGGGTCTTCTTCCGCATCCGGTTCCCGAACTCGCTGCCCTACTTCTTCGCCGGGCTGCGGGTGGCCTCGACGCTGGCGGTCATCGGCGCGGTCATCGGCGAGTTCGTGGGCTCCGACGTGGGGCTCGGGTACCTGATCGTCATCGCCAACAACCAGATCGACACCGCGCTCGGGCTCGCCGCCATCTTCCTGATCTCGCTGATCGGGCTCATCCTGTACGGGGCGGTCGTGCTCACCGAGCGTCTCTGCACGCCCTGGGCGGGCGGCGAGGGCGGGCTCAAGGCCTCGCTCTGATGGCCGCCTTCATCGAGATCCGCGACGTCGAGAAGCAATACACCACCCGCGCCGGCCCGCAGGTCGCGCTCCGGCCCACCTCGCTCGAGATCGCGGCGGGCGAGTTCGTGTCGATCGTGGGGCCGAGCGGCTGCGGCAAGACCACGCTCATGAAGATCGTGGCCGGCCTGCTCCCGTGCACGCGCGGCGAGGTCCGGATGGACGGGGTCCCGGTGCAGGAGCCGCCCGACGGGGTGGGCATCGTGTTCCAGACCCCCACGCTGCTGCGCTGGCGCACGGTGCTGGACAACGTGCTGCTCCCGGCCGCCGCGCTCCGTCGGCCCCGCGCCCGCTACGAGCCGGTGGCCCGGGACCTGATCCGCCTGGTCGGCCTCGAGGGGTTCGCCAGCCACTACCCGCGCGAGCTGTCGGGCGGCATGCAGCAGCGGGTCGCGATCAGCCGGGCGCTGCTCCTGGAGCCGCGCCTGCTCCTGATGGACGAGCCCTTCGGCGCGCTCGACGCGATGACCCGCGAGGAGATGAACCTCGAGCTGCAGCGGATCTGGAACGAGCAGCCGAAGACGGTGCTCTTCATCACCCACTCGATCGACGAGGCGGTGTTCCTCTCCGACCGGGTGGTGGTCATGAGCCCGCGGCCGGGAGGGGTGCGGGCGGTGCTCGACGTCCTACTGGACCGTCCGCGCGGCCGGCACGTCCGCGAGCACCCGCGCTTCGTGGAATACGTGGGCCGCATCCGCGACCTGATCTGGAGCAAAGCATAGGAGCCCGCCATGAGCAGCGAATCCCACCAGAGCCTGCGCGGCTTCGTCTCGACCCTGGAGCGCGCGTATCCCGACGCGGTGGTGCGCATCGCCGAGCCGGTGGACCAGGCGTACCAGATGCAGGCCCTCGCGCTCGAGCTCGAGCGGCGCCGGCGCTTCCCGGTGCTCTTCTTCGAGCAGGTGCGTGGGCACTCGATCCCGGTGGTGTCGAACGTCATGGCGAGCCGGCGTGGGCTCGCCACCGCGCTCGGGGTCGGGGAGGCGGAGCTGCCCGAGACCTACGCGGCGCGCCTGAAGGAGCCGGTCAAGCCGGTGGTGCTGGAGCGCCCGCCGTTCCCGGTCGACGTTCGCCGCGGTGACGCGGTCGACCTGGGGGCGCTGCCGATCCCGACCTACTTCCCGGGCGACGGCGGCCCGTACCTGACCGCCGGGCTCCTGATCGCGCGCGACCCCGCGACGGGGGTGGCCACCGCCGGCTTCCACCGCTTCCAGGTGAAGGGGCCGAACCGCCTGGGGGTGAGCCTCCACTCGCGGCGGCGCATGTACGAGTTCCAGCAGCGGGAGGAGAAGGCGGGCCGGGGGCTCTCCTGCGCGATCGCCATCGGGCTCCATCCCACCGTCGGCATGGGCTCGCTCTCCTACCCGGCGCCCGAGATCTCGAAGTTCGAGGTGGTGGGTGGACTCCTCGGCGAGCCCATGCAGCTCCGGCGGGCGGAGACGATCGACCTGGACGTCCCGGCCTGGGCCGAGATCGTGATCGAGGGGGAGATCCTGCCCGGCGAGCACGAGCCGGAGGGGCCGTTCGGGGAGTTCACCGGCTACTTCTCGCGGCGGAGCACCGACAACGTCTTCGTGGCGCGCGCCCTGGTGGTGCGGGAGGGCGCGTGGTTCCACTCCATCGCGTCCGGGCGCGCCCCCGACCACATCCTGCCCCTGGGCGTGCTGCGCGAGGCCGAGATCCGCAACGCCCTGCGCCGCGTGGTGCCGGGCGTGCGCGCGGTGCACGTGCCCACCTCGGGCGGGGCGTCCTTCATCGCCTACGTGTCGATCAAGCAGACGCGGCCCGGCGAGGCCAAGCACGCCATCCCGGTGGTCCTGGGCGTCGACCACTATCTCAAGCTGGCGGTCGTGGTGGACGACGACATCGACGTGTTCGACGAGTCGGACGTGCTCTGGGCGCTGGCGACCCGCGTCCAGGCCGACCGCGACCTGGTGGTCATCGGCGGCAGCCTCGGCGCCATCCTGGACCCCTCGGCGAGCCCGGACGGGCTCACCGCCAAGCTCGGGATCGACGCGACCCGCCGGTTCGGGGAGGCGGGAGCCGAGAAGCTGGTCATGACGGACGCCCCGATGGAGTGGGCCCGCCGCCTGGTGGATCGCCTAGGCGCCTAACCGGCGGCGCAGATTTCATACCGGGTTGACGGCGGTGATGCGGAAGAATACGTGCGACATCGATGGGCGTCACCGCGCGGCTGCTGAAGCAGGAGCTCCTGATCCACCTGGACTACGGGCTGCCGTTCGGCGACGTCGTGGTCCGCTACCGCGGGCCCCTCGGTGAGCCCGAGGGGCTGCCCGAGCAGGCCATCCACCTGCTCCGCGCGCGAATCCCGCGCGACGTCCAGCAGGAGCTGGACGACCTCTACGAGGCGTTCGCGCGGCGGATCCCGGCGCCGGCCGAGGCGGACGGAGCGGTCCAGCCGGCGCTCGCCACGATCCTGATCCAGGATCAGGAGCGCCCCCCGGAGCTGGCGCTCGCCTGGCTGACCTACGTCCGGCAGGCGCCCGCGGCCGGGTCCCGCCTGGAGCAGCAGCACCTCGCGCTCGGCGCCGCGGACCTCACCTCGCAGGAGCGCTCCACCCTGGAGCGGCTGCGACACCGGATCAAGGGGATCGCCTGGACGCACTATCAGGGCCCGGTCGGGCATTGAGAGAGCCGCTGCCCGAGGTCCTGCCCGCCGATCCGCTACCGCTGGCCGCGCGCTGGATCGGGGAGGCGGCGGCCGCGGTGAAGAGCGCGACCGCGATGGCGCTGGCCACCGTGGACGGGGCCGGTCACCCGGCGGTCCGTATGGTCATCTGCCGCGGGTTCGACGCGGTGGAGGGCTCGCTCGTCTTCTACACCGACCGCGAGAGCGCCAAGGGGGTGGCGCTCGAGCGGGCGCCGCGCGCCGCCGCCGTCTTCCACTGGGACGTGTTCGAGCGGCAGATCCGCGTGGAGGGGCCGGTCACCCACGTGCCCGAGGCCGAGTCGGACCGCTACTGGGGCACGCGTCCCCCCGACGCGCGGCTCGCCGCGGTGGCGAGCGCGCAGAGTCGGCCCATCGCCTCGCGCGCCGCCTTCCTGGAGCAGATCGAGGCGGCCCGGCGCGCGCACGGCGAGCGCGTCCCGCGGCCGGCGCGCTGGGGCGGCTACCGGATCTGGGCCGAGCGGGTGGAGCTGTGGGTCGGACAGCCGGGCCGCGCGCATGATCGCGCGGCGTGGACGCGCGCGCTCGAGCCCACCCCGACCGGCTTCACCCGCGGCCCCTGGGGGGGGACGCGGCTTCAGCCCTGAAAGGGGCCCGAGGGGCGGAGGGTCAGCTCGCGGTGGACGCGCCGCGAGGCGGCAGCGTCGAGGCGCACCACAGGGCGAGGCCGAGCGGCGTCATCGGGACCGGCGCGACCCCGGCCACCGCCAGCACGAACGCGATCACCGCGAGGATGCGCAGGGCGAAGCTCATGCCGCACCTCCTGGGGCCGGGCCGGCCCCGTCGGGCGAGGCCAGGTGCCGGATGCGATCCTCCGCCTCGCTCATCGGCGAGCCGCCGTGCATCATCGCCCGGGC
>JBGQHJ010000103.1:0-17517 GCA_041497895.1 Methylomirabilia bacterium
AGGATGATCTTGGGCTCGAGCATCATGGCCCGCGCGATGGCCAGCATCTGCTGCTCGCCCCCGGACAGGGTGCCGCCGAGCTGGTTTCGGCGCTCCCGCAGCACCGGGAAGCTGGCGTAGACCTTGTCGAGCAGCGCGGCCCGGCGCGCCTCGCCGAGACCGGGGCGGTCCAGCCCGGTGCGCAGGTTCTCGAGCACGGAGAGGAGCCGGAAGATCCGCCGGTCCTCGGGAACGTAGGCGATGCCGAGATGCGCCACCCGGTGTGGGGCGATGCCGGTGATGTCACGATCCTCGAACGTGATGCGCCCCTCCGAGGGCTGGACCAGGCCCATGACGCTCTTGAGCGTGGTGCTCTTGCCCACGCCGTTGCGTCCGAGCAGGCCCACCACCTCGCCCGGCCTCACCTCGACCGACACGCCGTGGAGGATGTGGCTCTTGCCGTAGTACGTGTGGACGTCGGAGAGGCGCAGCATCAGCTCTTCAGGTAGACCTCTTGCACGCGGGCGTTGGCCTGGATCTCGGCCGGCGTCCCCTCGGCCAGCACCTCTCCGTAGTGGAACACCGTGACCCGGTCCGCCAGCCCCATCACGACCTCCATGTCGTGCTCCACGATCAGGATCGTGAGGTCGCTGGCGATCCGCCGGACGAGCTCGGCGGTGGCGTGGGTCTCGCTGACGCTCATGCCCGCGGTGGGCTCGTCGAGGCACAGGAGCTCGGGCTCGGTCGCGAGCGCGATGGCGATCTCGAGATTTCGCTGCTCGCCGTGGGAGAGATTGGCGGCCAGCTCGCCCTCCTTCTCGCGGAGCCCCACCGAGCCGAGCGCGGCGCGGGCCCGATCGACGAGGTCGCGGTAGCTCAGGTGGTGGCGAAACAGGCTCCAGCTGTGGTGGCGGGACTGGACGGCGATGCGCGCGTTCTCCAGGACGGTCGCTCCGGGCAGGATGTTGGTGATCTGGTACGACCGCGCGATGCCCTTGTGGGAGATCCGATGGGGGGGCAGCCCGGCCACGTCCTCGCCGTTCACGTAGATCTGGCCCCCGCTCGGACGGAGCACCCCGGTGACGCAGTTGAAGAACGTGCTCTTGCCGGCCCCGTTGGGGCCGATGATCGCGCGGATCTCGCCCCGGGGGATCGTGAGGCTGACGTTGTTGACGGCGATGAGGCCCCCGAAGCGCATGGTCAGGCCCTCGGTGCGCAGCATGGGACCGGTGCCCCCCCGGCCCGCGCGGACCGGGGGGGCGGCGGAAGCTGGATGGTCCGCGGTCACGCGCTGAACTTGCAGGCGGCCGGTACCAGGGTCTTCTCCTTGGGGACGAAGTCGACGATCTTGTAGTTCATGTTCTCGAGCTCGAAGATGAACTCGTTCACGAACGCCTGGTGGTCCTCCTTCCGGAGCGTCTTGTCCCCCTGCGGGAAGTCGTCCGACTCCTTGACCTCCAGGCCCTCGAGAGCCTCGATCAGCTTCATGCTGTCCTCCCGGCCGCGGAACTTCGAGTTCGCCATGCCGATCCTCAGCATGTTGATGCCCTCGTAGTTCGACTGCACGAAGCGGTCGGGCAGGGGCCCGCTCGGGTCGATGGCCTTCAGGCGGGTCTTGGCCTCCTCGAGGAACTTCTTGTGGTAGGGCGTGTTGAGCTTGCCCTGCAGGACCGGCACGTAGCGGTCGACCCCCACGAAGCCGTTGCCCTTGGCGCCGATGGCGGGCAGGCTCGACGAGACCGCGACCGCGCCGTCGCCCGCGATGCGCGCCTTCTTCGAGATCCCGAGATCGAAGCTCTGGGTCAAGAAGGAGATGCCCTGCTGCCCGAAGAAGATCCCGAAGATGCCGTCGAAGTTGGGGGTGATCTTGGACAGGAAGGTGGTCATGTCCGAGACGCTCAGCGGGATGCCGGTGGTCCCCACGACCTCTCCGCCGTTCTTCTTGATCGCCTCCGCGTAGGCGTCCCGGGTCGACTGGCCCCACGCGTAGTCCGCGAAGGCGAGGTGCCACTTCTTGCCCATCTTGTTGACGAGGTACGGGGCGATCGCCACCGCCTGGGACGGCGCGAAGTCGAACGGCCGGAAGGTGTAGCGGCTGCACTTGCTGGTGGTGATCGTGGTGTCGAGGCACACCGTGATCATGTTGACGACCTTGTGCTCCTCGTACACCGGCATGCACGCGAGGCAGATGTTCGAGAGGTAGCCCCCGGCGTGCACGTCGATCTTGTCCTCGAGGATCAGCTTCTCGGTCTTGCGCCGACCTACGTCCGGTTTGGACTCGTCGTCGGCGACCAGGAGCTCGAGGGGGCGGCCGTTGATCCCGCCGGTCTTGTTGATGTGGTCCACCGCCATCTGCCCGCCCACGAGCGCGGTCTTGCCGCCGGCCGCCGCGGTGCCCGACAGCGGCTGGATCATGCCCAGCTTGTAGGGCTTGGCCTGGCCGAAGGCGTCCCGCCACGGGGCGGGCACCAGCATGCCGGAGCCGAGTGCGCCGGCCGCGGCCGCGCTCAGGCCGAGCCACCGCCGCCGGGTGATCTTGCCGCGGTACCAGAACTCTTCTGCCTGCTCGTTGCCGTGATTGGCCATGGAGAGCCTCCTGTTGTTCTGGGTAATCGATGCGCTCAGCGAGAAGTTCCCGCGACTGCGGCCAGCGACTCCTCGAAGACCTGGAGCGTGCGGGTGACCTCCGCGTCGGTGTGGACGAGAGAGACGTAGAATTTCTGCGCCGCCTTGACCACGCCCCGGGTGAGCAGCTCCCGGGTGAAGGTGGCGTGCCGCCCGCGGTCCGCGGTGAGGGTCGCGCGATAGTCGAGGATGGGCCGGTCGGTGAAGTAGATCTCGAACACCGGCGCCTCGCCGGCCACCTGGGCCGGGAGCCCCGCCCGGCGGGCCGCCGCCTCGAGCCCCTGCACGAGGCGCGTGCCGGTGGCGAACAGGCGCTCGTAGGCGCCGGGCTTGCGCAGCTCGGCCAGCGTGGCGAGCCCGGCGGCGGCCGCGATCGGGTTGCCGTTGAGCGTGCCCGCCTGCTGCACGAACTCCCCGGTGCCGTCGAGATCCTGGGAGAAGTGCCGCATGATGTCCCGCCGGCCCGCGACCGCGGCCAGGGGAAAGCCGCCGCCCACGATCTTGCCGAAAGCGGCCAGGTCGGGTACCACCCCGTAGTACTCCTGGGCACCGCCGTAGGCGAAGCGGAAGCCGGTGACGATCTCGTCGAAGACCAGCGGGATGTCGTGCCGCGCGGTGACCGCCCGCACCCCCTGGAGGAAGCCCGGCTGCGGCACGATCAGGCGCTGGAACGGCTCCATGATCACCGCGGCGAGGTCGTGGTGGTGCGCCTCGATCATCGCCTCGGCCTCGGCGAGGTCGTTGAACGGGGCCACCAGCACCTCGCCCTGGATCGCGTGCGGGATGCCGGCCGAGTCCGGGGTCGGGGCCGGGAACGCCTTCGGCTCGCGCGGGCCGACGCTCATGAGCGAGTAGTCGTGCACCCCGTGGAAGCCGCCCTCGAACTTGAGGATCTTGTCCCGCTTGCGATAGGCACGCGCGACGCGGAGCGCGAAGAAGGTCGCCTCGCTGCCGCTGCCGCAGAATCGAACCTGCTCGGCGCACGGCACCGCGCGACAGATCTCCTCGGCGAGCGACAGGGTCGGCTCGCTGAGCTGGAAATAGGTCGTGCCCTTGCGGAGCTGCGTCTCGACCGCGGCCACCACCGCGGGATGCGCGTGGCCGAGCACGAGCGGGCCGCTGCCGAGGATGTAGTCGATGTACTCTCGTCCCGAGAAATCGTAGAGACGGGCGCCCCGGGCTTCCTTGACCACGAACGCGAGCTCCTGGGGCGCGTAGTACCCGCCCAGGACGCCTCCCGGGAGGACGCGCATCGCCTTCTGGAGCAGGGCGTCTTCCTCGGGGCTACGACCGGCTGGACCTGCCATTCCACCTCGCTGAGACGGAGAGATTGGCGGGTTTTATACCGTAAAGCCCCGCAGGGCGCAAGGGTGCACTTACACTGCCCGCTCGGTGGGCAGCGGCCCGGCGGACCTAGGAGGAGAGGCCGGAGGCCCGCAGCGCGAGCCGGATGCGGTGACGCTCGTCCTCGGAGACCGGGGTGAGGGGCGGCCGCACGTACGCGGCCGGGATCCGGCCCAGGATGGCGAGGGCCTCCTTCATCCGGTTGTGCATGTCCACGAACGGCGGGGCGTAGAACACGCCGACGAGGGGCGCCATGCGCTCGCTGAGCCGGCGCGCCTCGTCGAGCCGGCCCGCCTGCACCGCCGCGAACAGGGCCGCCTGCAGATCGGCGACCACGCTGCCCATGCCGGAGATGCAGCCGTCGGCCCCGAGCGTGAAGCTCGCCATCAGCGACATGGTGAACGAGGACATCACCGCGACCGGGCGCCCGGTCGAGCGCACCGCGCGCAGGTTCTTCTCGTAGGACACGATCTCGTTGGACCAGTCCTTGACCGCCGCGACGGTGGGGATCTTGCAGAGCTCGGCCAGCGTCTCGGGGCTGTAGCCGATGCCGGAGGCGGGCGGGTACTCGAAGACCACGAGCGGCAGGTCCACCGCGTCGGCGAGCACCTGGAAGTGGCGCATCACCATGTCCGGCTTGAGCTGCGCGCCCCACATGAACAGGGTGGGCGGGAAGACCAGCAACCCGGCCGCGCCCGCGGCCTGCGCGTCCCGCGCGAGCTCCACCGCCTCCAGCGTGCCGTCGGAGTAGATGCCGGCGACCACCGGCACCTTGCCCGCGACCTCGTCGAGGGCCACGTCGAGCGTACGCCGGCGCTCCTCGCGGGTGAGCGAGGCCACCTCGGCGGCGTGGCCGTTGGCCACCAGGCCGGTGACGCCCGGCGCGTCCACGAGCCAGCGGAGGTGCTTGCGGTAGGCGGGCTCGTCGATCGCCAGATCGGCGGTGAACGGCAGGATGTTCGCCGGCATGCAACCGTGGAAGCGCAGCCCGTTGGTCATGGGGTCGACCTTAGCACATGGGGGCGCGCCTTCACCACCGGGCCAGCTCGTCGGCCAGCTCCTTGACCGAGAGGACGCGCGCGTAGGCGCGGCGGACGATGTCGAGCGTGGCCCGCTGGATCTCGGGCCAGAGGGTGGCCACCCCGTCCTCCACCACCAGCACGCGGTACTCCCGGTTGAAGCCGCCGATCACGGTGGCCAGCACGCAGATGTCGGTCATGGTCCCGGTGACCACCAGGGTGGTGACGCCCAGGGCCCGCAGCGCGCCGTCGAGCACGGTGCCGTTGAAGGCGTCGTAGTAGTGCTTGCGCACGACCAGCTCGTCGGCCCTCGGCGCCAGCTCCGCGACGACGCGCGCGCTCGGGTCTCCTTCGAGGCAGGAGGACGAGGGCAGGCCGAAGCCGGTCGGGGCGCCCGCCGCCGCCGGCCGGTGCTCCGGGTGCAGCTCGCCAACCAGGAGCGGCGCGGCGGGCGAGTAGGTGAACTCGGTGAAGACGACCGGCAGGCCCATCTCGCGGAAGATCGCGATCAGCTCCTGGATGCGCGGCACCACGTCGCGCGCGGACGGGACCTCCATGGCCTGGCCCGCCTCCACGAACGCGCGCTGCATGTCGACGACGAGGAGCGCGGTGCGCCCGGGATCGAGGGGGAGGGTGGTGCGGAACAGCTCGTCGCGGTGCAGCGGTCGCTCCTCTACTTCCTTCGGCATTTTTGGTTTGCGCTCGGCTCGCCTTTGGCTGCGCCTCGCATTACCACGCCGACACCGAGAACGCGTTCGGGATGTGGCGGATCGCCTTGACCGCGCCCTCGTCGTTGAAGATCACCGAGACCACGTCGAAGCGGCAGGAGACCTGCCGCAGCCGCTTCAGCTTGAGGTAGCCGTGGGCGAGCTTGCCGAGCCGGTTCTGCTTGCGGGTGTTGACCGCGGCCTGGGGCGGGTCGCCCTCCATGTCCCGTCGCGTCTTGACCTCGACGAAGACGAGGGTCTTGCCCTCTCTCGCCACCAGGTCGATCTCGCCCGCGCGGGTGCGGACGTTGCGGTCCAGGATCGCGAAGCCGCTGCGGGCCAGGAAGCGGGCGGCCTCTTCTTCCCCTCTCTCTCCGGTGACCTTTCGAGTGTCGATGGGCACGTGCACTACTCCTTGACCGGCACGAGATCGCTCATCATGAATCGGCGCCGATCCACTGCAGCTCGCTCCGGGAGAACAGGGCGAGCTGGTTCCAGATCCCGGCGAAGGTGCGGCGGTGGAGCGGGCAGGGGCCGTGACGCTCCAGCGCGTCCCGGTGCTCCGGGGTCGCGTAGCCCTTGTGGCGGACGAAGCCGTACGCGGGGAACTCCCGGTCGGCCGCGTCCATGATGCGGTCGCGGGTCACCTTCGCCACGATCGAGGCCGCGGCCACCGAGGCCGAGCGCCGGTCGCCGTCGACGAGATTCCGCTGCGGGCAGCGCAGCCCGGGCACCTCGACGAAGTCGGTCAGCACCAGGTCCGGCTCCAGCCCGAGGGCCCCCAGGGCCTGGGCCATGGCCAGACGGGTGGCCTGCAGGATGTTGATCCGGTCGATCGTGAGGTGATCCACCACCGCGACGCCCACTCCCAGTGCCCTCGCCTGAATGATCTCGAACAGCCGCTCCCGCTCCACGGCGGCCAGGCGCTTCGAATCGTCCACTCCCGCGATCCGGTCGCCCGGCGCCAGGACCACCGCCGCCGCCACCACCGGCCCGGCGAGCGGCCCACGGCCCGCCTCGTCGACGCCGGCGAGACGGCTCACCCCCCGCCGCCAGGCGGCACGCTCGAAGCGGTACGGCGCTCCCGGCGCCACGTCCCGGTCTTAGCTCGACTGCTCGCCCGAAACCGGGACCACCGCGACCCGCTTCTCCTTGAGGCGCGCCGCCTTGCCGACCAGGTCGCGGAGGTAGTAGAGCTTCGACCGCCGCACCGTCGCCCGCTTCATCACCTGGATCTTGTCGATCCGCGGCGAGTGCACCGGGAACGTGCGCTCCACGCCGACCCCGTAGGAGATGCGCCGGACCGTGAACGAGGCTCCGGTACCGCCCCCCCGCTTGCGGATGACCACTCCCTCGAACGCCTGCAGTCGCTCCTTCTCGCCCTCGACGACCTTGACCATCACCTTGACGGTGTCCCCGGGCTTGAAGCCGCCCCGGTCCTTCTTGAGGTCCCCCGCCTCGACGATTCGGATCGCTTCCATGATCTGACGCTCCTCGCTTGCTGAAGTTAGTCCAGGAAATCGGCCGGGCCCCGGCCCTGCCGGAAGCCGTCCGTCCACTTCTGCTCTTCCGGCGTGAGATCCGCCGTCTCCAGGAGCTCGGGCCGCCGCCGCCACGTGCGCCAGAGCGACATCAGCTGCCGCCAGCGCGCGATCCGGCCGTGATCGCCGGAGCGCAGCACCTCGGGCACGCCCGCGCCGCGGAATACCTCGGGCCGGGTGTACTGCGGGTGCTCGAGCAGGCCCCGCGCGAACGAGTCGCGCGCGGGCGCGTCCTCGTCGCCGAGCACTCCGGGCAGCAGGCGCACGATCGCGTCGGTCACCACCAGGGCCGCCGGCTCGCCCCCGCTCAGCACGTAGTCGCCGATGGAGAGCTCCTCGTCCGCCACCGTCTCGCTCACGCGCTCGTCCACGCCCTCGTAGCGCCCGCAGAGCAGGATCAGGCGCGGCCAGGCGGCAGCGAGCTCGCGCGCCACGTCCTGGCTGAAGCGCCGGCCGGCCGGCCCCAGCAGGATCACCCGCGCCTCCGTCCCGTCGCCCCGCAGCGCGTCCACCGCGGCCGCGATCGGCTCGGGCTTGAGGATCATGCCGCCCCCGCCGCCGAACGGCGGCTCGTCGGTCACCCGGTGCCGTCCCGCCGCGTGCTCCCGCAGGTCGTGGACGCGCACGTCCACGAGGCCGCGGGCACGGGCCCGACCCAGGATCGACTGGGTGAGCGGCGCCTCCAGCATGGCCGGGAACAGGGTGACGATGTCGATCCTCACAGCTCGAGCAGCCCTTCCGGGGGATCGATGATGATGCGCCGATCCGCCACGCTGACCTCCACCACGATCGACGGCACCGCCGGGATCAGCCGCTGGCGGTGCTCCTCGTCCTCGACCACCCACAGGTCCTGCGCCCCGCTCTCCACCCGGACGAACCGGCCCACCGGCCGGCCCTCGCGCGTCTCCACCACCGCGCCCTCCATCTGCCAGGGATAGAACTGCCCCTCGGGCAGGGGCAGCACCTCGTCGCGCCCCACCGCCAGGAGCCGGCCCTGGAAGCGCCGGGCCGCCTCCGGCGAGTCGACCCCGTCCATGCGCACGAAGACCGTCTCGCCCTCGAAGCGGCACGAGGCGATCCGGCAGTCCTCGCGCCGGTCCGCCCGGGGCTCCCAGAGCACGCAGCGGTCGAGCCGCTCGAAGCGCTCGCGGGGCCGATCGGTGAGCGGGCGCACCTTGAGCTCGCCGCGCAGCCCGAAGGGCCGCAGCACCTCCCCGACCGCGACGAGGGGGGCGTCCGTCATCGATCGCCTAAGCCTTGGCGACGGTTCCCGCGGCCCGCGCCAGCAGGTTCTTCACCGTGTTGCTGGGCTGCGCGCCCTTCTTGATCCACTCCTTCGCACGCTCCACCTCGATCTTCAGGGTGGGCGGATTCGTCAGCGGGTTGTAGTGCCCGAGCACCTCGATGAACTTGCCGTCACGCGCCGCGCGCGAGTCGGCCACCACCACGCGGTACGCCGGCTTCCGCGTCGTCCCCGTCCGTCTCAGCCTGATGTGAACCGCCACTGGTCACCTCTCTCTGGGTTGTCCTGCGTCGCTGTTGCCGACCGGGGCTCAGCGCGGCAGGAAGGGCAGGGCGCCCTTGAGCTTGCCCATGCGCCCTTCCATCTGCTTGAGCCCCTTCATCATCTTCTTGAGCTGGGCGTACTGCTTGAGCAGCCGGTTCACGTCCGACACGCTCGTCCCGCTGCCGCGCGCGATCCGCGCGCGGCGACTGCCGTTGATCACCGCCGGCTCCCGCCGCTCGAGCGGCGTCATGGAGGCGATGATGGCCTCGTACCGGTGCAGCTCCTTCTCCTCGCCCGCCATCTCCTTGGGCAGGCCCTTGGCCCCCTTGAAGAAGGGCACCATGTCCATGAGCTGGCCGAGCGGCCCCATGGAGCGCAGCTGCTTGAGCTGCGCCGCGAAGTCCTCGAGCGTGAAGGCGTCGTCCCGGATCTTCTGGGCGAGCGCCTCCGCCTGCTCGGCGTCCACCGAGGCCTGCGCCTTCTCCACGAGCGAGAGCACGTCGCCCATGCCGAGGATGCGCTGGGCCAGCCGATCCGGGTGGAACGGCTCGAGGGCGTCGGTCTTCTCGCCGACTCCCACGAACGCGATCGGGCGCCCGGTCACCTCCCGCACCGAGAGGGCCGCGCCGCCGCGCGCGTCGCCGTCCATCTTGGTCAGGATCACCGCGTCGATGCCGATGGCCGCGTTGAACTTCTCGGCCACCGTGACCGCGTCCTGGCCGGTCATGGCGTCCACCACCAGCAGCACGTGGTGCGGTCCCACCGACTTCTTGATCGCACGCAGCTCCTCCAGCATCTCCTCGTCGATGTGCAGGCGCCCTGCGGTGTCGAGGATGAGTGGCGAGAGACCCCGCCGGGCCGCTTCGTCGCGGGCCGCCGAGCAGATGTCGACCGGGCGGCGATCGGCTTCGCCCACCACCGGCACCCCCAGCTGCGTCCCCAGGGTCTTGAGCTGATCGATCGCGGCCGGCCGGTACACGTCCGCCGCGGCCAGGAGGGGATGCTGTCCCTGCTTCTGGAAGTGGCGGGCCAGCTTCGCCGCGCTCGTCGTCTTGCCGGAGCCCTGGAGCCCCACCAGCATCACCACCGTCGGCGGGTGCGGCGCCATCGCCAAGCGGTGGCCGGAGCCGCCGAGCAGCTCCACCAGCTCGTCCCGCACCACCTTCACCACCTGCTGGCCCGGGGTGAGGGATTGCAGCACGTCCTGGCCCACCGCTTTCACGCGGACGCGCTCGACGAAGGCCTTCACGACCTTGAAGTTGACGTCGGCTTCCAGCAGGGCCACGCGCACCTCGCGTAGCGCCTCCTGGATGTTCTCCTCCGTCAGCCGGCCGAAGCCACGGAGCCGGTCGAGGATTCCGGTGAGACGACTGGTCAGGCTGTCGAGCATTGCGTTACCACCTGGGACGCTGCGTCTGGAAACGCTAAAGACTACTGGCGGGGGTCTGAAAAGTCAAGCGCTTTTCGCTACTTCCGAAGCACTCCTCAGCGCCGCCACCGCGGCCCCTGGGTCCGCGGCGCCGAAGATCGACGACCCCGCCACGAGCACGGTGGCCCCGGCCCGGGCCAGCGGCCCGGCGTTCTCCACCTTCACACCCCCGTCCACCGAGACCAGGACGTCCCGGGAGCCCAGCAGGGACCGGAGCCGGCGGATCTTCTCGTAAGCGGTCGGGATGAAGGACTGGCCGCCGAAGCCGGGGTTCACCGACATCACCAGGACCAGATCGAGGTCGTCCAGAACGTACTGGAGCACCTCGGGGGGTGTGGACGGGTTGAGCGCCACCCCGGACCTGGCCCCCGCCTCCCGGATCAGGGTCAGCGCCCGCTCCAGGTGAGGACAGGCCTCGACGTGAACGGTCACGTAGTCCGCGCCCGCCTTGACGTAGGTCTCGACCCAGCGCTCCGGCTCCTCGATCATCAGGTGGACGTCCAGCGGCAGCCGCGTGCGCTTCCGGATCGACTCGATGACCGGCGGCCCGATGGTCAGGTTGGGCACGAAGTGGCCGTCCATGACGTCGACGTGGAGCTGGTCCGCGCCGGCCGCCTCCACCCGGGCGATCGCCTCCCCCAGCGCGGCGAAGTCGGCGGACAGGATGCTCGGGGCGATCCTCATGCTGCGACCTTACCCGAAAGCGGCGGGGCCCGCAAAGGACCCGCGCGCGGGGCGGTCAGGGCCGGGCGGCCCGGGCCAGGCGGACCGCGGTGAAGCCGTCGGTGCCGTGCACGTGGGGCAGGCAGCGGATGAACCCGTCCGGGCTCGGCGGCACCGGGAAGTCCGCCGGCGCGTCCACCGTCCAGTCCGGGTGGCCGTCGAGGAAGCCGCGCACGATCAGGTCGTTCTCCTCCGGCTCGAGCGAGCAGGTGGCGTAGACCAGCCGCCCACCCGGCCGGGCCAGCGCGGCCGCCGCGGCCAGGATGCCCCGCTGCTTCTCGGCCAGGCGAGCGAGATCCGACTCGTCGCGATTCCACTTCACGTCCGGATTGCGACGGAGCACGCCCAGGTTCGAGCAGGGCGCGTCCACCAGCACCCGATCGCACCGGCCCTTCCACTTTCCGGCCACCGCGGCCACGCTACCGACGTGGGCCTCGATGATGTCGACGCCGAGCCGCGCCGCGGCCTGGGTCAGCAGCCGCAGGCGCGCCGCGTTCGGATC
Source organism: Methylomirabilia bacterium (assembly GCA_041497895.1). Lineage (GTDB taxonomy): Bacteria > Methylomirabilota > Methylomirabilia > Rokubacteriales > CSP1-6 > CAMLFJ01. The sequence goes on from JBGQHJ010000103.1 coordinate 11,377, forward strand.
CATGGCGACGATGCGGCCCCGGTTGCCCATCAGCTGGGCGAGGTGGGTGGCCTTGGTGCCGGGCGCCGCGCACGTGTCCGCGACCAGCTCGCCGGGACTCGGATCGAGCAGGCGCGCGATCAGCATCGAGGCCTCGTCCTGGATGGCGCACCAGCCCGCCGCGAAGGCGGCCCAGCGGCCGACGGCTCCGCGTCGCACCGTGAGGCCCTCCGGGGCCAGCCTGGTGGGATCGGTCTCGGCCAGCTCCTCGTCGCGGAGGCGGGCCGCGAGATCCTCGCGCGAGATGCGGAGCGTGTTCGCCCGGATGGTCACCGGTGGTCGCTCGTCGAGGGCGGCCATCAGCCGCTCCGCCTCCTCCATCCCGTAGCGGGCGATCCAGCGCGCGGCGATCCAGTCGGGAAACGACCAGCGCACGCCCGCCGCCTCGACCGGATGCGCGGGCAGGCGCGGCGGGCCCGGGGCGCGCGTGAACGAGCGCAGCACCGCGTTGACGAACTCGGCCGGCCCCGGCACCCGCGACTTGAGCCGGGCCACGCTCACCGCCTCGTCCACCGCCGCCCACCGCGGCACCCGGTCGAGGAAGATGAGCTGGTAGGCGGTGAGCCGCAGGAGCGCCCGCACCCAGGGGTCGAGCTTCGCGAGCGGCCGGTTGAGGTGCGGCGTGAGCCGCCAGTCCAGGTGGCGACGCCAGCGGAGCGTGCCGAACACGATCTCGGTGCAGAGCGCGGCGTCGCGCGGATCCAGGTGCGCGCGCTCGAGCGCGTGCTCGAGCGCGATGTCGGCGAAGGCGCGGTCGCGCTCCACCCGCACCAGGATGTGTAGCGCCTCGTAGCGCGCCTGCGAGACCGGCCCCGCCCGGAGCACCGGGCTCACGGGTTCGGCTCCGTCACGGGCGCGCCCGGCTCGAGGCGCGCGCCGCGGAGGAAATCCGCCCAGGGCATGGCCTTGCGATTCTCCGGCTGGACCTCGAGCGGGAGGAGGATCCCGGAGCCGGTGGCGATGCCGAGGGAGCCCTGGCCCTCGGGCCCCTCACCCTGCCCTCTTCCCTGAGGCGAGAGGGGGAGGAGGGTGCCCGGCGGCGCGGTCGCGGGGCCGGGCAGGGCCTGGGCGCGCCAGATCAGGAGGCGGCCCACCGGGGTCAGGAGGGCGGCGCCCGGCCACGGGTTGCAGCCCCGGATCCGGTTGACCAGGTGTCGCGCCGGCTCGGTCGGCCGGAGCCAGCCGTCTTCCTTCTTGAGCCGCGGGGCCATGGTGGCCTGCGCGCCGTCCTGGGGGATGCGCGGCAGGGTGTCGATCTCCTCCAGGGTCCGCAGCAGGAGCCGCGCGCCGATGCCGGCCAGGCGCTCCGACAGCTCGCCCGCCGTCTCGTCCGGCCCGATCGCGGTCGTCTCGCGCAGGAGCATGTCGCCGGTGTCCATCCCGGGGTCCATCTGGAAGGTGGTGATCCCGGTCTCGGTCTCGCCGCAGATGACGGCCCAGGCGATGGGCGCGGCCCCGCGGTAGCGCGGCAGGACGGAGGCGTGGACGTTGATCGAGCCGCGGGTCGGCACGTCGAGCACGGCCTTGGGCAGGATCTGGCCGAAGGCGGCCACCACCGCGACGTCGGCCCGGTGCTCCGCGAGCCGCTCGGGCCAGCCCGGATCCCGCAGGCGCGGCGCCTGGATCACCGGCACCCCCGCTTCGAGGGCACGGCGCTTCACGGGAGAAGCGGTCAGCGGGCGGCCGCGTCCCGCCGGCCGGTCGGGCTGGGTGATCACGGCCACGACGCGGTGATGGGCGAGCAGGCCCTCGAGGGTCGGCAGGGCGAAGGCGGGGGTGCCGTAGAACAGGACGCGCAGCCCCGGCCCGCTAGAGCGCGAAGGCGTGGTGCGCGGTCTCCTTGGGGAAGCCTTCCTTCTGGATCTTCTTCTTGATGCGGTCCCGCGTCACCGGGGGAAGGCGGTCGATGAACAGCACCCCGTCCAGGTGATCCATCTCGTGCTGCACCACCCGCGACTTGAGCCCGCTCGCGTCGAGCGAGAACGGCTTGCCGTCGGCGTCGAGCGCGCTGACCGTGATCGATCGGCTCCGCTCCACGTCCGCGAAGACGCCGGGCAGGGAGAGGCAACCCTCTTCTTCGCGAATGGTTCCGCTCCGGGACTCGATGACCGGGTTGATCAGGGCCTGGACGCCGCCCTTGCCGTCGTCCATCACCAGGATGCGGTGGGGCAGGCCGACCTGCGGGGCGGCCAGCCCGATGCCGACCTGATGCCACATCGTCTCGGTCATGTCGGCGATGATCCGCCTGATCTCGGGCGTGATCTCGCGCACCGGCGCGGCCACCTGCCGCAGCACCGGGTCGCCGTACAGTCTCACCGTCAGCAGCGCCACTGGGCTCGTCTCCTCTGGACCGTCGTCGCGTCAGCCATTCGCCTGCGGGTCCATCTCTACTTCTACCATACCGGCCGCGCCCCGTCGCTTCCCGAGCAGCGGCGCGAGCGCGGGTGCCAGAAGATGTGGCAGGTCGGCGGGCCCCTTGACGACGAATCGCCACCGGCGGTTGCGCGCGCCGGTCGGGCTGGCCGCCACGGGCGGGTACACCGTGAGCCCGGCGATGCCGCGCAGGGCCGCCGCGCATTCGTCGGCCAGCGCACGCGCCCGGCCGTCCTCGCGGGCGCGCGCCGAGACCTCGCACAGGCGCCGGAAGGGCGGGTAGCCCAGCTCGGCCCGGAAGCGCAGCTCTTCCTTGTAGAAGCCGGCGTGGTCCTGAGCCTGGACCGTGCGGACCGCGTAGTGCTCGGGATGCTGGGTCTGGACGATGACCCGGCCGTCGGGCATCACCGCCTCCGCGGCCGCCCACAGCAGCTCCCAGGTACGCTCGCCGGCCCGGAAGTCGGGCACGCGGAGCATCCCATCCAGGGCCACGAACCCGATGCATCCCACCGAGCGCGTCGGCAGCGCGCGCAGCAGGGCCGGCGTGCCGATCACCACCTGGGCCTCGAGGTTCTGCCGCGAGACGGTCAGGCGCGGGAAGCGGCGGACCACCGAGGTCTGCACGCGCTCGGCGTCCCAGCCGAACGGGGAGAGGCGGTGCCCACCGCAGCCGCCGCAGTGATCGGGCGGGGCGTCGACGCGCGCGCAGAGCGGGCAGCGCAGCCCGCGGCGGTCCCGTGAGAGGGCCTGCGGCACCCCGCAGTCCGGGCAGCGGAGGATCACCCCGCAGTCGTCGCAGGCGAGTGCTGCGGCCCGGCGGCTGACGATCAGCGCGGCGCGGCGGCCGTGCTTCGTGCTGTCCTCGATGGCGCGGGTGAGCGGCAGCGTCAGCGGGTGGTTGCGCAGGATGCCGCGGGTGTCCGCGGTCAGGATCTGGGGCCAGGGGCCGGCCGCGGCCTCGGTGCGGGCGATCTGTCCGTCCTGCGCGCGCCACCAGGTCTCCACCGACGGCGTGGCCGAGAGCAGCAGCAGACGGCTGCCGTCGAGCGCGGCGCGCCGCAGGAGCAGGTCGCGCGAGTGCAGGCGCGGCGCCCCGGGGGGCTTGTGGGCCGGGTCGTGCTCGTCGATGAGGGCCAGCGTGGCCGGCGGCGGCAGAGGGGCGAGCAGGGCGGAGCGGGTCCCGACCACCACGCGGCTCTTGCCGCGCGAGGCGGCAAACCAGGCGCGGCGCCGCTCCGGCTCGGGCACCCCGCTGTCGAGCCGGGCCGCGTCGAGCCGGCGCGCCCAGCGCGCGGCCGCCTCGCGGTCCGGCGCGATGACGAGCGCGGCGCCGGTCTCCCGCTCGAGGCACTCGGCGAGGCGGGCCTCGCGCAGATGGTCCGTCCACAGCTCCGGCTCGTGCGCGAGCCCCGGGGGCGGATCCGCGGGCGGCGAGACGGTCTCGGTTGCGGAGGGCCGCGGCGGCGGCGGCAGCAGCGACAGCAGGGTGGAGCCCCACGACGAGAGGCTCTCGCGGGCGGCCCAGCGCGTGAGCTCGAGCCCCGCGTCCGACAGGACCGGCACCGGCTCGACCGCGCGCTGCAACGGCTTCAGGGAGGTCGCGTCGCCCTCACGGAGCGCGACCACCACGCCGATGCGGCTCCGGCCGTGCAGCGGCGCGCTCACCCGCTGCCCGCGGCTCACCCCGAGGCCCGCGGGCACCGCGTAGGAGAACGCGTGGTCGATCGGGATATCGAAGACGATATCCGCGATCAACCGCCGGTCCGCCCACCGTCGGTCGCGCGCGCGTCGTACTCGCGCCGCGCCAGCTTCAGGTCGTCCCAGGCCATGCGCTTGAACTCCTGGCCGGGATTGCGCAGCAGGAACGCGGGATGGAAGGTCGGCACCAGCACCGCGGTGCGGAAGGCGTAGGTCTTGCCGCGTAGCCGCGTGATGCCCTCCTTGGTGCCGAGCAGGGTCTGGGCCGCGAAGTTGCCGAGGGCCAGGATGACGTGCGGGCCCACCGTGTCGATCTGGGCCATCAGGAACGGGCTGCACGCCGCGACCTCGTCCGGCTCCGGGTTGCGGTTGCGCTCGGGCCGGCACTTCACCACGTTGGCGATGTAGCAGTCGCGCTCGCGATCGAAGCCCACCGAGGCGAGCATCCGGGTGAGGAGCTGGCCGGCGCGCCCCACGAAGGGCAGGCCCTGCTTGTCCTCCTCCTCGCCCGGCCCCTCGCCCACCACCATGAGGCGCGCGCGGGCGTGGCCCGAGCCGAAGGCGATGTTCGTGCGGCTCTTGCAGAGCTTGCAGAGCTGGCAGCCCTGCCGCGCGCGCTCCTGCTCGCGCAGGGCGTCGGCCGGATCGGGGAACGGCACGGAGGCCAGCGTCAGGTCGCGCAGCCCGAGGTCGCGGTGGTGCCGGAGGGTGTCGGCGAGCCCGCGCAGGGCGAGGGTCACGTCCTCCCGGGGGTCGCTCATCCGGCTAGCGCGCGCTGCGATCGGGAGTGCCGGCGCGCTGCGCCGCGCGGAGGCCGAGCACCCGGTCCAGGATCGCGTCGGCCACGTCGAGCTTGCTCATCCGGGGGAGGTCGGCCACGCCGCCCCAGCGGTCCATCAGCGTCACCTGGTTGTCGTCGGCCTCGAAGCCGATGCCCTGCACGCTCACGTCGTTGACGACGAGGAGATCGACGCCCTTCGCCTCGAGCTTGGCCGCCGCGTTGGCGCGCACGTCGTGGGTCTCGGCCGCGAAGCCCACCAGGAAGGCCCGACCCTTGCGGGCGGCCAGCTCGCGCAGGATGTCCGGGTTCGCCACCAGCTCGAGGACGAGGCCCTCGTCTTTCTTCGACTTGATCTTGCTCTCGCTCGGCCGCTTGGCGCGGTAGTCGCCCACCGCGGCCGCCTTGATCAGGATGCTGGCGCGATCGACGTGCTGGAGCGCCGCCTCGCGCATATCCTCCGCGGTCTGCACCGGCACGTAGACCGCGCCGGGGGGCGGGGTGAGCGCGGTGGGCCCCGAGATCAGGATCACCTCGGCACCGCGCCGCAGGGCCGCGGTCGCGACCGCCTGCCCCATCTTGCCCGAGGAGCGGTTCGAGATGTAGCGCACCGGGTCGATGAGCTCGCGGGTGGGGCCCGAGGTCACGAGCACGCGCTCGCCGGCCAGGTCGCGGCGCGGCGCGAGGAGGCGCTCGATCGCCTCGACGATGGCGTCGACCTCGGGCAGGCGGCCGCGCCCGGAGAGGCCGGACGCGAGCGCGCCCGCGTCGGGCTCGAGCACCGTGACCCCGCGCTCACGGAGCGTGCGGACGTTCGCGCTCACCGCGGGATGATCCCACATGCCCCCGTCCATTGCGGGCGCCATCAGCACCGGGCAGCGCGCGGCCAGCAGGAGCGTGGTCAGGAAGTCGTCCGCGATGCCGTGGGCGGCCCGCGCCAGGAGGTTGGCGGTGGCCGGCGCGACCACGAGGGCCTGGGCCCGCTCGGCGAGGGCCACGTGCTCGACCGCCTCCGGACTCTGGGGATCGAAGAGATCGGAGAGCACCGGCCGGCCGGACAGCGTGCGGAAGGTGAGCGGACCGATGAAGCGGTCGGCGTGCGCGGTGGTGACCACCGTGACCCGGGCCCCGAGCCGGGTGAGCTCGCGCAGCAGGTAGACCGCCTTGTAGGCGGCGATGCTGCCGGTGACGCCGAGGATCAGCTCTTTGTCGTCTAGGCTCATGGGGGTTGCTGTGCTGTCTTCCGTTCTTGC
>JBGQHJ010000104.1:0-17491 GCA_041497895.1 Methylomirabilia bacterium
CATCACGGTCTGGGTACGCGTCAGCTTCACGTCGGGGTTGAAGCCCTCCACCAGCGAGAAGTCGCGGTTGCACGAGAGCAGCGCGCCGATCTCCGGGATGCCGAGCGCGCGGTACATCTCGGCGTACCGGCACCGCGTGACATTGAAGGAAAACTTCTCCTCGGTCTGCTCCAGCACGTCCATGCGGTAGGCGTCGCCCTTCTTCCAGTCCTCGAGCGCGGTGGCGAAGTGGCCGAGGCTGTCGCCGCCCATGCGCGCCGACAGCTCCTTGCCCTGCTCCCGCGCCACGTCGATGATGATCCGGCGCGCGGTCTCGAACACCTTCTCGCGCCCGAACTCCTCGCCCAGCGCGGTCAGCACCGGCATCAGGATGCGCGCCTCGATCTCGCGGCGCTTGAGCACGCCGATCTCGTTCAGGTTGTCGGGAGGCATCGCGCTCATCGGGTCTCCTCCTTGGGTCGCGTCGGTCCAGTGGGCGGGCGCGGCGAAGCGTAGCACGCGCGCCCCACCGCGACCAGGGCGCCGCTCGCGTCGCGGATCTCCACGTCGGCCACGCTCACCGTCTTGCCGACCCGCACCGTGCGCCCGACCGCCGTCAGGTCACCCCGCCGCGCCGGCCGCAGGTAGTCCACCCGCATGTCGATGGTGGGCACGCCCGCGCTGGTCTCGGTGATCACCGCGTAGTCGCCCGCGATGTCGGCCAGCGCGCTGACGACTCCGCCGTGCAGCCAGTCGGCCCCGTCGTGGCGCAGGAACTCCTCGCGGAACGGCAGCCGGATCTCGACCAGGCCTTTCTCGGCCCGCACCATCTCGAGGCCCATGAAGCGCATGAACGGCGAGTGATCGAAGCGCAGCTCCCCGCCGCCGGCCGTCGTCACGAGCCCATCTCCCGGGCCCGCGCCTTGAGCGCGGTGCGGTCGATCTTGCCGGTGCCGCCCAGCGGCAGCGCGTCCAGGAACACCACCTTCCGTGGATTGGCGTACGGGGCCCCGCGCTCCAGGAAGAAGCGCCGCACGTCGTCCTCCGTGGTCCGGCCCGCCTCGCGGGCCACCACGAAGGCGATCGGCACCTCGCCCTTGACGTCGTGAGGCGCCGGCACCACGCAGGCGTCTCGCAGGTTCGGATGCTGGAGCAGGATGTCCTCCACTTCCTTGGGGTACACGTTCTCGCCCGACACGTTGATCATGTCGTCGCGGCGCCCGACGAAGTAGTAGTAGCCGTCGGCGTCCCGCCGCATCAGGTCGCCGGTGGCGAGCCAGCCGTCGCGGAACTTCCTGGCGGTGGCCTCGGGCAGCTTCCAGTAGCCCCTGGCCAGCCCCGGGTTGCGGGTGATCAGCTCGCCCACGGTGTCCACGCCCACCTCGGTGCCCGCCTCGTCCACCAGCCGCACGTCGCAGCCCGGGAAGGCCAGGCCGCAGGAGCCGCGCTTCTTGAGACCCCAGCGCGTGTTGGTGACGGGCACCGGGCCGCCCTCGGTGAGCCCGTAGCTCTCCGCGATGGGCGCGCCGAACACGCGGCGGAACTCCTCCAGCAGCTCGTCGGGCACCTCGGCCGAGCCGCACACCGCGTAGCGCACGCTCGAGACGTCGTGGCGGCCGAGCGCCTCCTTCTCGGCGAGGATCATCTTGTACATCGCGGGCACGCCGGTGAGATACGTCACCTTGTAGCGGTCGATCGCGCGGATCACCTCGAGCGCGTCGAAGCCGGGCAGGATCACGAGCGAGCCCCCGCCCAGCAGGAACGGCTTCACCGCGCCCAGCATCGCGTTCTTGTGGTAGAGCGGCACCGCGATCAGGGCGCGCTCGGTGTCGTCGGCGAGCAGCGCCTTGCGCATGACGTCGGTGTTCCAGATCTGGCCGCCATGCGTGAGCAGCACGCCCTTGGGCTTGCCGGTCGAGCCCGACGTGTAGGGCTGCATGCACACCTCGTCGAACCCGGTCGCGCGGCGCGCGAGCGTGGGCGATGCGGCGGCCACCACCGCTTCGTACGCCAGCGCGCCCTCGGCCGCCGACCCGTCGGCGATCACGTGCTTGATGGCCGGGATCTGCGCGGCCAGCGCCCGCCCCCGCTCGGCCAGCGCGGCGCTCGCCACCAGCACCCCCGCCTCCGAGTCCTCGGCGACGTAGCGGAGCGCCTCGTCGCCCATCCTTATATTGAGCGGCACCGCCACCGCCCCCAGGCGCATGGCGCCGAACAGCGTCTCGAGGAACCGGTAGTCGTTGTTGAAGAGCAGCGCGACGCGGTCGCCCGCGGTCACCCCCAGCGCCGCCAGCACGTTGGCCATGCGGTTGGAGCGGGCGTCGAGCTCCGCGTAGGTCAGGACCGTGTCGCCCTGGAACACCGCCGGCTTCGACGGAGCAAGGGCCAGCGCGGTGTCGAAGAGATAGCCGAGGTTGTCGGGAAGCACGCGAGTGGGCCAGATAGTGCCCCGTCGGCGGCGATCTCGTCAAGGCGCCGGCGCCGGTCTACACTACCGGCCAGACCCCACACTCACGGAGGAACGTCATGGCCTTGAAGCCGATCGCCTACGTCCAGGCCTCGTGGCACACCGACATCACCGATCACTGCCGGCAGGCCTTCATGGCCGAGCTGGCGCAGCGCGGGTATGCGGCGGGCGACGTGGAGCTCTTCTCGGTGCCCGGGAGCCTCGAGATCCCGCTGATGGCCCGCAGGCTCGCCCGGACCGGTCGCTACGCGGCGGTGTGCGCGAGTGGCCTCGTCGTCGACGGCGGCATCTACCGGCACGACTTCGTGGCGCAGGCGGTGCTGCAGGGCATCGTGCAGACCTCGCTGGAGACCGACGTCCCGGTCCTGTCCGCCGTCCTCACACCGCACCACTTCCACGAGCATGCGGTGCACGCGGAGTTCTTCAAGCAGCACATGGCCACCAAGGGCCGGGAGCTGGCCGAGGCCTGCGTGGCCATCATCGGCCAGCTCGCCGCGGTGGCGTGAGGGGCGGGATCAGGGCTCCGCGGGGAAGATCGGGCGCATGAAGCTCCGCTCGAAGCTCACGATGCAGTGCGTCTCCTCGGCCAGGCGCCACGCCTCCTTCGCGACCTCGTCATCCCGAACCGCGGTCCGGTAGCGCTCGTACTCCGCCAGCGACGGAAAGCTGAACAGGTGCACCGCGATGTTGTTCGGCCCCTCGTGCGGAAGGAAGGCGCCGTGGTGTACGCCTCCGTACTTCGCGGCCAGCGGCAGGATCATACGGCTGTAGCGCTCGAACGCCTCGACCTGGTACGGGTCGATCGTGTAGCGGAGGTAGCACGTGATCATTGCAGTTCCTCCTGCCCGATAGTGCCAGTCATCGGACCGCGCGATCTTCGCGCGCTGACCATGCTGCGTCAAGATCCGCCGGCCATGCCTTTTTCACTTGACGGCCTCGGCACGGCTCGCCGGCAATCGGCTGCGGACCCTCGGCAAGTGGCAGCCAGGAGCGCCAAGCGCGATCGTGGGGCGCGTTCGGCGTCGCGGCACTGAAAAACCATTTGGCCGCGTGCCCTCGTCGGACATGGGCGCATTCCGGCATCGCTGAACTCGGGGTGTAGAGTCGCTCCACTGAAGGAGGGCTCGTCATGCCGATCGCCTCGCAACCCCTGCCCGCCCCGCCGCATCCGTTCGCAGACCTGGACCGCCTGGGCGACGAGATCGCCGAGCTGTCCGCGCACCTCGACGCCGCGACCGCCCGCCTGCTCACCCTCATTCGCGACTTCGACGCACGCGGCGGCTGGAACAGCGTCTTCTCCTCCTGCGCCGCCTGGCTCGGATGGCGCGTGGGCCTCGACCTGGGCGCCGCCCGCGAGCGGGTGCGGGTCGCCCGCGCGCTCGGCACGCTGCCGCGCCTGGCCGAGGCACTGGCCCGCGGGGAGCTCTCCTACGCCAAGGTCCGCGCCCTGACCCGCGTGGCCACGCCCGAGACCGAAGCGCGGTTGCTGGCGGTCGGGCGCGCGGGCACCGCGGCGCACATCGAGCGCATCGTGCGGGGCTAGCGGCGCGTGGACCGGCAGGCCGAGACCCGGCAGGCGACGCGACAGCACGCGGAGCGGGGGCGGCACGTCTACGAGGACGAGGATGGCACGGTGGTCGTCCGCGGCCGGCTGGCTCCCGAGGTCGGCGCCCTGCTGGTCAGGGCGCTCGACGCCGCCCGCGAGACGCTGTACCAGCGGACGCGCGGCACGGCCGGCACGGCCGCATCGGACCCCGCCATGGCGCCTCCGACTCGCGCCCAGCAGCAGGCCGACGCGCTGGCCCTGCTGGCGGAAACGGCGCTGCATCGCGAGATCGACCCCGGTGCCCCGGGCGAGCGCTATCAGGTCGTGGTCCACGTGGACGCCGCAGTGCTCGCGGATCCCGAGCAACCCGGCCAATCCGTGCTGGAAGAAGGGAGCCACGTTTCCGCGGAAACGTCCCGGCGCCCCGGACGCGGACAATCCCGCCCGCGCTTCGTCGCGCGCTGCTCCATCGGGACCGGAGCTGTCGCTTCCCGGGCTGTCATGCACGGGTCGGAGAGGGCCATCACATGCGTCATTGGGCCCAGGGTGGCCCCACCACGCTCGGCAACCTGGTCCTGCTGTGCCGCCGCCATCATCACGCGATACATGAAGAGGGCTATCAAGTCTCACGAGGACCTGACGGCGCGCTCGACTTCCGTCGGCCGGATGGACGGCCGCTACCAGAAGTGGCGCCGACGGCCCCGGTGCCCACGGATCCGATTCACACGCTGCACGCGCAGCACGCCGCGCTGGGACTGCAGCTCCACGCGCGGACCGCGTGCCCTGCCTGGCTCGGCGAGCGGCTCGACGTCGGATGGGCGCTCGACGTCCTGCATCCACGGGCCGTCGGTCCCCGGCCGTGCTAGCCTCCCAGGCGGATCTCACACCCGACAGGAGGCGACGCGCCATGGACTACCGCGACTACCAGCACCTCACGTTCGAGCGCCGGCCGAACGGGGTGGTGCTCATCACGATCAACCGGCCGGAGGTGCTCAACGCCACCAACGACCGGCTGCACTGGGAGCTGACCCAGGTCTGGCTCACCCTGGATGCGGACGACAGCGCGCGCGTCGCGGTGGTGACCGGCGCGGGCCGCGCCTTCTCGGCGGGCGGCGATCTGGACATGGTGGAGGCCAACAGCCGAGACCCGAAGCGCATGGGGCGCACGCTGCGCGAGGCCTCCGACATCGTCTACAACATGATCAACCTCGACAAGCCGGTCATCTCGGCCATCAACGGGGTCGCGGTGGGCGCGGGTCTGGTGGTGGCCCTCCTGTCCGACATCAGCATCATCTCGGAAACCGCGCGCTTCACCGACGGCCACACGCGCCTCGGCGTGGTGGCCGGGGACCACGCCGCGATCGTCTGGCCGCTGCTCTGCGGCATGGCCAAGGCCAAGTACTACCTGCTCACCAGCGACTTCATCGACGGCCGCGAGGCCGAGCGCATCGGCCTGGTGAGCCTCTGCGTACCGCCGGCCGAGCTGCTCCCCAAGGCCTTCGAGGTGGCCGACAAGCTCGCCACCGGCGCCCAGCAGGCCATCCGCTGGACCAAGCGCTCGCTGAACAACTGGCTGCGCATGGCCGGGCCCATCTTCGATCAGTCGATCGCGCTCGAGATGCTCACCTTCATGCACGAGGACGTGCGGGAAGGCGCCGCCGCGATCCGGGAGAAGCGCCCCCCGCGCTTTCCCTCCGCCCGCTAACCCCTCCACCCTCTCCCCCCGGGGGAGAGGGCAGGGTGAGGGGCGGTTCCTACCTCCCCTCCACCGCCGCCGTGATCTGCGCCGCGTGCTCCTCGGCGTGCTCGCCCGCCCGCCGGGCCAGGAACTCGATGGACATGCCGCCGTATCGCGGGTGGGTGCCCTGGCGCGCCCACTCCGCGTCGGGCAGCGCCTCGAGCAGGCGCGCGAGCTGCTCCTGCTCGCCCACGAAGGTGTCCAGCAGGTACTCGACGCTCTCGCCGCGCGCCAGGCTGGCCGGGCGGTAGGCCTCCTCGTCGAAGTCGGCGAAGAGGGGCGCGTCCTCGTAGAACAGCCGCCGCATGCGCAGCCCGTAGACGTGGACGATCACGTCGCGCAGGTGGGTCAGCGTCTCGAGCGCCGACCACTCCCCGGGCCTGGGCGGTCTGTCGAAGCGCGCGCGGGGCGCGCTCTCCACCGCGCGGCGGACGACCAGCGCGGACGATCGCATCCGCTCGATCAGGGCGCGATGCTCGGGCGTCATCCGCCCGAGTCTACACGACCCCGTTCCTCGCCGACATCGCGACGTCGGCGGCCCGGCGCGCCCAGCGGAGCCGGACCACCTCGCCGATCACGATCGTGCACGGCGGGGCGAGATGCGCGGCCCGACGCGCGATGTCCGCGAGAGTGCCGGTCACCACCTCCTCGGCGGCGGTCGTGCCCCGGCGGATCACGGCGGCGGGCGTCTCGGGCTCGCGGCCGGCGGCGAGAAGACACCGGGCGATCTCCGGCAGGGCCGCCGTCCCCATCAGGACGACGATGGTGTCCACCGCGCCGGCGAGACGCTCCCAGTCCACGCGCCCGCCCGGCTTGTCCGGATCCTCGTGACCGGTGATCACCGCGAACGAGGACGCGACGCCGCGATGAGTGACCGGGATGCCGGCCGCGGCCGGCACCGCCACCGCCGAGGTCACGCCGGGCACCACGTCGACGGGCACGCCGGCGGCGAGGCAGGCCCGCGCCTCCTCGCCGCCGCGCCCGAACACGAAGGAGTCGCCGCCCTTCAGCCGGACCACCAGCCGCCCGGCCCGGGCGTGGCGCACGAGCAGCGCGTTGATGGCCGCCTGCGGCATGCAGTGGTTGCCCGCCGACTTGCCGGCGAAGAGCAGCAGCGCGTCCGGCGGCGCCTCGTCGAGGAGCTCCGGGCTCACGAGCTGATCGTAGACCACGACCTCCGCGCGCTGGAGCCAGCGGAGCCCCCGCCGCGTGATCAGCTCGGGGTCGCCGGGGCCGGCCCCGACCAGGACCACGCGCCCGCTAGCCGCGCAGTCCATCCAGCAGGCGCTCCCGCGCCGCGTCGAGCCGATCGGCCCGGACGAGCGCGCGGACCTCGGCGCCCAGCGCGAGCCGCCACCGCTCCCAGGGAGCCGGCGTGCCCCGATCGCGTAGCGTCCGCCGGACGTCCGCCGCGACCCGGGCGAGCGCCGCGTAATCCTCCCGGTCGAGGTACGCGCCGAGCTCGTCGCGCACCGAGCGGGCGAGCGCCGGGCTGACGCCGCCGGTGGAGACCGCGACGGTGAGCTCGCCGCGCCTCAGGACCGCGGGGAGGATGAAGTCGCAGCGCGCCGGATCGTCGGCGGCGTTGAGCAGCACGCCCGCCGCCCGCGCGTCCCGCGCCACCTCGGCGTTCACGAGCCCGTCGTCGGTGGCCACGAAGACGACCGAGTGCCCGGCGAGGTCGCTCGCCGCGTACTCGCGTAACCGCAACCGGATCCGGTCCGTCCGGGCCCACTCGCGCAGCCGGTCCGTCGCCGATGGGCTCACGACGGTGAGTCGCGCCCCGGCGTCGAGCAGCCCGGCCACCTTGCGCTCGGCCACCGGCCCGCCGCCGACCACCAGGCAGCGGCGTTCCGCCATCTCCAGGCAGACCGGGTAGTACGCCATCAGCCCCCGGCGACCATCTCCCCGGGAATCGCCGCGACGGAGGCGGCGGGCGCGGGCGGCACGCGCTTGCGATACGTCAACTGGAGCGCCATGCCGGTGAAGAGCATGCCTCCCACGACGTTGCCGAGTGTCACCGGGATCTGGTTCCAGAGCCACCAGTCGCGTACGCTCACCTCCGCGCCCATCATCATGCCGGCCGGGATCGCGAACATGTTCACGACGGAGTGCTCGAAGCCCTGCGCGAAGAACGTGAGGATCGGCAGCCACATCGCCGCGATCTTCCCTCCGGTCGACTGCGAGGTGAGCGCCATCACGACGCCCAGCGTGACCATCCAGTTGCAGAGGATGGCCTTCGCCACCGCGACCGCCATCCCGTGAACCCCGAGCTTCGCGTAGCCGAGCGTCTTGGCCTGGGCCACCGCGACCAGCTGCCGGGCCATCTCGGAGTCGGGCGCCACCGTCAGCGTGAACAGCCACGCATAGAAGACGCTCCCGGCCAGGTTGCCGACGAAGACCAGCCCCCAGTTGCCCAGCAGCTCGCCCACGCCGATCCGCCGCTCCCGCACCGCCAGCGGCAGCAGCGCGAAGTTGCCGGTCACCAGCTCGAGCCCCAGCAGCACGATCATCACGAAGCCCACCGGGAAGACCAGCGCGCCCACCAGGCCCACGTGGGTCTGGAGCGAGGCGGTGAACGCCAGCGTGGTGGCGAAGCCCAGCAGCGCCCCGGAGAGAAAGCCGCGCACGAGAAGATCGCTCGGGGCGAGCCGCGCCTTCGTCGCTCCGGCCTGCACCATCTGCTCGAGCACCGCGTCGGGTTTGACGTAGGACATGTCCAGTGGCTCCTTTCTCTCTTCGGCCGGCCCTATTCCTGCGCCGTGAAGCCCGGCCCATCCGGGACGAGCTGATAGGTCTTGAGCCGGAGCTGCGCGTCGGTGGCGCAGGCGCCGGTCCGGAGATCGAAGCGGTAGCCGTGCGCCGGACAGACGACGGCTCCACCTTCCACCGTGCCGGCGGCCAGCGGCGTGCCCGCGTGGGGGCACCAGCTCTGCGTCGCGTAGAGCCGCCCCTCGCACTTGAAGACCGCGATCTCGGCGCCACCCACCGTGATCGCCTTGCCGCGCCCCTCCGCGATCTCGTCGGGGCGGACCGTCGACGCCGGTGGGGGCGCGGCGCGCTCGGGCGCGGTCGTCGCGCCGACCGCGGGCTGGAGCAGGCGGATCTGCCGGCGCACCCGCTCGAACTCGCCGTAGCGGACCAGCCCCTCGAGCACGCGCGGCAGGTCGTCGCAGGGCACGCTCTCGAGCACCTTGATCCCCTGGCTCGCCTGCGGCCCCGACGCGCCGCCCATGTAGATGTCCACCGCGTCGACCACCTTGCCGTCGACCTTCGTGCGGGTGCCGAGCAGCCCGATGTCCGCCACCGTGTGGTTGCCGCAGCCCGCCGGGCAGCCCGACCAGTGGATCCGCACCGGCTTGGTGGCCGGCACCTTGGCTTCGAGCGCGTGGGCGATCGCGAGGGCGCGGCTCTTGGTCTCGATCACGGCCAGGTTGCAGAACTCGACCCCGGTGCAGCTCACGAGGCCCCGCAGCACGCCGGGCGGGTCGTAGCGGAGCGTGCGGAGCAGCGGCTCGGCGGTCAGCTGGCCGAGCACGGGATCGGCGACGTTCGGGATGATGACGTTCTGGTCCACCGTCAGGCGCGCCTCGCCGGTCCCGTACCGCTCGGACAGCCGGGCCACCTCGAGGAGCTGATCGCCGGTGACGCGCCCCACCGGGACGAGGAGGCCCACGTAGTTCAGCCCGGGCTGCTTCTGCCGGAACACCCCGACGTGGTCGGTGGACCGGGCGAGCCGCTGGTCCGCGCCGGCCTTCTCGAGCCGCCGCTCCACCCGCGCCTCCACCACCTCCCGGAACTTCTCCTCGCCCCACGACTCGAGCAGGAAGGAGAGCCGGATCTTGTTGCGCGCGTCGCGGGCGCCGTGGTCGCGGAACACCAGCACGATCGCGCTGCAGATCTCGGCCGCCTCGTCCGGCCGCACGAACACGTCGAGGGCCGAGGCCACCCGGTAGCCGCCCGAGCCGTTCTTGCCGCCGACGAGCACGTTGAAGCCCTTCACCTCGTCGGGGCCGAAGGCCTTCACCGCCGGGACCAGCGCGATGTCCTGGGTCTCGGAGTGGGTGCAGTTCTCGCGGCAGCCGGTGATGCCGACGTTGAACTTCCGGGGCAGGTTCGTGTAGGCCTTGTTCCCCACGAACATCGCGGTGAAGGCGCGGGCCACCGGCGAGGCGTCCAGCACCTCGTCGGGGGTGAGGCCGAAGGCCGGGCAGCCGATGATGTTGCGGATGTTGTCCATGCCGGTCTGCAGCGTGACCAGCCCGACGTGGAGCAGCCGGTCGAGGATCTGCGGCACGTCCTGGATGCGGATCCACCGGAGCTGCACCTGCTGGCGCGTGGTGATGTCGACCAGCCCCCGGCCCACGCGGTTGGCGAGGCCGCCGATGCCGCGCAGCTGGGCCGCACTGGTGACCCCGTTGGGGATGCGCAGCCGCATCATGAAGTAGCCGGGGGTCTGCTTGCGGAAGAACACCCCCCACCACTTCAGGCGGTCGAGGTCGCCTTCCTCGATCGATTCGAGACCGAGCTCCGCGTAGCGCGGGATGTCCGCGCCGACGTCGAGCCCGTCCTTCTGCGCTTTCAGCTCCTCGATCTTGTTCATGCGCGCCGCTCTTGCCGCATCTGAGGTCACGTCAGCAACCGCCGTACCAGCCACACGTCTCGGGGACAAATGGCCGGAACTGCGTACTTACCCGTAGTGGACCGCGCGCGGGCGGGCGCGCGACTGCCAAACCATCGGGCATCGACGGCCGAGCTGCTGAATCTGGAGGCGGCTTGACTCACGGCGGCGTTGTCCCCTAGTCTCGGGCGGCAGTGGATCCCGAGACCCAGATGGCCGTCGTCCTCGCCACGGACACCTACGAGACGGTCAGGCCCGTCGTCCGACGGCTCGGAGAACAGACGGTCAAGCACCGGCTCGAGGTCGTCATCGTCGCGCCCCTGCCGCCCGGCTCGCTCGACGCGCATCGTCAGGAGCTGGACGGCTTCGCGGCGGTGCGCTTCGTCCCGGTCGCTCCGTCGGCCGGCCTGGCCGCGGCCCGCGCGGTGGGGATCCGTGCGGCGACGGCGCCGCTCGTGTTCATCGGCGAGACCCACACCTACCCGCAGCCGGGCTGGGCGGCGGCCCTCCTCGCCGCCTTCGAGGGCCCGTGGGCCACGGTCGTGCCCGCCATCACCAACGCGAATCCCAGCGGGCCGGTGAGCTGGGCTGCCTACGTGTCGGACTACGGGCGCTGGGGCGAGGGGCGGGCGCCGGGCGAGATCCCGGAGGCGCTGATCTACAACGCCGCCTACCGGCGCCACGTCCTCGTCGAGCTGGGCGACGGGCTCGAGGCCGCGCTCGATACCTACTCGGAGGCGCTCTGGCCGGCGCTCCACCGCCACGGTCATCGCGCCTACTTCGAGCCCGGCGCGCGCATCGCCCACCTCAACGTGGGACGCCTGGGGCCCTACGTCCACGAGAAGCTGCTGGCCGGGTTCATCCTCGGCTCCCTGCGCGCCGCCCGGTGGCCGTGGTGGCGGCGGCTGCTCTACATCCTCGCCTCGCCGCTGATCGCGCTCGTGCTGGTGGCCCGCCTGCGGGAGCCGGCGCGCCGGATCGGCCGCGCACAGCGCCTGCCGCTCGGCACGAGGCCGATGATCGTCGTGGGCGCGGTGCTCCGGGCCGTCGGGGAAGCGGTGGCGTACGCGGGAGCCGCGCCTGCCTCCGCCGAGGCGCGAATGACCGAGATCGAGCTGCACAAGGTCGCCTACGCGAGCCGCAAGCGCTGAGGCGCGCCCGGCTCCCGTCGGCGTCGCGGTGCTCGGCTGCGGCACGCTCGCGTGCTGGGCCCATCTGCCGATCCTGGCCCGCCTGCCGGGCGCCCGGCTCGTGGCCGCCGCGGACCCGGACCCGGCCGCGCGGGCCCGGGCCCAGCGGATCACGAAGGGCCCGGTGCACGAGCGGGCGGACGATGCGATCGCCCGCGACGACGTGGACGCGGTGATCATCACCTCGGCCACGCCCTCGCACGCGGCCCTGGCGGTGGCCGCCGCGCGCGCCGGCAAGCACGTCTACATCGAGAAACCGCTCGCCCTCGAGGCCGGCGAGGCGCGACGCGTGCTCTCGGCGGTGCGGGAAGCGCAGGTGGTCGGGGCGGTCGGGTTCAACTTCCGCGCCCATCCCCTGCACCGCCGCGCGGCCGACCTGGTTCGAGCCGGCCGGCTCGGCGTCCTGCGCGCGGTGCAGACCGCGTTCTGCGAACCGGTCGTGGCCGGTCGCATGCCGGCGTGGAAGAGCCGGCGGGAGACCGGCGGCGGCGTCCTGCTCGATCTGGCCTCCCACCACGTCGACTCGCTGCGGTGGATGCTCTCGGACGAGGTGATCAGCGTCGACGAGGCCCGCATCGGCTCCCTCGAGACCGACCAGGACGTGGCCCGGTTGACCTTGACCCTGCGGAGCGGCTGCGACGTCCAGGCCTACTTCAGCTTCCGCACCGGGCCCGCCGACTACCTCGAGCTGATCGGCGACCGCGGGACGCTCCGGGTCGACCGCTACCGGAGCCGGCTCGATCTTCGGGTGGCCCGACGCTTCGGCTATGGCATGCGGGCGTCGTGGGTGCGCCCCGGCGCCGCGCTGGCGTCGCTCGCGGTGCGGCGCCTCGCCCGGCCGTCGTACGAGCCGTCCTTCCGGCTCTCGCTCGCCGCGTTCGTGGATCGTCTCCGCGGCGGGCCCGGGCCCGTGGCCAGCATCGAGGACGGCGCGCGCGCGCTCGCGGTGGTGCTGGCCGCCGAGCAGGCCGCCCGCACGGGCCGGCGCGTTCCCGTCGAGTCGATCGACTGAGCTCCCGGGAGATGCGGGTCCTCCTCGTGACCGACTGGGTGCGCGCGCGCGGCGGCGTGGAGGCCTACACCGCGTGGCTCCGCGCCGGCCTCGCGGGCGCCGGCGACGAGGTCCGCCTCCTCACGAGCACCGTCGGCTCGGCCGGCGACGGCCTCGCCGAGTTCCGCGCGTGGGGCACGGAGCGGCGGGCGGGCCAGGCCCTCCTGCAGATCGTGAATCCGTTCGCGGTCGCGCAGGTGCACCGGGCCCTCCGGGTGTTCCGCCCCGAGGTGGCGCTGGTGAACACCTTCGCCTCGCACCTCTCGCCCGCGATCCTGCGCCCGCTGCGCGCCGTGCCCACCGTCCTCAGCCTGCACGACTACAAGGTGGTCTGCCCGACCGGCTGCAAGCTGCTCCCCGACGGGCAGCGATGCCAGGTCCAGGCCGGCGTCGTGTGCTGGCGGGGAGGTTGCCTCACTTTGCCCCACTGGCTGCGGGATCAACCGCGCTACGCGCTCATCCGCGCGGGGCTGCGCTCCGCCGACCGGATCGTGGTCGGCAGCCGGTGGATGCAGGACGAGCTCGCGCGCTACGGGGTCCAGGCCGAGCACGTGCCGCTGCCGATTCCCGCGCCCGGCCCCTCGTTTCGACGCCGGCCCGCCGACGCGCCGACGTTCGTCTTCTGCGGGCGGCTGCAGCCGGAGAAGGGCGTCCCGCTGCTGCTGCGGGCCTTCGCGCGCCTCCACCGGGACATGCCGTCCGCGCGGCTGCGGATCGTCGGCCGTGGCCCCGACGCCCCGGCCATCGCGAGCCTCATCGAAGCGCTGGCGCTCGGCGACGCGGTCTCGATGCTGGACTGGCTCGAGCCGGCCGCGCTCGAAGCCCAGCTCGCGGACGCCTGGGCCCTGGTCGCGCCGTCTCTCTGGGCGGAGCCGCTGGGCTTCGTGGCGCTCGAGGCCATCGTCCGGGACGTCCCGGTGATCGCGAGCGAGCTCGGCGGCTTCGGTGAGACGATCGAGCGCGGCACGAGCGGGCTGCTCTTTCCCAACCGGGACGAGACCGCGCTCCACGACCAGCTGCGCCGCGTCGCCCGCCGCGAGGTCTTTCCCACCCACTCCCTGCCCGCGCAGGCGCGGCGTCGGGTGGCGGATCGGCACGACCTCGCGCGCCACGTCGAGCACGTGCGGGGGATCTTCCGCGAGATGGCCGACCTCAAGGCTGGCCGGCAATGCCCTCGTCGCGATAGGCCATGAAGACGTCGGCGCTGAAGCACGCGAAGATCACCTGCCGGATGGTCCCGGGCCTGGCCGTCGCCGCCCGCACCGCCTCCACCGCGATCCGGGTCGCCGGCCCGAGCGGGTAGCCGAAGATCCCGGTGCTGATCGCCGGGAACGCCACGCTCCGGACCTCGTGCTCCTGGGCGAGGCGAATCGACGCGCGATAGGCCGACGCGAGCAGGTCGGGCTCTCCCGCGGCGCCGCCCCGCCAGTACGGCCCCACCGCGTGGATGACGTACCGCGCCGGGAGGCGAAAGCCCGGGGTGATGCGCGCCTCGCCGGTGGGACAGCCGCCGGCCGCGGCGCACGCGGCGGCCAGCTCGGGACCCGCCTTGGCGTGGATGGCCCCGCACACGCCGCCGCCCGCCGCGAGCATCTCGTTGGCCGCGTTGACGATGGCGTCCACCCTCAGCGTGGTGATGTCGACCATCCGCGCGATCAGCTCGAGCATGCCCGGGCCCTCCGCCCGTCAGGAGGACGGCGCGCGTGACACCCGCGCGCGGTGAGCCCGGTACCGCGGGTCCACCCGCCACCCGCGACGCGAGGGCACGAGCCGCGCGAGCGCGATCCGGGCGGGCCCGGGCGGCGTGCGCGCCGGCTCCCTGTCCTCGTAGGCGAGCACCCACCCCTCCTCGACGCGGGTGCAGACGGGCGGATCGCCGACCGGGTCCGTGTCGCGCTCGGCGAAGGCCACCGTCAGGTAGCAGGGCCCGGCCGAGGTGGGCAGCGCGCGGTGCGCGGGCTCGCAGATCTCGACCTCGTTGCCGAGCCCGTCGATCGCGAGCCCCGGCGCCACCACGACCTTCTCCCGGCTCACCGAGACCGCGAGCCCCCCGACCACGCCCCAGCCGTGCAGCCACCGGTTGTGCCGGCGGAGCCGGTCGCGCGTGTAATCCTGCTCGGCCTGGAAGTCGGCGGCCGAGAGGAGCTGGCCCGAGAAGTACCGCACCCGCTTGGTCATCGGCCGTCGCGCGACGGGCGCGCGTCACCGTTCGCCGGCAGCGGATCGGCCAGGAGCCAGACGCCGGCCGCGACCAGGACCGTGGCGCACGCCACCGTGAGCGCGAGACGCCGGCCGTGCCACAGGCTGCCGAGCCATCGCATGAGCTCCGCGGCCAGCACGTTCGCCTTGCCGCCGTAGAGCTCCATCTGGCGCTGGTACTGCTTGGAGTCGGTGGGATCCTCGCCCGAGGCGTCGCCGGGCGCGAGCGCGGCGGCCACGTAGATCCAGAGCGCGCTCCCGAGGCCCAGCACCAGGATCACCACCGCGATGAGGCCGGAGTTCCTCACTCGACGACCTTAGGCGCAGGGAGGACCGGCCGTCAACCCCGGCCGCCGCCGGGCCGTCGCTTGAGATCGGCGCGCCCGCGTGTCACCATCGGCGCCGGCGCCACCAGCGCGCGAAAGGAGACCGCCATGATCGCAGTGTTCGTCACGTTCCGCTACGAGAACGCGCGATGACCGCCGCGTCGATCAGCCGCTTCCCGGTGCCCGACCCGGCCACCCTGCCCGCCGACATGCGGGAGGTCATCGAGGCGACCGCGAAGAAGACCGGCTTCGTCCCGAACGTGTTCCTGGCCTACGCCTGGAAGCCGGATCAGTTCCGCGCGTTCTTCCAGTACTACGACGCGCTGATGCGGGGGGAGTCCGGCCTGTCGCGCGCGGAGCGCGAGATGATCGTGGTCGCGGTCAGCGCGGTCAACGCGTGCACCTACTGAACGGTGGCCCACGGAGCGGCGCTCCGTATCCTGAGCAAGAAGCCCCACCTCGCCGACCAGGTCACCGCGAACTACCGGCACGCCGACCTGACCCCGCGCGAGCGGGCCATGCTCGACTTCGCGGTCAAGGTGACGACCAGCTCCGCGGCCGTCGAGCCGGCCGACCTGGACGCGATGCGCGGGCACGGCTTCAGCGACTCCGACATCTGGGACATCGGCGCGGTCGCCGCGTTCTTCAACCTCTCGAACCGGATGGCGAACGTGGCGGGCATGCGCCCCAACCCCGAGTTCTACACCATGGGCCGCGGTCAGTAGCCCTTCCGCCGGGTGCGGAGCGCGCGATAGCGGGCGGGCGTCAGCCCGAACGCGGCCTTGAACACCCGGGTGAGGTGCGCCTGGTCCGCGAACCCGGCCTCGAGGGCCACGTCCGCCAGCGGGCGCCCGCGGTGAATCCCCTCCCGCGCCAGGTCCAGCCGGCGCATGAGCAGGTAGCGGTACGGGCTCGTGCCGAACACGACCCGGAACTGGCGGGCCAGGTCGTAGCGCGTCAGGCCGGTGAGCGCTTCGAGCTCCGTGGAGCGCACCACGCGTGTCCGCTCGGCGTCCAGGAACTGGCGCGCGCGCTCGAGGGCCGACACGTTCACGCGCCGTGACGGCGCCGGCCGAGCGCCGCTGCCCTCCGCGGCCAGCAGGCCCCCGGCCAGGTCGGCGACGAGGGTGTCGACCGCCAGGGGCTCGAGCGGGTCCTCGAAGGCTCTCCGGACCGCCCCCGCCAGGAGGCCGTTCAGCGATACGGGCTCGCGGACGAACGGCAGCGGACCGGGCCGCCCGCGGAGGCCCCGGAGCGCGTCGGCCAGCCGCGCGGGCTCCACGTAGACGATCCGGTAGCCGAAGCCGTCGGCGGTGCCCGCGCGGCCATCGTGCACCTCGTCCGGGTGGAGCACGACGACCTGCCCGGGCGTGCTCACCCGCTCCGCCCCTCGATAGTCGAACGCCTGGATGCCGCGGTCGGTCAGGCCGATGGCGTAGGTGTCGTGGCGATGCTTGTGATACGCCTCGCCCGCGAACCACGCGCGGAACCGCTCCACGCCGCCGACCGGCCCGTCGCCGGTGATCCAGCCGCCGGCCGGCGACCGACACGATCGTTCAAGACCTTCCCCGCCGGATCTGGTCTGCTCAGATCGCATGGAGGTGGCACATGACGACGGAGCAAGCGGTGGCCTTCCTGCTCTTCGCGGTGGTGGCGGCGGTGACCCCGGGACCGAGCAACGTCATGCTGACCGCGGCGGGCGCGAACGCGGGCGTCCTGCGGGGGCTGCCGTGCCTGCTGGGCGTCATCGTCGGCATGGGGCTCATGATGTTCCTGGTGCCGCTGGGGCTGGGGAGCCTCGTCCTCGCCCATCCGCTCGTGCTCCGGATCCTCAACTGGGGCGGCGCCGCCTTCCTCCTCTGGCTAGCGTGGAAGATCGCCATGTCGGCGAGCCTCGACGCGACCACCGGCGGCGATCCGGTCGGCTTCGTCGGCGCGGCCCTCTTTCAATGGATCAACCCGAAATCGTGGCTCGTGGCCGCGAGCGCGGCCGGCACCTTCCTCCACGCCGACGCGGGGAGCCCGCTCGGGCAGGCCGCGGGCCTCGGCGGGCTGTTCGCGGCGGCGGTGCTGCCGAGCGGCTTCGTCTGGCTCGCGTTCGGGGCCACCGTCCATCACGTCCTCCGGACCCGGCGGCGCCTGCGCGCCTTCAACATCACGATGGGCGTCCTGCTCGCGCTCTCGATCGTCCTGATCGTGCGGTAGCGCCCACGGTCCCGGCCGGCCGGGGCCGCGCTACCGCCCCTGGAACTTCGGCGGCCGCTTGTCCTTGAAGGCCTGCACGCCTTCCTTGTGATCCGCGGTCTCGCGCACCACCGCCATGTGCGAGGAGACCAGGTCGAGGTGCGTGCGCAGGTCGAGACGCATGGACTGG